>NZ_MAUD01000001.1 GCF_001700515.1 Streptomyces lushanensis
CGCCTCGGCGAAGACCGGGAACCGCCCGTACAGCTCACGGCCCATCCCGAGCCGCTGCGAGCCCTGGCCGGAGAAGAGGAAGGCGCGCTTGCCCGCCTTCTCCACCTTGTGCTCGACCAGCTCGGGCAGTGTGTTCCCCTCGGCCAGCGCGGTGAGGCCGTCGAGCAGACCGCCGCGTTCGGTGACGGTCAGGGCGGCCCGGTGCTCGAAGACCGAGCGGGTCGTCGCGAGCGAGAAGGCGAGATCGGTCAGCGGGACATCAGGACGGGCGGTCACCCGCGCGAGCAGCCTGCGGGCCTGGTCGCGCAGCGCGTTCCCGGTCCGGCCGGAGAGCAGCACCGGCACGGTGGTCACCTCGCGCCCGCCGGACGGCGCGTCGGTGCCGGTGTCGGCCTCCGGCGCCTGCTCCAGGATCAGATGCGCGTTCGTACCGCTGGCTCCGAACGAGGAGACTCCGGCCCGGCGCGGCCGGTCCGAGTCGGGCCAGGCGGTCTGCTCGGTGAGCAGCCGGGCCGCGCCCGCCGTCCAGTCCACCTGGGAGGTGGGGTTCTCGGCGTACAGCGACTTCGGCAGGATGCCGTGGCGCATCGCCATCACCATCTTGATCACGCCGGCCACGCCCGAAGCCGCCTGGGTGTGACCGATGTTGGTCTTGAGCGAACCGAGCAGGAGCGGGCGCCTCGGGTCGCGGTCCCGGCCGTAGGTGGCGAGCAGCGCCTGTGCCTCGATCGGGTCACCGAGCCTGGTGCCGGTGCCGTGCGCCTCCACCGCGTCCACGTCGGCGGGCGTCAGACCGGAGTTGGCGAGGGCCTGCCGGATCACCCGCTGCTGCGCGGGCCCGCTCGGCGCGGTCAGTCCGTTGGAGGCGCCGTCCTGGTTGATGGCCGAGCCGCGCAGGACCGCCAGTACGCGATGGCCGTTGCGGCGCGCGTCGGAGAGCCGCTCGACGACCAGCATGCCCACGCCCTCGGACCAGCCGGTGCCGTCCGCCGCCTCGGAGAACGCCTTGCACCGGCCGTCGGGCGAGAGCGCGCCCTGGGCGCTGAACTCGACGAAGCCCGTCGGAGTGGCCATCACGGTGACCCCGCCGGCCAGGGCGATGGAGCACTCGCCGGAGCGGAGGGCCTGGGCGGCGAGATGCAGGGCGACCAGCGACGAGGAGCAGGCGGTGTCCACGGAGACCGTCGGTCCCTGGAGTCCGAAGGAGTACGCCAGCCGGCCGGAGAGCAGGCTCGCCGACTGCGCGGTCTCCCACTGGCCCGCCTCGGCGGGGGGCCGGTAGTCGCCGCTGCCGCCTCCGACGTACACACCGGTGGTGCTGCCCCGCAGTGCCGTCGCGTCGACACCCGCCCGCTCCAGTGCCTCCCAGGCGGCTTCGAGCACGATGCGCTGCTGCGGATCCATCACGAGGGCCTCGCGCGGCGAGATGCCGAACAGTCCCGGATCGAAGTCGGCCGCGTCGTGGAGGAAGCCGCCGTGGCCGGTGGCGCTGCGTCCGCGTCCGCCCTCCGGCGGGCCGCCGAGCAGGGTGTCGAGGTCCCAGCCCCGGTCGACGGGGAACTCGCCCACGGCGTCGGTCCCTTCGGTGACGAGCCGCCACAGCTCCTCGGGCGAGGTGACACCGCCCGGGTAGCGGCAGGCCATGCCGATGATCACGACCGGGTCGTCGCCCGTGCGCGCCGGGGCCGCGGCGGGTGCCGTGGTGACGGGCGCCTGATCGGCGGTGGGCTCACCGAGCAGCGACGTGCGCAGATGCACGGCGAGTTCGGCCGGCGTCGGATGGTCGAAGACCAGGGTCGCGGGCAGGGTCAGCCCGGTCGCGTCCTTGAGCCGGTCGCGCAGATCGACGGCGGTCAGGGAGTCGAAGCCCAGGTCGCGGAAGGGAAGGTCCGCCTCGACGGAGCCGGCGTCCGCGTGGCCGAGGACCAGGGCGACCTTCTCGGTGACCAGCGCGAGCGGCGCGTCGGCGCGTTCCGACTCGGGCAGACCGAGCAGCCACTGCCGGTAGGTGCCCGCCGCGGACCGCTCCTCCGCGCGGTCGCGGCCGGCCGCCTCAAGTGCGGCGCGGGCCTCGGGCAGTTCCGTGAACAGGGCGCTTCGGCGCGCCTCGGTGAAGGCCGGTGCGAAGGTCTCCCAGCGGACATCGGCCACGGTGACGGCGCTCTCGCCGTCGGCGACGGCCCGGCCGAGCGCGGCGAGCGCCGTGTCGGCGTCCATGACGGGCAGTCCGTTCAGCCGCAGATGCGCGGCCATCGCGTGGTCCACGGCCTCCGTCCAGGGACCCCAGGCGACCGTCAGCGCGGTGGCTCCCCGGGCGCGGCGGGCCCGGGCGAAGGACTCCAGCCAGGCGCTGAACGCGGCCTCGGTCCCCCGGCCGCGTACGCCCCAGACGCCGGCGATCGAACCGAACAGGACGAAGGCGTCCAGCGGCCGGTCGCCGAGAACCGTGTCGAGCTGGACGACACCGGCGAGGGCCGAGGAGAGCGCGGCCTCGGAGTCGCCGTCCGGCTCCTGTGTGTGGACGACGGCGGTGAGCGGGGTGTCCTCGGGAACGGTGGCGAGCAGCGCGGTCAGAGCCGCCCGGTCGGAGAGGTCGCAGACGGCGAAGGTGACCGTGGCGCCGAGCCGCTTCAGCTCGGCTTCGAGTGCCTCCGTACCGGCGAGGTCGGACGGACGCCGGCCGGTCAGCAGCAGATGGCGGGCGCCCTCACGGGCCAGCCGGCGGGCGGCCCGGCCGCCCATGGCGCCCGTACCGCCGACGACGAGCACGGTACCGGCGGGCCGCCACGCTCCCTCTTCGGCAGAGGCCGTGGCGGTCGTACGGACCAGCCGCCTGGCGAAGGCTCCGCCGGCGCGGACCGCGATCTGGTCCTCGCCGTCCGATGCGGTCAGGGCCGCGGCGAAGGCGGCGCCCGCCCGCTCGTCCGGTGACGGCGGCAGATCGATCAGCCCGCCCCAGCGAGCGGGATGCTCCAGCGCGGCGACCCGCCCCCAGCCCCAGACGGTGGCCTGTCCCACGTTGAGCGGTGCCTCGGACGGAGCGACGGAGACCGCGCCCCGGGTGACGCACCACAGCGGTGCGTCGATGCCCGCCGCGTCCAGGGCCGCCAGCAGCGCGGCGGGCCCGGCCGCCTCCGCGGGCAGCCCGTCGGCCCCGGTGGCGAGCAGTGAGACGACGCCGGTGAAACGGGTCCCGTCGCCGGCCGCCGACACCAGCCGGGCCACCAGCCCGGTGTCGTCGGACGCGGCGAGGAGGTCCGCCTCCACCCGTACGGTGTCCGCGCCCAGCGCCTCGACGGCGGCGGCCGTCCACCTGTCCTCGGCACCGGCCGGCGTGATCGCCAGCCAGGGACCCGACGGCGCGGCCCCGGTGGTCCCGGGCAGCTCCGTCCAGGACTCGCGGTAGTGCCAGTTCGCGCCGGCGGACCGCTCGTCGCGGCGACGGCGCCACGCGGAGAGCGCGGGCACCATCGTGGTGACGGTCCCGCCGTCCAGGTCCAGCGAGGCGGCGAGCGACTCCAGGTCCTCCCGCTCCACCGCCGCCCAGAACTCCGCGTCGACCGGCTCCCGCCGACCGCCCACCGCCCCGGACCCGGCCGCTGAGGCGGCCTCGGGCCAGTACCGCTCGCGCTGGAAGGCGTACGTCGGCAGCTCCACCCGGCGCGCGCCGGTGCCGTCGAAGAACGCGGCCCAGCGCGGGCCCGTCCCCCGGGTGTGCAGCGTGGCGAGCGCCGCGACCACGGCCGCCTCCTCGCCCCGGCCCGCGCGGAGCAGCGGCACCGCCGCGGGAGCGGGCTCGGCTCCGTCCAGGCTCTGCCGGGCCGCCGCGCAGAGCACGCCGTCCGGCCCGAGCTCGACGAAGGCGAGGACTCCGGCGTCGCGCAGCGTCCGTACCCCGTCGGCGAACCGCACGGTCTCGCGGACATGCCGTACCCAGTAGGCGGGCGAGCGCAGTTCGCCGGAGACCGCCAGGGCACCGGTCAGATTCGACACCACCGGGATCCTCGGCTCGTGGTACGCGACGGTCCCGGCGACCCGGGCGAAGTCCGCGAGCATCGGGTCCATCAGCGGCGAGTGGAACGCGTGCGAGACCCGCAGCCGCCTGGTCCTGCGGCCCTCGGCCGCGAAGAGTTCGGCGATCTCCAGGACGGCGTCCTCGGCGCCCGAGACGACCAGCGCCTCGGGGCCGTTGACCGCCGCGATCGACACGCTCCCGCCCAGCAGCGGGGTGATCTCGTCCTCGGTGGCCTGGAGCGCGACCATCGCGCCGGTCCGCGGGAGCGCCTGCATGAGCGAGGCGCGCGCCGCCACCAGCCGGCAGGCGTCGGCCAGGGTGAACACCCCGGCCACATGGGCGGCGGTGATCTCCCCGATGGAGTGCCCGGCCACGAAGTCCGGTGTCAGACCCCATGATTCGGCGAGCCGGAAGAGCGCCACCTCGACGGCGAACAGCGCGGGCTGGGTCCAGCCGGTCTCGTCCAGCAGCTCCGACTCGAAGGTGCCCGGCTCGGCGAAGAGCGCCTCACGCAGCGGGAACTCCAGCTCGGTGTCGAGATGGGCGAGCACCGCGTCCAGCGCCTCGGCGAAGACCGGGAACCGTCCGTACAGCTCCCGGCCCATCGCGCCGCGCTGGCTGCCCTGTCCGGAGAAGAGGAACGCGGTCCCGCCGGGAGCGCGGCCGGCCGTTCCGCGGGCGATCTCCCGTACGCCGTCGGCGCCCGCGAGCAGGACCGCCCGGTGTGCGAAGACCGTACGGTCCGTGGCGAGGGAGTGCCCGATGTCGAGCGCGGAGAGCGCGGTGCCGGCGGTGAAGGCGGTGAGCCGGTCGATCTGGGCCTGGAGCGCCTCACGGGTCCTTCCGGAGACGATCCACGGCACGGCCCCGGGCGCCGCGCCGGGGGGCACGGTCCGCTCCGGGAGGGTCCGGGGCGCCGCTTCGACGGCCGGTGCCTGCTCCACGATGACATGCGCGTTCGTCCCGCTCACCCCGAACGCCGAGACGCCGGCCCGGCGCGGACGGCCGGTCCCGGGCCAGTCCTCCGGCTCCCGCAGCAGGGACACGGCGCCCGAGGACCAGTCGACATGGGTCGAGGGCGTGCCGAGGTGCAAGGTCTTCGGCAGAGTGCCGTGGCGCATCGCGAGCAGCATCTTGATGACGCCCGCGACTCCGGCCGCCGCCTGGGTGTGACCGATGTTGGACTTGACCGTACCGAGCAGGAGCGGGCGCTCCCGGTCCCGGCCGTAGGTGCTCAGCAGGGCCTGGGCCTCGATCGGGTCGCCCAGCGTGGTGCCGGTGCCGTGCGCCTCCACGGCGTCCACCTCGGCGGGTGTCAGTCCCGCCTCGGCGAGTGCCTGCCGGATCACCCGCTGCTGCGAGGGGCCGTTCGGCGCGGTGAGCCCGTTGGAGGCGCCGTCCTGGTTGACGGCTGTGGCGCGGATGATGCCCCGGACCTCGTGGCCGTTGCGCACGGCGTCGGAGAGCCGTTCCAGCACCAGGACGCCGACG
>NZ_MAUD01000010.1 GCF_001700515.1 Streptomyces lushanensis
GGATGAGGGACGCGGCGGCGCGGTGCGCTGCGCCGCCGCGTCCCTCATCCCGTACGAGTAGTGCGTGAAGGCGCCCGGGTTGAGGACGACCGGGATCGCGCCGTCCGCGGCCTCGTGCAGCCACCGGATCAGCTCGCCCTCGTCGTTCGTCTCCCGTACGTCGACATCGAAGCCCAGCTCCTTGCCAAGAGTCCGGCAGACATCGACCAGTCCGGCGTACGTGGTGGCCCCGTACACGTCCGGCTCGCGCGAGCCGAGGCGGCCGAGGTTGGGCCCGTTGAGCACGAGGACCCGCCGGGTCACGCCGACACCTCCCCGTACGCGGCGAGCAGCACCGCCGGGTCGGGGCCCTCCAGCACGGTGGGCTTGGCGAGACCGTCCAGCACGATGAAGCGCAGCAGGTCGCCGCGGGACTTCTTGTCGACCCTCATCGTCTCCAGCAGCCTGGGCCACTGGTCACCGCGGTAGGTCAGCGGCAGCCCGACGGACTCCAGCACCGAGCGGTGCCGGTCGGCGGTCGCGTCGTCGAGGCGACCGGCCAGCCGGCCCAGTTCCGCCGCGAAGACCATGCCGACCGAGACGGCCGCGCCGTGCCGCCACTTGTACCGCTCGTTCTTCTCGATGGCGTGCGCCAGCGTGTGGCCGTAGTTGAGGATCTCGCGCAGACCGGACTCCTTGAGGTCGTTGGAGACGACCTCGGCCTTGACCCGGATCGAGCGCTCGATCAGCTCGGCGGTGTGCGCGCCGGACGGGGTACGGGCGCCCTCGGGATCGGCCTCGACCAGGTCGAGGATGGCCGGGTCCGCGATGAAGCCCGCCTTGATGATCTCGGCCATCCCGCTGACGTAGTCGTTCACGCCGAGCGAGTCCAGCGCGGCGAGGTCGCAGAGGACGCCTGCCGGCGGATGGAAGGCGCCGACGAGGTTCTTGCCCTCGGCGGTGTTGATACCGGTCTTGCCGCCCACCGCCGCGTCGACCATGGCGAGCACCGTGGTCGGTACGGCGATCCAGCGCACACCGCGCAGCCAGGACGCCGCCACGAATCCCGCCAGATCGGTGGTGGCCCCGCCGCCGACACCGACGATCACGTCGGTCCGGGTGAAACCGGTCTGCCCGAGCGCCTTCCAGCAGTACGCCGCGACCTCGACGGTCTTGGCCTCCTCGGCGTTGGGCACCTGGATGGCGACGGCCTCGTATCCCTGGTCGGCGAGATCCTGGCGCAGCGCCTCACCCGTCCCGGCGAGCGCCTCGGGGTGCACGACCGCGACCCGCCGGGCCTTCTGGCCGATGAGCGCGGGCAGCTCCCCCAGCAGCCGCCTGCCGACCAGCACCTCGTACGGGTCGTGCCCGGCGGTGCCGCCGACCTGGATACGGGTGAGTGCCTGGTCCGTCATACCTGCTTCTCCTTGCCGGGGGTCCGGGGCTCTTCTCCGGGGTGCTGCTTCAGCCCGAGCGCGTCGAGGACCGCGTCCGCGACCTCCTCGGGTGTCCGGTCGTCGGTCGCGACCACCACGCGTGCCACATCCGTGTAGTGATGGCGGCGGGCGTCCATCAGCTCCTTCCACTGCTTGCGTGGATTGACCACCAGCAGCGGGCGCGCGGTGTTCAGCCCGACGCGCTTGACGGCCTCGCCGACCTCGACCGACAGATAGACGACGGGCAGTCCGGTGAGCAGTTCACGGGTGGAGGCGTCGAGGACCGCGCCGCCGCCGAGCGCCAGCACGCCGCGGTGTTCGGCGACCGCCGTCCGTACCGCCGCCCGCTCCAGCTCGCGGAAGTGCTCCTCGCCGCTCTCGACGAAGATGTCCGAGACCGGCTTGGCCTGCGCGGCGACGATATCGGCGTCGCTGTCGCGGAAGCCCGTGCCGAGCCGTTCCGCGAGCAGCTCGCCCACGGTGGTCTTGCCGACGCCCATCGGACCGACCAGGACGACGACCGGTCCGGCCGCCGGCTCCGGCGCGCTCATCGGATCTGGAGGTTGTCGAGGTACGCGCGGACGTTGCGGCGCGTCTCCGGGACGCTGTCGCCGCCGAACTTCTCGGCGACCGCGTCCGCGAGGGTCAGCGCCACCATGGCCTCGGCGACGATGCCCGCGGCCGGCACGGCACAGACGTCGGAGCGCTGGTGGTGGGCCTTCGCGGCCTCGCCCGTGACCACGTCGACGGTGGCGAGCGCCTTGGGGACGGTCGCGATGGGCTTCATCGCGGCCCGTACGCGCAGCAGCTCACCCGTCGTCAGCCCGCCCTCGGTACCGCCGGACCGGCCCGACGCGCGCCTGATGCCGTCGTCGGTCGCCACGATCTCGTCGTGCGCCCGCGATCCCGGCACCCGCGCCAGCCCGAAGCCGTCCCCGATCTCGACACCCTTGATGGCCTGGATGCCCATCAGCGCGGCGGCGAGCCGCGAGTCCAGCCTGCGGTCCCAGTGGACGTGCGAGCCGAGACCGACGGGCACGCCGTACGCCAGGACCTCCACGACCCCGCCGAGCGTGTCACCGTCCTTGTGGGCCTGATCGATCTCGGCGACCATCGCCTTGCTCGCGTCCGCGTCGAGGCAGCGCACCGGATCGGCGTCCAGCCGCTCCACATCGGCCGGCGTCGGGTGGACGCCGTACGGAGCCTTGGCCTCCGCCAGCTCCACGACATGGGACACGACCTCGATCCCGGCGGTCTCCTTGAGGTACGAGCGGGCCACGGCGCCGAGCGCGACACGGGCCGCGGTCTCCCGGGCGCTGGCCCGCTCCAGGACCGGCCGTGCCTCCTCGAAGCCGTACTTCTGCATTCCGGCGAGATCGGCGTGGCCGGGCCTGGGCCTGGTCAGCGGCTCGTTGCGGGCGAGCCCGGCGAGCACGTCCGGATCGACCGGATCGGCCGCCATGACCTGCTCCCACTTGGGCCACTCGGTATTGCCGACCATGATCGCGACCGGCGATCCCATCGTCAGCCCGTGGCGTACGCCGCCGAGGAAGGTCACCTCGTCACGCTCGAACTTCATGCGCGCGCCACGTCCGTAGCCGAGGCGCCGGCGGGCGAGATGGTCCGCCACCATGTCCGTGGTGATCGGCACACCGGCGGGGAGACCCTCCAGCGTCGCCACGAGTGCGGGTCCGTGCGACTCCCCAGCGGTCAGCCAACGCAGCCTGCTCAACGGTGCTCCTCATGCTCGCGCCTCGACTGGTGATGGCGCGACCGGTGCGCGGCCCTGGCCCGCCGTCTCCGATCCTCCCACGCTCCACCGGACGAACCGCCCTCACGTCCAGCGAACGGACACAACCGGAACGCGGACGACCGGACACGGCCCGCCCGCACGCCGGACAGGACGGACAGGGCCTAGCGGCTCTCCAGCGCCTGTTCGCCCGCCTTGCGCATCGAGGCGAGCGGCGCGGGTGAGCGGCCCGTCATCTGCTCCACCTGGAGGACGGCCTGGTGCACGAGCAGGTCGAGGCCGGAGACGACGGGGCCGCCGCGGGCCGACCAGGCGGCGGCGAGCGCGGTGGGCCAGGGCTCGTACAGCACGTCGAAGAGTGTGCCCGGCCGCTCGGGGACCAGGGGTGCCAGCGCGTCGGTGGTGCCCGCCGGTGTCGTCGCGATCACCAGGGGCGCCTCGAAGGCCTCGGCCGCGTCCTCCCACGCCGCGGTACGGATCCCGACACCGAGCCGCTCGCCCCAGCCGCGCATCTCGGCCGCGCGGGCCTCGCTGCGCACATACGCCGTCACCCGGCCCGTACAGATCCGGGAGAGGGCCGCGAGCGCGGACGAGGCGGTGGCGCCCGCGCCCAGGACCGCCGCGGAGCCGACCGTGCGGACACCCCGCTCGTCCAGCGCGGCGATCATGCCGGGGATGTCGGTGTTGTCGCCCGTGCGGCGGCCGTCCTCGCCGATGACCACCGTGTTGACCGCCTCCACCGAGGCCGCCGTGGCGGTGATGTCGTCCAGCAGCGGGATGACGGCCCGTTTGAGCGGCATGGTCAGCGAGAGCCCGGCCCATGAGCCGTCGCCGCGCAGCCCTTCGAGGAAGCCGGGCAGCCCCGCCTCGGCCACCTCGAACCGGTCGTAGGACCAGCCCGTGAGGCCGAGGCCGGCGTAGGCCGCCCGGTGCAGCACCGGCGAGAGCGAGTGCGCGATGGGCGACCCGAGAACCGCCGCCCGTCTGCGTGGGTTCACCGCTTCGAGCTCTCCTTCCGGCTCTGCCTCTCGTACTCGGCGCGGTTGCGCTCGTGCTCCTCGTTGGTCTCGGCGAAGAGCGTCTTGTCCTCGGTGACCGAGACGAAGTAGTACCAGGGACCGGGCGCCGGGTCGAGCGCCGACTGAAGGGCTTCGGCTCCCGGGTTCCCGATGGGACCGGGCGGGAGACCCTTGATGTCGTACGTGTTGTACGGGTCCTTGAGCTTGCGCAGATTGTCGACGGCGCCGAGGTCCAGTCTGCTCTGGGCCTTGATGTAGTTGACCGTGGAGTCGAATTCCAGACGGCCGACGGTCTCGGTGTTGTCCGGTTCCAGACGGTTGTAGACGACGCGGGCGACCTTGTCGAAGTCGTGCTTGTACTTGCCCTCCGCCTGGACGAGGCTCGCGACGGTGATCACTTCCAGCGGCGACTTGAGACCCAGCTTGTCGGCCTCGGCGTCCAGATCCACCTTGCTGTACTCGGCGGCGGCGCGGGCGACCATCTTCTTCAGGATGGCCTCCGGCTTCATGCCCTTGGCGACCGGGTAGCTCGCCGGGAACAGGAAGCCCTCCAGCGGGTCCTTGATGTCCTTGGAGCCCTTCGCCCAGGACGGCAGACCGAGGTTCTTGGCCTGCGCCTTGGCGACCGCCGCGGTCGAGCCCTTCTTGAGTTCGAGCCGCTTGTCCATCTGCTCGTAGACCCAGACGTTGCGCTTGCCCTCGGGGATGATCAGCGCGTTGTGGCTGGTGGGGCTGAGCATCGTCTTCACGGCCTGGGCCGCGGACATGCCCTTGCTGAGCGTGTAGACGCCCGCCTGGATCGAGTTGCCCTTGGGGTTCTGCCGCTGTGCGGCGACGAACGCGCCCTGGCTCTTGACGACGCCGCTCTTCACCAGGATCGAGGCGATCTCGTAGCCGCCCGCGCCCTGGGGGATCTCCACCTGGACCGAGCCCGAGCCCTCGCCCACGAAGTCCGGCGGCGCGCCGAACTTGTCCTGGAGGAACTGGTAACCGACATAGCCGACACCGCCGACACCGCCGACCAGCACCACGCTCATGAACAGGCAGGCGAAGCCGTTGTGGCTCTTCTTCTTGGTCCTGCCCCGGCGGTCGCGGCCGTTGCCCCGGCGGTCGGTGCCCGGCTCGTCCTGCTCGCCGTCGTCGCCGTCCTTGTCCTCGTCGCCGGTGAAGAACGGGTGGCTCTCGTCCTCCTGGCCTTCCTCCCACTCGCTGCCGGGCTCGGGTTCGGCCCTGCGCTGGGCCGGGGGCTGCGGCGGCGGGTACGCGTCGGGAGTGCCGTAGTAGTCCTGGTTCGAGCCGTAGCCGACATCCTGCCCGCCGTCGTAGGGCCCGGCGGGATTCCCGGCGTACGGCATGGTGGCCTGCTGGCCGGTGTCCCAGGCGCCGTTGTACTGCGGATCGCTGTACTGGGGCTGCTGGTGCTGCTGCGGGTGTGCCTGCTGCTGCTGATGCTGCTGCTGGGGGTGCTGAGGATGCGCCTGCTGCTGGGGATGGTGTGCCTGCTGAGGGTGGTGCCCCTGCTGCTGCGGGCCGCCGTACTGCTGCTGGGCGGCGTACTGCGGCTGCCCGGCCTGCTGCCCCACATGCGGCTGCTGCTGCGGCTGCCCACTCTGCGGCTGGCCTGCGTGTTGCTGGCCCACATGTGGCTGTCCACCCTGTTGCTGCCCCACATGTGGCTGCCCGGCCTGCTGCTGGCCGTACTGCTGTGGGTGCTGCGGGTGGTACTGCTGGTACGGGTCCTGCCCTGGCCCGTACTGCGTCTGGGGCTGCGCGTGCTGCTGCGGGTACTGCTGCTGCGGCTGCCCGCCGTAGGGAGCCTGGCCGTCGTCGGCCTGCTGTGCTCCCCACCCCGGGTCCCCGTACAGGGGGTCCTCGGGGTGCCACGGTTCGGAGCCGGGGCCCCGGCCATAGTCAGTCATCGATCCCCTAGAGCCGCGAGGCGGCGGTGGCTGAGCGGTGGCACGGCATCCGTTTCGCCTCTTTGCTGTGCGGCGGCTGTTCGAACACCACCGCATCGCGCGGAACGTTACCGTATCGCGATCAGATGACCACTTCGACGCCCTCACCCGGTGGCTCACCAGAGACCCGTTCGGCCTCCAGCGCGCTCTGAAGGATGACGACCGCCGCCACCTGGTCGATGACGGACCGGCCTTTCCTGGACTTCACGCCCGAGGCGCGCAGTCCCTGGCCGGCCGTCACTGTGCTCATCCGCTCGTCGACCAGTCGTACCGGCAGCGGCGCGACGCCTCTGGCCAGCTCCTGTGCGAACACACGTACCTTCGCCGCGGCCGGTCCCTCGCCTCCGCTGAGGGACCTGGGCAGCCCGATCACCACCTCGACCGGTTCGTACTCCTCGACAAGCTCGCGCAGCCGCCGGTGGGCGGCCGGGACGTCGCGTCCCGGCACGGTCTCCACCGGCGTGGCGAGGATCCCGTCGGGATCGCACGAGGCGACCCCGATCCGGGCGTCCCCGACGTCGATCGCGAGCCTGCGTCCCCGTCGCATCCGGGATCAGATCCCTTCCGGGCCGGGCGCCGCGCCCGTGCCGCTCACGAGGTCTCGGCGACGAGGCGCTCGACCGCGGCCACGGCGTCGCCGATCGCGTCGGCGTTCTGGCCGCCGCCCTGGGCCACGTCCGGCTTGCCGCCCCCGCCGCCGCCGAGTGTCTTGGCGGCGGTACGGACCAGGTCACCGGCCTTGAGACCGCGCCGGCGGGCGGCCTCGTTGGTGGCGATGACCGTCAGCGGACGCCCGTTGGCCGTGGTGAACAGGGCCACGACGGCCGGCCGGTCGGCGGCCCCGGACTGCTGGTCCAGCCGGCCCCGGACATCGAGGACCAGCTTGCGCAGGTCGTCGGCCGAGGTGCCGTCCGGGACCTGTCCGGTGACCAGGGCCGTGCCCCGTACTTCAACGGCGCTCCCGGCCAGCCCCGCGGCGGCGGCGAGGACCTTCTCGGCGCGGAACCTCTCGATCTCCTTCTCGGCGTCCTTGAGCTTGGCGAGCATCCCGGAGATCTTCTCGGGCAGCTCCTCCGGGCGGCCCTTGACCAGCTCCTGGAGCTGGGCGACGACGGTGTGCTCCTTGGCCAGGAAGCTGTACGCGTCGACACCGACCAGGGCCTCGATACGCCGTACGCCCGAGCCGATCGAGGACTCGCCGAGCAGCTTCACCAGACCGAGCTGGGCCGTGTTGCGGACATGCGTACCGCCGCAGAGTTCCTTGGAGAAGTCGCCGATGGTGACCACGCGGACCCGCTCGCCGTACTTCTCGCCGAACTCGGCGATGGCGCCCTGCTTCCTGGCCTCGTCGATGCCCATCACCTCGGCATGGACGTCGAGCTCGCGGGCGAGCACCTCGTTGATCTTCTGCTCGACATCGAGCAGGACCGTGCCGGGTACGGCGGCGGGCGAGCCGAAGTCGAAGCGGAAGCGGCCCGGCGAGTTCTCGGAGCCGGCCTGGGCGGCCGTCGGGCCGAGGGCGTCGCGCAGTGCCTGGTGCGTGAGGTGGGTGGCGCTGTGGGCACGGGCGATGGCGCGGCGGCGGTTCAGATCGATGGCGGCATAGGCGGAGGCACCCACCGTCACCTCGCCGACCTGCACGGATCCCTTGTGCACGGAGACTCCGGGCACCGGCTGCTGGACATCGCGCACCTGGACGACCGCGCCGGTGTCGAGCCTGATCCGCCCCTGGTCGGCGAGCTGGCCGCCGCCCTCGGCGTAGAAAGGCGTGCGGTCGAGCACGATCTCGACCTCGTCGCCCTCGGTGGCGGCGGGCGAGGGCACCCCGTCGACCAGCAGTCCGACGATCGTGGACTCGCCCTCGGTGGCGGTGTAGCCGGTGAACTCGGTAATGCCGTTGCTGTCGGCGACCGAGCGGTACGCGGAGAGATCGGCGTGACCGGACTTCTTGGCCTTGGCATCGGCCTTCGCCCGGTCGCGCTGCTCCTTCATCAGCCGGCGGAAGCCGTCCTCGTCCACGGACAGGCCCTGCTCGGCGGCCATCTCCAGGGTGAGGTCGATCGGGAAGCCCCAGGTGTCATGGAGCAGGAAGGCCTTGTCGCCGGAGAGGATCCGGCCGCCGGCGGCCTTGGTCTCGGTGACGGCCGTGTCGAGGATGTTCGTCCCGCCCTTGAGGGCCTTGAGGAAGGCGGCCTCCTCGGCGACGGCCACGGTCTCGATACGCCGGCGGTCGGTCTCCAGCTCCGGGTACTGCTGCCCCATCGTCTTGATCACGACATCGGCGAGATCGGCGACGACCGCTTCCGTGGCGCCGAGCAGACGCATGTTGCGGATGGCACGGCGCATGATGCGGCGCAGCACATAGCCGCGTCCCTCGTTGCCCGGGGTGACTCCGTCACCGATCAGCATCACGGAGGTACGAATATGGTCGGCCACCACACGCAGTGCGACATCGGTGGTGTGGTCCGAGCCGTACCGCACCCCGGTGAGCTCGGTGGCCTTGTCCATGACCACCCGCAGGGTGTCTGTCTCGTACATGTTCTGCACGTCTTGCAGGATCATGGCGAGACGTTCGAGACCGAGACCGGTGTCGATGTTCTTGGACGGCAGGTCGCCGAGGATCTCGAAGTCCTCCTTCGAGGTGCCCTCACCGCGCTCGTACTGCATGAAGACCAGGTTCCAGATCTCCACGTACCGCTCGTCGTTGACGGCCGGACCGCCCTCGATGCCGAACTCGGGACCCCGGTCGTAGTTGATCTCCGAGCAGGGGCCGCAGGGCCCGGGAACGCCCATCGACCAGAAGTTGTCCTTCTTGCCCAGCCGCTGGATGCGCTCGGCGGGTACGCCGATCTTCTCCCGCCAGATCTGCTCGGCCTCGTCGTCGTCCAGATAGACGGTGATCCACAGCCGCTCGGGGTCGAGCCCGTATCCGCCGTCGGCCACGGGAGTGGTGAGCAGCTCCCAGGCGTAGGTGATGGCGCCTTCCTTGAAGTAGTCGCCGAAGGAGAAGTTGCCGCACATCTGGAAGAAGGTGCCGTGCCGGGTGGTCTTGCCGACCTCTTCGATGTCCGGCGTGCGGACGCACTTCTGGACGCTGGTGGCGCGCGGGGCGGGCGGCTTGACCTCGCCGAGGAAATACGGCTTGAACGGCACCATGCCCGCCGGGACCAGCAGCAGAGTCGGGTCGTCCGCGATGAGCGACGCCGAAGGCACGACGGTGTGCCCGCGCTCCTCGAAGAAGCTCAGCCAGCGGCGGCGGATTTCAGCCGACTCCATCAGTGGTCCTCATTCCGGTTGGGCGGGTTGTAGGAGTGTGCGGTTCCGGTACGCGGCGTGGTCCCGGTGCGTTCGGTGTACTCGACGGCGGCCAGCCGCCGGGGTGCGGGAAGCGCGCGGTCGGCCGGCGCCTCCAGGCCCAGCGCCTCGCCCAGCTCGGCTTCGCGCCGCGCCATGCCCGCTCTCACGTCAACGGCGAATTCCCTCACCTTGTGCCCGGCGTCGATCGCCTTGTTCGCGGCCTGGGCGGCGAGGCTCTCCGGAGTGAGCTGCCTGAGCTTGCGGTGGACCTTGGTGGTGGCCCAGACACCGGCCGCGGCGCCCGCGGTGAACCAGAACGTACGGCGGAGCATCGCTGCGTCAGCCCTTCTTGTTCCTGCGCCGGGCGGACGGGAGCGTACGGCCGACGACCACCCTGCGGCGGTCGGCAGGCTGCGCGGGCCCGTCCGGCGCGGCGGCCGGTCCTCTGCGTCCCATGGCCTGGCGTACGCCGTAGCCGAACGCCGCGACCTTGACGAGCGGTCCGCCGAAGGTCGAGGCGACCGTCGTGGAGAGCGCCGAGGCGTTGGAGGTGACTTCCTGGACGTCCGTCGCGATGGCGTCGACGCGGTCGAGCTGGGTCTGCGCGGAGCGGACCGTCGCGGAGGCGTCGGCCAGCAGCGGCACCGCCTGCTCGGTCACCTCGGCCACGAGCCTGGTGGTCGCCCTGAGCGTCTGGGCCAGCCTCACCAGCACCACGGCCAGGAAGGAGACCAGGATGGCCCAGAACACGGCCACCAGGATCCCGGCAACCTCTCCACCGGTCACGCCGCACCGCTCCCTGATCGTCGACGGTCTTATGGAAGGCGACTGGAAAGTCGTCCTCCGACCCTATCGCGCCGGAGGTCACACCCTGTACCGCATAAGGAGGTCGCAGCACGGGAGTTACCGGGGAGGGCTGTACGGAGCGCCGCCGGGCGAGCACTCCCCGTGCGCCGTGCGACGGCCCTTCCGGCCGTCCCCCGCCGCACGAAAGCCCGCCGGCTCTCCCACCGGGAAGGGCGGGGAGACGGCGGGCCGGGGCGCGGCACACACATGGAGTGCCTGCGCGAAGTGCCGTGGAATCAGGCGCTGTCGAGCCGCCGGATCCGGATCAGCGGGCGTAGTACTCGACGACGAGCTGCTCGTCGCAGATGACCGGGATCTCCTTGCGCTGCGGGTCACGGTCCAGGCGGAACGCCAGGGCCTTCAGGTTGACCTGGAGGTAGCGCGGGGTCTCGCCGTCGGTGTCGTAGCCACCCTCACGCGCGACCTGGAAGGGAACCTTGTCGCGGCTGCGCTCGCGGACCATCACCACGTCGTCGGGACGGACGCGGAAGGACGGCTTGTCGACCTTGTCGCCGTTGACCTCGATGTGGCCGTGCACGACCATCTGGCGGGCCTGGTAGATGGTGCGGGCGATGCCCGAACGCAGCACCAGCGCGTCGAGACGGCGCTCCAGCTCGACGACCAGGGCCTCGCCCGTCTTGCCCTCGGCCTTCTTGGCGCGGTCGTAGGCGCGGGCCATCTGGCGCTCGCTGATGTCGTACTGGGCGCGCAGACGCTGCTTCTCCAGCAGACGGACCTTGTAGTCACTGTTCTGCTTGCGTCCACGACCGTGCTCACCCGGCGGGTAGGGACGGGCCTCGAAGTACTTGACGGCCTTCGGCGTCAGCGCGATACCGAGCGCACGGGACTTCTTGACCTTGGGACGCGACTGGTTAGGCACGTTCTCCAGACCTCCGTTGTAGGTTAGGTTAGGCTCACCTTACTTAAGGAGATCGCATGTCTCGCTCCGGGAACACCACACGCATCACAGACAGCAGTCTCGACGCGCACGGCACCGATTCGACGGAGGTCCGATCAGCTCATGGTCAGCCGCGTCCCAGCGGGCTTGAAATCGATCGGATGCCGTCAGCAGCCGAACGCACACGAACTCTCGTACAGGGTACATGCTCGTCGGTGCTGCTCGTCCCGGGCCCGGACGGGGCAGGGCCCGGTCAGTACACGCCCGCGACGCGGACCGTCGGGCCCGACGGCGGGGTGCTGCTCGTCCTCCCGGCCGGCTCTCCCGCCGTACGGGCCGCCACGCGCCCGCCGGAGGGCGGGCTGACCGCGGTGCTGGAGCTCACGGATGTCGCGCCGGTCTCCGTGCCCCACCGTATCCGGGGCCGGGCCTGGCTCTCCGGGCCGCTGACCGTGGAGCCGGGGCCCTCGGAGGACGGGCGCAGGGTTGTGCGGCTGACGGTGGACGAGGCGTTCGTGGACGATCTCTGGGGCGCGGACGAGGTGGCGCCCGAGGACTTCGCGGCGGCCGTGCCGGATCCGCTGACGGAGCACGAGGCGGAGCTGCTCCAGCATCTCCACTCCGCGCACAGCGCCGAGGTGGGGACGCTGCGGGGACTGCTCGGCGAGCGCTCCGGGGCCCTGACCGCGGCCGGGACCGCGGCCGTACCGGTCGGGCTCGACCGCTACGGACTGCGGGTGCGCTTCACCGGTGTCCAGTGCTTCGACGCCCGCTTCGACTTTCCCGAGCCGGTACGGAGCATGAGCGAGCTGCGCCGGGCCATGCACACGCTCTTCGACGCGGCCTCGCGCTGAGACCGGCCCGATCAGCCGCCGTCGCCGCGCAGCCGCTCGCGCACCTTGTCCACCACATCCGCGTACCGCGCCTCGGCGCCGTACCGCGTGGGCTCGTAGTAACGCCTGTCCCGCACGCCGTCCGGCGCGTACTGCTGGGCGGCGACACCGCCCGGCACATCATGCGGATACACATAGCCCTGGGCATGGCCGAGCTTGGCCGCGCCCTGGTAGTGGCCGTCGCGGAGATGGGCCGGGACCGGTCCGGCCAGTCCCTTGCGCACATCCTCCAGTGCCGCCGAGATCGCGGTGGTGGCCGCGTTCGACTTCGGCGCGAGGGCCAGGGCGATGGTGGCGTGGCTCAGGGTGAGAGCGGCCTCGGGAAAGCCGATCATGGCCACGGCCTGGGCGGCGGCGACCGCCGTCGGCAGCGCGGTGGGATCGGCGAGACCGATGTCCTCGCTCGCCGAGATCATCAGCCGCCTGGCGATGAACCGGGGGTCCTCCCCGGCGTCGATCATCCGCGCCAGATAGTGCAGCGCCGCGTCCACGTCGGAGCCCCGGATCGACTTGATGAGCGCGCTCGCCACGTCGTAGTGCTGGTCCCCCTGGCGGTCGTAGTTCACCGCCGCGCGGTCGACGGTCTCCTCCACCGTCCTGAGGGCGATCTCCGCCTCGCCCTTGTCGAGCGCCGCGCCGGCCGCGGCCTCCAGGGCGGTCAGCGCGCGGCGGGCGTCGCCGCCCGCGATCCGCAGCAGATGCGCCTCGGCGTCCTCGGGGAGGGTGAGCGCGCCCCCGAGACCGCGCTCCTCGGTGAGCGCGCGGCGGAGCAGAGCGCGCAGGTCCTCGTCCGTGAGCGGCTCCAGCGTGAGCAGCAGGGAGCGGGAGAGCAGCGGGGAGATCACCGAGAAGTAGGGATTCTCGGTGGTGGCGGCGATGAGCGTCACCCAGCGGTTCTCCACCGCGGGCAGCAGGGAGTCCTGCTGGGCCTTGCTGAAGCGGTGGATCTCGTCGAGGAAGAGGACGGTGTCCTTGCCGAAGCCGCCGGAGGCCCGGCGGGCTCCGTCGATGACGGCCCGTACCTCCTTGACGCCCGCGGTGATCGCGGACAGCTCCACGAAGCGCTTGTTGGTCGCCTTGGAGACGACATACGCGAGCGTCGTCTTGCCGGTGCCGGGCGGGCCCCAGAGAATCACGGACGAAGGTCCCGCGGGACCGCCGCCGCCCTCTCCCACCAGCCTGCGCAGCGGTGATCCGGGCTTGAGCAGATGCGCCTGGCCGACGACTTCGTCAAGGACGCGCGGGCGCATCCGGACGGCCAGGGGGCTGCTGGACGGATCCTTCTCCTGGCGTTCTTCGGCCGCTGCGGTAAAAAGGTCGGGCTCCACGCGTCGAAGCCTATGCCAGACCACTGACAACGCAGGTCCGGGCGGTCCGGGCGGCCTTGGCCGCGCGGTGGCCGGGCCGCCGGCTCAGCTCGTCCAGAAGTCCCACCACCGGGTCAGGACGAGCATCCCGATGATCCCGATGTGCAGTGCGGGCAGTACCCAGGTGAACTCGCCGAGGAAGCCGCGCAGCGCACCGGGCGCGGGCAGCACGCCACGGCGGACGTTGTGCGACGTCACGTACCAGAACATGGTGATCGTGGCGACCCAGGCCAGACAGCACCAGAGGCAGAGCGCGTTGATGCTGTACAGCGACTGGTACTGGAGCCAGGTGCAGAACCCGACGCCGAAGAGCGTGCCCGCGTTCAGCCCGAGCCAGAACCACCGCCGGTGGCGAGCCCCGGACAGCAGCCCCACACCGACGGCGATCACCACGGCGTAGGCGACCAGCCCCAGCATCGGATTCGGGAAGCCGAAGACCGACGCCTGCTCGCTCTTCATGACATTGCCGCAGGACACCACGGGATTGAGACTGCATCCCGGTGTGAAGTCCGGGTCCTCGAGCAGCTTGAACTTGTCGAGCGTGATCACCCACGCCGCCAGCAGGCCGGCGGCGCCGGTGATCACCAGCAGCAGCGCGAACGCCCGGGTGCCGCCGACCGTACCGGCGGCGCTCCGCTCCTCCCGATCGGAGGAGGCCTGGTCCACTGCTGCACTCGTCATGTCGATATCGCCGTTCCATCACTCCGGGGCCGTGGGGCGCAGCCTCATTGTGCCGCACCCCCTCCGGTGGCCCTCAAGCCAGTCCCCCACATCCGTGCTCTCAGCCGTCCGTGCCTTCCAGCACGTCCGGCGTCCCGGCCCGGCCGTGGCCTCGGCCGAGCCGCCGTGCCAGTTCGGTGACCAGGCCGTCGAGCGGGACCGGCGCCTGCTCGCCGCTCTCCATGTCCTTGAGCTGGGCCACGCCGTCGGCGAGATCGCGTTCGCCCGCGACGATCGTGTAGCGGGCACCGGACCTGTTGGCGTTCTTCATGGCGCCCTTGAGGCCCTTGCCGCCGTACGCGAAGTCGGCGGCGATCCCGGCCCTGCGCAGCTCGGTGACCACGGCGAAGAGCCGGCGTCTGGCCTCCTCGCCCAGCGGGACCGCGAAGACGCTGGTGGTGCCGGGCAGATCGAGCCGGATGCCCTCGGCCTCCAGCGCCAGCACCGTACGGTCCACACCCAGTGCCCAGCCGACGGACGGCAGCGCGGGGCCGCCGATCATCTCGGAGAGCCCGTCGTACCGGCCGCCGCCGCCCACCGCGGACTGCGCGCCGAGACCGTCGTGGACGAACTCGAACGTGGTGCGGGTGTAGTAGTCGAGACCGCGTACGAGCCTCTCGTCGTCCTCGTACACCACTCCCGCCGCGGTCAGCAGCTCCCTGACCTCCTCGTGGTACGCCTTGCACGCGTCGCAGAGGTAGTCGCGGAACAACGGCGCCCCGACGAGCTGCTTCTGGACGTCGGCGCGCTTGTCGTCGAGGACCCGCAGCGGATTGATCTCGATACGGCGGCGGGTGTCCTCGTCCAGGTCGAGACCGCGCAGAAAGGTCTGGAGCGCCTCGCGGTAGACGGGCCGGCACTCCTTGTCGCCAAGGGAGTTGAGCAGGATGCGGAAGTTCCGCAGACCGAGCGAGCGGTACGCCTGGTCGGCCAGAATGATCAACTCGGCGTCCAGCGCGGGATCCTCGGCTCCGATCGCCTCGGCGCCGACCTGCGAGAAGTGCCGGTACCGGCCCTTCTGCGGGCGCTCGTAGCGGTAGTAGGAGCCGGAGTACCACAGCTTGACCGGCAGATTCCCGGCCTTGTGGAGGTTGGCCTCCAGCGCGGCGCGCAGGACGGAGGCGGTGCCTTCGGGACGCAGCGCCAGCCTGTCGCCGCCCTTGGTCTCGAAGGCGTACATCTCCTTGGAGACGATGTCGGTGGACTCGCCCACGCCTCGGGCGAACAGCTCGACGTTCTCGAAGCCGGGCGTCTCGACATAGCCGTAGCCGGAGTTCCTCAGCGGCGTCGAGATCGCCTCACGCACCGCGAGGAAGACGGCGGAGTCGGGCGGGATCAGATCGTAGGTGCCCTTGGGGGCCTGGAAAGTGCTCATGGTGATCCGGTGTTGTCACATTCCTCGTCGCGGAGCGGCGTCGGGGCCGCTTCCGTGGCCGGCGGCCACTTCCCTGAGATAGGGATTGGTGGCGCGCTCGCGGCCGATGGTCGTCTGGGGGCCGTGGCCGGACAGCACCACGGTCGAGTCGTCGAGCGGCAGGCACACACGGCCCAGCGACTCGATCATCTCGGCGTGGTCGCCACCGGGCATGTCGGTGCGTCCGATGGAGCCGGCGAAGAGCAGATCGCCCGAGAAGAGGACCGGGGGGACATCCGCCCCGCCGAACGCCTCGGGCATCGCGAACGCCACCGACCCCTTGGTATGGCCGGGCGCGTGCGCGACGGTGAACTCCAGGCCCGCCAGGCTCATTCGGGCGCCGTCGGTCAGCTCCTGGACATCGTCCGGCTCCCCCACGGTCAGCTCGCCCATCAGCGGCATCCCGATCGAGCGGCCGAGCGCCTTCTCCGGGTCGCTCATCATGTACCGGTCCGCGGGATGGATCCACGCCGGTACGTCATGGGCTCCGCACACCGGGACGACCGAGGCGACATGGTCGATGTGCCCGTGGGTGAGGATGACGGCAACGGGCTTGAGCCGATGCTTTCTCACCGCGTCCTCGACACCCTGGGTGGCCTGATGGCCCGGGTCGATGATCACGCACTCCTCACCCGCGGCGGGGGCGACCAGATAGCAGTTGGTCCCCCAGGCCCCGGCGGGGAACCCGGCAATGAGCACGATCGTCCTTATATGTCGTCCGGCGGAGGAATGCAGCAGATCAGAGCCTACCGGCGCTGCTCATTCCACAGCCAACCCAGATACCGTACGGGGCTACGGACCGACAGGATCACTTACACAACGAGGAGTAGACCCGGTGGTCAACAACGATCAGCGGCGGCGGCAGCTCGCCCGGGAGAAGTTCGAGCGGCAGCAGCAGCGCCGGACGGAGGCCAGGAAGAAGGCGAAGCGCCGTAACACCGTCATCGCCGCCGTACTGGCCGTCGTGGTCGTCGGCGGCGCCGCCGCCTGGGCCTCCGGCGGTCTGACCGGCGGGGACAGCGAGAACAAGGCGTCCTCGCCGGAGGCCTCCGCGTCCGCCGAGCCGACCCCGGCGCCGTCCCCTTCGGCGACGGAGAGCGCCGCGCCCGCGCCGAAGATGGCGATCGACAAGACGTCGAAGTACACGCTGTCGCTCAAGACGAACCAGGGCGACATCGCGATCACTATGGACGCCGAGAAGACGCCGGAGACGGTGAACTCCTTCAAGGCCCTCGCGGACAAGGGTTACTTCGACAACACGAAGTGCCACCGTCTGACCACGCAGGGCATCTTCGTCCTCCAGTGCGGTGACCCGAAGGGCGACGGGACCGGCGGCCCCGGCTACACGATCCCCGACGAGAATCTGACCGCCCTCGGCAAGCCGGCGGCGGACGGCACCGTCACGTACCCGGTGGGAAGCGTGGCGATGGCCAATACCGGCCAGCCGCACACCGGCGGAAGCCAGTTCTTCCTGGTCTACAAGGACACCAAACTCCCGCCCAGCTACACGCCGTTCGGGACCATGGACGAGGCCGGACTCGCGACCGTGAAAGCGGTGGCGGAGGCCGGTGTGGACGGCGGTACGGGCGACGGCGCGCCCAAGAAGGCCGTCACCGTGGAGAAGGGCACGGTCGACAAGGCGTGACCCTCTGAATTTCGGCCGTGCTGAGTGCGGACAGCCGGGCGGCCGGTCGCCTAGATTGGCGTTGTGCAGGGCGGGCGCAGCCCGTCCCAGGAAACTGTGGATGATGCCCGGGGCAATGTTCCGGTGGCATCAGGTGGAGGAGGCGCTGTGAGCAGCGACCCGTGGGGCCGCGTCGACGAGACGGGCACCGTGTACGTGCGGACGGCCGAGGGCGAGCAGGTCGTCGGATCGTGGCAGGCAGGCTCTCCCGAGGAGGCTCTGGCCTATTTCGAGCGCAAGTACGAGGGCTTGGTCGTCGAGATCGACCTCCTCGAACGGCGGGTGAAGACCACCGATCTGTCCGCGAAGGACGCGGCGACGGCCATCGACCATCTGCGCGGACAGATCGACGAGCACCACGCCGTGGGTGATCTCGAAGCACTGCGCAAGCGGCTCGACGGGCTGGTCGCGACGGTCGACTCGCGCCGTGAGGAGCGCAAGGCGCAGCGGGCGAAGCAGACCGACGAGGCGCGCAACGCCAAGGAGGCGCTGGTCACCGAGGCGGAACAGCTCGCCCAGAGCGACCAGTGGCGCTCGGCCGGCGAGCGGCTGCGGGCGCTGGTGGACACCTGGAAGGGCCTGCCGAGGCTCGACCGGAAGTCCGACGACGAGCTGTGGCACCGTTTCTCGCACGCGCGCTCGGCGTTCTCCAAGCGTCGCAAGGCTCATTTCGCGGCGCTCGACGCGCAGCGCGAGGACGCCCGCAAGACCAAGGAGAAGCTGGTCGCGGAGGCCGAGTCGCTCTCCGGCTCCACGGACTGGGGCACCACGGCGGCCCGTTACCGCGAGCTGATGACGGACTGGAAGGCGGCGGGCCGCGCCCAGCGCGAGGCCGAGGACGAGCTGTGGAACCGCTTCCGCGGTGCCCAGGACGTCTTCTTCGCGGCGCGCGGCGAGGTCTTCGCCGAGCGCGACGCCGAGCAGACCGAGAATCTGAAGCTCAAGGAGGAGCTGGCGGTCGAGGCCGAGCGGCTGCTGCCGGTCACGGACCTCAAGGCGGCCAGGGCGGCCTTCCGGGCGCTCAATGAGCGCTGGGAGGCGATCGGGCATGTACCGCGCGACGCGAGGCCCAAGGTCGAGGGCCGGATGCACACGGTCGAGCGGGCGCTCCAGGAGTCCGAGGAGAACGAGTGGCGCCGTACGAACCCGGAGGCACGCGCCCGTGCCGCGGGTCTGACGGGGCAGCTCCAGGCGGCCGTCGACAAGCTGCGTACGCAGATCGACGCGGCGCGCGCGGCGGGCAACAACGCCAAGGCGGACAAGCTCGCCAAGGAGCTGGAGGGCCGCCAGGCGCTGCTGGACCAGGCGCTGAAGGGCCTCCAGGAGTTCGGCGGCTGAAGCCGGGCCGACGCGAGCCGGCAGGTGGTGCGTGAGCCGGTGGTACCGGTGATCGTGACAAGCGGAAGGGCCCCGTACAGAGCGTGTACGGGGCCCTTCCGCGTGCGTTCCTCCGCGTGCGGTTTTCCGTGTGCGGTTTTCCGGCGTGCGCCTCCCAGGCCCGGCGCCACGGATGTGCCGCTCGATGGTGCTACGGCCTGCGCGCCGAGGTGACGCGGTAGACGTCGTAGACGCCCTCCACGCCCCGTACCGCCTTCAGCACATGCCCGAGGTGCTTCGGATCGCCCATCTCGAAGGTGAACCGTGAGGTGGCGACCCGGTCGCGCGAGGTCTGCACCGCCGCCGACAGGATGTTCACATGCTGGTCGGACAGCACGCGTGTGACGTCCGACAGCAGCCGTGAGCGGTCCAGCGCCTCGACCTGGATGGCGACCAGGAAGACCGAGGACTGGGTGGGCGCCCACTCGACTCCGAGGATCCGTTCGGGCTGCTGGGAGAGCGAGTCCACGTTGACGCAGTCGGCGCGGTGCACCGAGACACCGCTGCCCCGGGTGACAAATCCGATGATCGGGTCACCGGGAACCGGCGTACAGCAGCGGGCCAGCTTGACCCAGACATCCTCGACGCCCTTGACGACCACGCCCGGATCGGCGTTGGAGCGGCGCTTGGTGCGTCCGCGCGAGGGCGGCGCGCTCTCGGCGATGTCCTCGTTGGCCGCCTCCTCGCCGCCGAGTGCCTGCACCAGCTTCTGCACGACGCCCTGCGCGGCCACATGGCCTTCACCGATCGCCGCGTAGAGCGACGAGATGTCGGGATAGCGCATCTCGTGCGCCAGCGTGACCAGCGAGTCGCCGGTCAGAATGCGCTGGATCGGCAGATTTTGCTTGCGCATCGCGCGTGCGATGGCGTCCTTGCCGTGCTCGATCGCCTCGTCACGGCGCTCCTTGGAGAACCACGCGCGGATCTTGTTCCTCGCCCGCGGGGATTTGACGAAGCCCAGCCAGTCGCGCGAGGGACCGGCCCCGGATGCCTTGGAGGTGAAGACCTCGACCAGATCGCCGTTGTCGAGGGTCGATTCGAGCGGTACGAGCCGCCCGTTGACCCGGGCTCCTATGGTGCGGTGGCCGACCTCCGTGTGCACGGCGTACGCGAAGTCGACCGGAGTGGCACCGGCCGGCAGCGCTATGACATCGCCCTTGGGGGTGAAGACGAAGACCTCGTTGCGCGACAGGTCGAAGCGGAGCGACTCCAGGAACTCGCTGGGGTCCTCGGTCTCCTTCTGCCAGTCCAGCAGCTGGCGCAGCCACGCCATGTCGTTGACGGTGTCCTGGCCCGCGCCCTTGCCCGCGTTCCTCGGCACGTCCGTACGCACCTTGGAGGCACCGGCGACGGCCTCCTGCTTGTACTTCCAGTGCGCGGCGATGCCGTACTCGGCGCGGCGGTGCATGTCGAACGTACGGATCTGGAGCTCGACCGGCTTGCCGTTGGGACCGATGACCGTCGTGTGCAGCGACTGGTACATGTTGAACTTGGGCATCGCGATGTAGTCCTTGAACCGTCCGGGCACCGGATTCCACCGGGCGTGGACGGTGCCGAGCGCCGCGTAGCAGTCGCGGACGGTGTCGACGAGGACACGGATGCCCACCAGGTCGTAGATCTCCGCGAAGTCCCGGCCGCGGACGATCATCTTCTGGTAGACGCTGTAGTAGTGCTTCGGGCGGCCGGTGACGGTGGCCTTGATCCGGGCGGCACGCAGATCGGACTGGACCTCGTCGGTCACTATGGCCAGATACTCGTCGCGCTTGGGCGCGCGCTCGGCGACCAGCCGGACGATCTCGTCGTACATCTTGGGGTAGAGGATCGCGAAGGCGAGGTCCTCCAGCTCCCACTTGATGGTGTTCATGCCCAGCCGATGGGCCAGCGGCGCGTAGATCTCCAGGGTCTCGCGGGCCTTCTTCTCCTGCTTCTCGCGCTTGAGATAGCGCATGGTGCGCATGTTGTGCAGCCGGTCGGCGAGCTTGATCACCAGGACGCGCGGGTCCTTGGCCATGGCGACGACCATCTTGCGTACGGTCTCGGCCTGCGCGGCCTCGCCGAACTTGACCTTGTCCAGCTTGGTGACACCGTCGACGAGCAGCGCGACCTGGTCGCCGAAGTCACGGCGCAGGGTGTCCAGGCCGTACTCGGTGTCCTCCACGGTGTCGTGCAGCAGACCCGCCATCAGAGTGGCCGGGTCCATGCCGAGCTCGGCGAGGATCGTCGTCACCGCGAGCGGATGGGTGATGTACGGATCGCCGCTCTTGCGCTTCTGACCTCGGTGCCAGCGCTCGGCGACCTGGTAGGCGCTCTCGATCTGGCGCAGGGTCGCGGTCTCGATCTTGGGGTCGTTGCCGCGTACGGTCCGCAGCAGCGGCTCCAGGACGGGGTTGTACGGCGAGGAGCGCTGGACGCCGAGCCGGGCGAGCCGGGCCCGTACGCGGTTGGAGGAGCCACCCGAGCGTGGCGCGGCCGTGGCGCCGGGCTTGGGCGCGCTGAGGGGCATCGAGGGCCGTTCCGGGGCGGGCCTGGCGGCCGGCGAGGGCTCCACGGGCTCGGTGGGCCGGGCGTGCGAGATCTCCGCGGGATTCCGCGCGGCCTTCGCGTCGGCGGTCGCCGCGGCGTTGTTCCGTGGCACGGCTCGCGCCGCGCTCTGCTCCGCGTGGTGATCGGGCGTCGCGGCGGCCAGTGGCTGGACCTCTTCTGGCAAGAGCGCTCCTCGTGGGATCCAGGTCCCCGGTCAGGCCCGGACTTCCATGGTATCGACCTCGGGCGTCCCTCTCGCCCCAGGACCGGGACTCCTCCGAACGCGGGACGGGCACCCGGTTGTTCCCGGGTGCCCGTTCTGTCGGCCGTTCAATCCGCCGCGCGCGTGGTCAGAGCGTGAGCAGGGCGTCCAGCGGTACCCCGCGCAGCTCCGGCTCCAGCCGGGTCCTGCCGCCCAGGAATCCCAGCTCCATCAGGACCGCCACGCCCACCACCTCGGCGCCGGCCCGGCGGACGAGCTGGACCGAGGCCTCGGCCGTGCCCCCGGTGGCGAGCACGTCGTCGATGACGATGACGCGGTCCGCCGCGTCCAGGTCCTCGGCGTGGACCTCCAGCTCGGCGGAGCCGTACTCCAGGTCGTAGGTCTGGGAGAGCGTGGCACCGGGGAGCTTGCCCGCCTTGCGCACGGGGATGAACCCGAGGCCCGCGCGGACGGCCACCGGGGCGGCCAGGATGAAGCCGCGCGCCTCCAGCCCGACGACCTTCGTCGCGCCGTACCGCGTGCACAGCTCGGCGAGGGCGTCGGTCAGCACCGCGAAGGCCTTCGGGTCGGCCAGCAGCGGAGTGATGTCCTTGAACACCACTCCCGGCTTGGGATGGTCGGCGACATCACGGATACGGCTGAGCAGCAGTTCCCGTGTGGTGTCGTCGGTCATCTGCGCCTCCCGGACGGGCGGCCACGGCCGCCGCGGCCGGTCCGCGGGCCCGGAGCGACGGCGCCGGCCGCGGCCGGTGCGGCCTCACCGGGCTCGGCGTCCTCCGCATCGTCCTCGTCGAGCGCGTCGGCCGCGCCCTCGGCCGGCTCGCCCTTGGCCAGGGCCGCCGCCCGCTTGTTGAGCACCCGCTTCTTCAGCGCCTTGATCTGCGGGTCGCGTTCCTTCAGGTCGGCGACGAGCGGCGTGGCGATGAAGATCGAGGAGTACGCGCCGGCGGCGAGGCCGACGAAGAGCGAGAGGGAGATGTCGTTCAGCATGCCGGCGCCAAGGAAGCCGCCGCCGATGAAGAGCAGACCGGCCACCGGCAGCAGCGCGACCACGGTGGTGTTGATCGAACGCACCAGGGTGCCGTTGATCGACCGGTTGGCGACCTCGCTGTAGGTCCAGCGGGTCTGTTTGGTGATGTCCTTCGAGCCTTCCTTGAGGCTGTCGAAGACCACCACCGTGTCGTAGAGCGAGTAACCGAGAATGGTCAGCAGACCGATCACCGTGCCCGGTGTGACCTCGAAGCCCACCAGCGCGTACACGCCGACGGTGATGGTGAGGTCATGGATCAGGGCGATCAGCGCCGCGATCGCCATACGCCATTCGAAGGCGATCGCGAGATAGATCACCACCAGGATCATGAAGATCCCGAGACCTGTCCACGCCTTGTTGGCGATCGTCTCGCCCCAGCTCGGTCCGACCAGGTCGGCGTTGATCTTCGCCTCGTCGACGTTCAGATCCTTGGCGAGCTGCGTCTTGACCCTGTCGGCCTGCTTGGTGTCCAGTTCGGTGACCTGGATCCGCAGTCCGCCGTTGCCGAGCTGCTGGACGATCGCGTCGTGGCCGGAGGCCTCTTCGGTGTCCGTCTGGGCCTGGGACACCGAGACGCTGGTGCTCGGGACGGTGAAGACCGCGCCGCCCTTGAACTCGATGCCCATGTTGAGGCCGCGTACGGCCAGTCCGACGATGGCGGTGATGGTGATCAGGATCGAGATCCCGTACCAGATCTTCCGCTTCCCGACGAAGTCGTAGCCGACCTCGCCGCGGTAGAGCCGGGCGCCGAGTGCGCCGAGTCGCGACATCTCACGCCTCCTTCGGTTCGGTGGGGGCGTTCGCACGGCGGGAGCGGCGCAGCGGCGGCTTGGCGCCGAGCCGCTGCGGGTCCAGTCCGGACCAGGGATGTCCACTGGCGAAGAACTTCTTGCGGGCGAGGACCGTCATCACCGGCTTGGTGAAGAAGAACACCACGACCACGTCGAGGACGGTGGTCAGGCCGAGGGTGAACGCGAAGCCCTGGACCTTGCCGACGGTGACGAGGAAGAGCACCGCGGCGGCGAGGAACGACACGAAGTCGGAGACCAGGATCGTGCGCCGGGCACGCGGCCAGGCACGCTCGACGGCCGGCCGCAGCGTACGGCCCTCGCGGATCTCGTCGCGGATCCGTTCGAAGTAGACGATGAACGAGTCCGCGGTGATACCGATGGCGACGATGGCGCCGCAGACCGCGGGCAGGTTCAGCGCGAAGCCGATACCCGGGCCGAGCAGGGCCATGATCGTGTACGTCATGATCGCCGAGGCCGCGAGGCTGAGGATGGCGATCAGCGACAGACCCCGGTAGTAGGTCACCAGATAGATGATCACCAGGGCGAGACCGATCGCGCCGGCGATCAGACCGGCGTGGAGCTGCTCACCGCCGAGCGCGGCGGTGACCGTGGTGACGCTCTGCTCCTCGAAGGTCAGGGGCAGCGCGCCGTACGACAGGATGTTGGCCAGGTCCTGGGCGGACTGCTGGGTGAAGCTGCCGGAGATCTCGGCGCTGCCGCCGAGCGTCTGGCTCACCGAGGGCGCCGAGACGACGTTGCCGTCGAGGACGATGGCGAACTGGTTCATCGGCGGCTGCTGCTGGGAGAGCTTGCCGGTGATGGACTGGAACTTCTTGGTGCCGCCACCGGTGAAGTCCATCGTGACGATCCACATGCCGCGCTGCGGGTCGAGCACGCCCTTGGCGTCGTCGACGTCCGTGCCCTCCAGCTCGGCGGGGCCGAGGATGTACTTCTCCCAGGCGTCCGCGGAGTTCTGGCCGCAGGCCACGATCGTGTCCTTGGGAGCCGCGCCCTGGTTGGCCTTGGTGCGCTGGGCCTCCTTGGTGCAGTCCAGGTCCGTGAACTTCTTCTCCAGCGCGGCGGTGGCCGGGTCCGGCGGCGTCGTGGCCGCGGGGTCGGCGGGCGCCGGGGCGCTGGGCTCGCCCGAGGCGGAGCCGCTCGGGGTGGGCGTCGCGTCCTTCGTCAGGGCGCCCGTGACGGCGCGGCCCTGGGTGGTGGCGCTCGCCGAGGGGCTTGACGAGGAGGAGGGCTCACCGGCCGTCGCCTTGTCGGGCGAGGCGCTCGACGAAGGGCTGGGAGAGCCGCTCGGGGAGCCGCTGGGCGCGGGCGGCGGAGCGGTCTGCCCCCCGGCCGCGACGGTCAGCACCGGCCGGAAGTAGAGCTGGGCGGTCGTGCCGACCTGCTCCCTGGCCTGCTTCTCGTTCGTCCCCTTGGGGATATTGACGATGATGTTCTCGTCGCCCTGGGTCTGGACCTCGGCCTCGGAGACACCAAGACCGTTGACACGCCGCTCGATGATGCTGACGGCGGTGTCCATGTTGGTCTTGTTGATCGCGTTCGGCTTGCCCGGCGTGTTCTTCGCCTGGAGCGTGATGCTCGTGCCGCCCGCGAGGTCGATCCCCAGGCGTGGCGTGACATGACCGGACCAGAACATCCCGCCCGTGAGGGCGACCATGGCAATCAGGAACAGTGCCAGGGTGCGGCCCGGCCTGCCTGGGGACCCCGCTTGCCTTCGGCCCTTATTAGGTGCTGCCACCTTCTCGATTCTCCCTGTCCAACCGCCCCACGCCGGGTGTGCGCCGGAGCGGCCACGAAGTGTAGTGGGGACCTGCCCCCGCAGAAATCAGCACGGACCGTGAGCCACGACGGACCTCGGTACGGTCCGCTGTGACGGCGTGACTACTTCGCGCCGGTCTCGCCGTCGGCCGCCTTGCCGTCCTTGGTCTCGGCTCCGTCCTTGGACCGGGCTCCGTCCTTCGGCTCGGCTCCGTCCTCGGCCGTGTCGGCCCCGGTCTCCTTGACCAGGTCGACCTTGGAGTCGTCCGGGGCGGCGGTGGCGTCGGCCTCGATCAGCGAGGAGGCGTCGTCCGGCACGACCGTACCGTCAGGCGTGAAAGTGTCGTCGCCGTGCACGATGCGGTTGTACTCGTCGTCGTCCAGGACGGCGCCGATGGCGTTCTTGGCGTATACGGCGTGGACGCCGGGAGCGACCTCCAGGAGGACCGTGTCGTCGTGCACCTCCTTGACGGTGGCGTACATGCCCCCGATGGTGCGGACGCCGGTGCCGGGCTGCATGTCGTTGCGCATCTGCGCAGCGGCCTGCTGCTTCTTCTTGGCCGACCGGGTCATCAGGAACATGGCCCCGATGAGCACGATGAAGGGGAGGAGGGTCACGAGACTCACGGGAGGGAACTTCCTTCGCACGACCGCGCTGTCGAGCGGCCTGGTATACGGGGGTGGGCACGCCGACCTGTAGGGGCGGCATCGGCGGAGTCTAAGCGAGTCCACGTCGTTGGAACAACGCCCGGCGTCGCACGCGGGTTCCTGACCGGACGCGTGTCTTCACCGTTACATCGCCGCAGTACCGCCGTCACGTCCCGAACAGACCCTGCTGTCCGCCCGCGCCGGGCGCCTGCGCCGGTGGGACGAGTCCCAGGTGGACCCAGGCGGCGGGAGTGGCGACCCGGCCGCGCGGGGTGCGCGCGAGCAGTCCCTCCCGTACGAGGAAGGGCTCCGCGACCTCCTCCACCGTCTCGCGCTCCTCCCCCACGGCCACCGCCAGCGTCGACAGGCCCACGGGCCCGCCGCCGAAGAGCTTGAGAAGGGCCTGGAGGACGGCCCGGTCGAGCCGGTCGAGACCGCGCGCGTCCACCTCGTACACCGCGAGGGCCACGGCGGCGACCTCGCGGTTGATGTGTCCGTCGGCCTTGACCTGGGCGTAGTCCCGCACGCGCCGCAGCAGCCGGTTGGCGATCCTGGGCGTGCCACGGGATCGGCCCGCGATCTCCGCGGCACCCTCGGTGTCGATCTCCAGATCGAGAAGCTGGGCGGAGCGGTGGATGACGCGCTCCAGCTCGGAGCTCTCGTAGAACTCCATGTGGCCGGTGAAACCGAACCGGTCGCGCAGCGGCGGCGGCAGCAGTCCGGCCCGGGTGGTGGCGCCGACCAGGGTGAAGGGCGGAAGCTCCAGCGGGATGGCGGTGGCGCCGGGGCCCTTGCCGACGATCACGTCGACCCGGAAGTCCTCCATCGCCATGTAGAGCATCTCCTCGGCGGGCCTGGACATCCGGTGGATCTCGTCCAGGAAGAGGACCTCGCCCTCCTGGAGGGACGAGAGGATCGCGGCCAGATCGCCCGCGTGCTGGATGGCGGGGCCCGAGGTGATACGGATCGGGGCGTTCATCTCCGCCGCGATGATCATGGACAGTGTGGTCTTGCCCAGGCCCGGCGCTCCGGAGAGCAGCACGTGGTCGGCGGTGGCGCCGCGCGCCAGGGCCGCCTTCAGCACCAGGTCGAGCTGCTCGCGGACGCGCTCCTGGCCCACGAACTCGTCCAGCGACTTGGGGCGCAGCGCCGCCTCGACGGCCTGGTCCTCGCCGTCCGCGGACGCGCCGACGAGCCGCTCCGGCGCGTCGACGGGCGTCTCACCGCTGGTGTCGTCCCAGTTCACTCTGTGTCTCACCTCGGGGATAGGGCCTCGGGCGGGCCTCGGTGGTGTCGCGTGCCCGGCGGGTCACGCCCTGCCCTGCCGGGCGGGACCCGATCCGCCGGGCAGGGCTCAGCGCGTTCTGTTCAGGCTCTGGAGCGCGGCGCGCAGCAGCTGCGGCACGGGGGGCTGGGCTCCTGCGGCCAGGGCGGCCTCCGCCTGCGGCGAGACCAGGGCCACCGCCTCGTCGGCCTCACGGGGGGCGTAGCCGAGGCCGATCAGCGCGGCATGGAGCTGATCGCCCCAGGAGGCGGGAGCGGCGGCGACGCCCTGACGGCCGACGACCGCGCCCAGCGGCTCGCCGAGCCGGTCCTTCAGCTCCAGAAGCAGCTTCTGCGCGCCCTTCTTGCCGATACCGGGAACAGCGGTCAGCGCCTTCTCGTCCCCGGTGGACACCGCGCGGCGCAGCGCGTCGGGGCTGTGCACGGCGAGCATCGCCTGCGCCAGTCTGGGTCCGACTCCGCTGGCGGTCTGCAGCAGCTCGAACACCTGGCGCTCGTCGTCGTCCGCGAAGCCGTAGAGGGTCAGCGAGTCCTCCCGCACCACCAGGGAGGTGGCGAGCCTCGCCTGCTGGCCGACGCGGAGAGCGGCGAGCGTGCCCGGGGTGCACTGGACGGCCATGCCGACACCGCCGACCTCGATCACGGCCGTGGTCGGGGCGAGGGCGGCGACCGGGCCGCTGACGAAGGCGATCATCGCGTGACCTTCCGTACGGATGCGACGGTGGGAGCACCGGAGGCACGCGCCGCCGTCCGGGCCTGCTGGGCCGCCTGTGCCTGCTGAAGACGGTCCATGGCGGGCGCACGCCAGATGTGGCAGATGGCGAGGGCGAGGGCGTCGGCGGCGTCGGCCGGCTTCGGCGGGGCGTCGAGCCGCAGCAGCCGGGTCACCATCG
>NZ_MAUD01000100.1 GCF_001700515.1 Streptomyces lushanensis
CTCCCCCGGGGCACGGCGGGCCGTCCCATGGACGAGGCGGAGTACGCGGCCTGGGAGGCGCAGGCCGTCGAGAGCTACGCGCAGAGCTGGATCGAGCGCGGCACGCCGCCCGAGCAGGCCCGCGCCATGTCGGAGACCAGCCACCGGAACCTGCTGCCCGGCGGGTCGGCCACCCCCGGCACCGCACTGCATGTCCTGGTCCACGACGGAACCACCGTCGGCCATGTCTGGGTCGCGTCCCGCGAGGTGCGCGCCGGCAGGTCCGGCTCGTACGTGTACGACGTGGCCGTGAAGGCGGACCTGCGCGGCAAGGGGTACGGCAGGGCGCTGATGCTGCACGCCGAGCGGATCGCCCTGGAGGCCGGTTCCGAACTGCTCGGGCTCCATGTCTTCGCGGGCAACACCCCGGCGCTCCGGCTCTACGAATCGCTCGGATACGTGACGACCCGGCGCAATTTCTTCAAGCCACTCCTGTGAGCGCCCGCCTTTCTGCGGCGCTCCGGCGCTCCGCTACGCGCCCTCGCGCGCCAGCAGCCGGTCGGCGATCTCCTCGATCCGGGCACGCAGTCCCTCCTGGCCCTTGCCGCCGTCCAGGCGCTCGCCGTCGATGACATAGGTCGGGGTGCCGGTCACACCGATCGCCTTGCCCTCGGCCTGGTCGGCGTCGACGGCCAGCAGATGACGGCCGTCGATCAGGGCGGTGTCGAACTCCTCCGCGTCCAGACCCAGCTCGCGCGCGAGCGCCAGCAGCACGGGCTCGCCCCCGGCGTTCAGCTCCGCCGTCCTGGCGAGAAGGGCTTCCGCGTAGGGGCGGCCCTTGCCCTGATCGGCGGCCTCCTCCACGGCCTGCGCGGCGGCGTACGCGTGCTTGTGCCGCTCCAGCGGGAAGTGCCGCAGCCGCGTCTCCAGCCGGTCGCCGTAGCGGGCGCGCAGCGCGCTCAGGTCCGCCAGGGCGGTGTGGCAGTCCGGGCACTGGAGATCGAACCAGACATCGAGGACGACGGGTCCGGCGGATCCGGCGGTGGTGAGTTCACTCATGGGGGCCAGTCTCCCGGACGGGGCACCCCCGCCCGAAACCGGGACCCGGGACCGGACAGGGGAGCCGGAGACGGGACCTGGGGAGGACGGCGTCCCCCAGTTCTCCCCGAGATCCGCCGGACGCCGTGCCTCACCGTGGCCCGGGGCAGGCGGTCAGGTGCAGGATGGAGTACGGGAAGGTGTTCGGCCGACAAAGCGCTCTGCCTGGAGGAACCGATGATTGCCGAGACCATTTGCTCTGCGGTGTCAGCGGCGGGCGTGGGCATCGCCGCTATCACGGCCTATCGCAAGCGGTTCCTCGCCGCGGCGCGGATCCTGGCGTACGCGCTGGTCCCGGTGGCCCTGGTGATGACGGGCATCGTGAAGTGGGCCGCCGGCACGGCCTTCAGCCCGGTGGCCTGGCTGGGCTTCGGTGTACTCGCGGTGGCCTGGCTGCTCTTCCTGACGACACGCGCGATCGAGCGGCGCGGCGGCCGGACGCGCAAGCAGCGCAGGGAGGCGGCCAGGTCGGCCCGGCAGGCGGCGGTGGAGCCCGCCGCGTCCGTGCCCTCGCTCGGTCCCGGCAGCGGTCCTGCCGCGCCGCCGAAGGCCAAGGAGCGCGCGGCACAGCCCGCCGACGACTTCAGCGACATCGAGGCCATCCTCAAGAAGCACGGCATCTGACGGCACGGCCTCCGGCCGCCGCCTCCCGCCGGTTTCCCCCGACGATCCGAGCCCCGCTCGTGCCCGACCCGTGCCCGGGTGTTCGCGGAAGGATCGCAGGTGAGCGCCGTTCCGGTGGCGGTTCCAGGGATTTGTCCACGGAATATGATGAACTCCCGCGCTGAAAACGCGTGTTGGTCATTGGCACGTTCCGGGGTACGTCATGATCGCCCCGAGATGCTCGATACCTCCCGGGGTGAGACCCCCGTACCCACCGATGAGCAGCGCGGTTGCCTTTTCGCGTTGTCTCAGCCGCCGTTGATGATCTTCCTGACGGTGATCGGCTCGCTGCTGCTGATGGCAGCGGTGCACGATCTGTTCCTGCTGTGAGGCTCAGCCGGCCGCTTCCTTGCGGCGAGCCCGGTACGCGGCCACATGCAGCCGGTTGCCGCAGGTGCGGCTGTCGCAGTAGCGCCGAGAGCGGTTGCGCGACAGGTCGACGAACGCGTGCCCGCAGTCCGGGGCCTCGCAGCGGCGCAGCCGCTCCTGCTCACCGGCCACGACCATGAACGCCAGCGCCATCCCGCAGTCGGCGGCGAGATGATCGGCGACCGAGGCCCCGGGCGCGAAGTAGTGCACATGCCAGTCATAGCCGTCGTGGTCGGTGAGCTGCGGCGTCGTCCCCGCGGCGGCGACCAGCCGGTTGATCAGATCGGCCGCGGTGCGCGCGTCCGGCGCCGCGAACACCTCCGCGAAACGCGTCCGCACCTCCAGGACGGCCCGCAGATCGCGCCGGCCGAGGTCGCCCACCCCGCTGAGGCTGTGGCTCCGTACGAAGCCGTACAGCCCCTCGATGTCCGCGAGGCCGTCGGGCGTGCCGTTCCGCGTACCGCCCGTACCGTCCTGCGGCGCGGTGTTCACCAGATCGACGACGGTGTCCAGGGCGATCCTGGTGTCGTGGGGAATCAGCACGATCCGCTCCCTGGCCTGCCGCGGGCCGGTGCCCGCCGAATCCCGCTGACTTTAGCCGCTGCCCCTGGCGGCCGGGCGGCGAACGGGTCGGTGATGGAGCGTGTACGCCGTGGAACACGGCCGTGGCGCGACGCACCGGCGCCGGCGTCGCGGTGGGTTCCGCGGCGTCGGCGCCGGTGTCCTCCCTGTATGCGATTGTCCGCGCGGCGCCGTCTCCCCGAGTCGGACGGCGCCGAGCAGCCCTCTGCCTGGCTCAGCTCTCGGCCAGGATGTGTGAGAGCTCCGTATCGAGGTCGAAGTGACGATGCTCGGTGCCCGGCGGCACCGCGGCGTCGGTCCTTTTGAGGAACGACTCCAGGGCCCGCGCCGGGGCCTCGAGCAACGCTTCTCCCTCCGGGGAGCTCAGAGCAATGCAGACGACGCCCTGACCGTGACTGCGGGACGGCCAGACCCGGACGTCGCCCGTGCCGGTGGGCCTGTGCAGCCCCTCGGCGAGAAGGTCGCGGGCGAAAACCCACTCGACCGTCTCCTCGGCTCCGGTGTGGAAGGTGGCGTGCACGGCATAAGGATCGGCCGTGTCATACCGCAGGCCCGCAGGTACAGGCAGTGAGGACTCGCTCGATACAACGAGGCGCAGGTGCAGCTCGCAGCTGACCGTGGTGTTCATAAGCGCCAGGGCCTTTCGCTCAGTGTGCGCTCGGGGATTCGCACGTCGGCGAATTCGACATGCCACCTATGGTGCCGTTGTAAACCCCTCTGTCTCTTTTGTGCGCCTTCAGGTACCTCGTACAGCGGTGTGTGACTTCAGGTCATACGGCCATTCCGGTGATGTGAGCGATTCGGGTAGGTTGGGAATCATGCATGCGGAGAGTGACGAGCGGGGGCAGGTCGTCGTTCCGGCGGCGCCGGAGGCCGCCGCCGGGGATGTGACGACGGAGGACCCGAAAGGCACCCCGGAGCGTGAGCTCGGCTCGCGCGCGCCGCGATTCGTCCAGGCGTCGCGGGCCCTCCATCTGAGCTGGCAGGTCGGTGTCTTCCTGGTCGGTCTCGCGGTGGTCGGGGCGGGCGCCGCCATGCTGGTGCTGCCAGGCCCCGGCTGGCTGGCGATCTTCGGCGGGATGGCGATCTGGGCGACCGAGTTCGTCTGGGCCCAGCTGGTGCTGCACTGGACCAGGCGCAAGGTGACGGAGGCGGCCCAGAAGGCGCTCGATCCCAAGGTCCGGCGGCGGAACATGATCCTCACCACCATCGGTCTGGTGATCGTCGTCGCGCTGCTCGCGGTCTACGTCTGGAAGTTCGGGATCGTCATGCCCTGGAAGATCGACGACTGACCCGGATGCCCGCTCCGGGCGATCCGGTACGCGTCGTGGAGCGCCGCTGACATGGGGTAATGTGTGCGGTGCGCCCGGGCGATTAGCTCAGTGGGAGAGCGCTTCGTTCACACCGAAGAGGTCACTGGTTCGAACCCAGTATCGCCCACCCGGAACCGATGTCCCGGAGACCGACAGGTCTCCGGGACATCGTCGTTCCGGTCGGTGCTCGGAGCTCGGCGGTCAGCGCATCCGGCCCAGGCTCCGGCGCACCCTGTGGGCGTCCTTGAGACGCTGTTCGTAGGTGGCGCCCACCGCGAGCAGCAGCAGTCCCGCGAGGGCCGGCGGCAGCCAGCGCGGCAGCGCGCCCACGACCTGTACGACATACGGGGCCAGCTCGTGCAGCGCGACCAGGGCGAGGACCGTACCGCCCAGGACCAGCGGCGCCTGGAGGCCCAGCCGGGCACCCGCGAGGGTGAGGGCCAGGGCCGCGAGTCCCAGCAGCAGCGGCCGGGACCAGTGGGGATCGCCCCAGGCCGCGAGCAGGCTCGGCAGCAGAGTCACCGCGAGACCCGGGCCGTACGCCGTCCATGACGAGGCCGCCGGATCGCGCCGGCGCCGCAGCAGCCCCACGGCGAGCGCGGGGAGTGTCACGGGCAGCGTGTACGCCTCGGGCACCGACACGTCGGAGGCGGCCAGCCGGACCCAGGCGGCCAGGACGAACAGTGCCGTGGCGGTATGTCCGGCGACCGCCCGGCGCCCGGCGCGGACCGCCGTGCCCGCCGCGATCACTCCGCACAGCGCGAGTACCAGCGCCAGTACGGGCGCCCGGCCCGAGGCCAGGACCACCGCGAGCAGAGCGGCACCGCACGCGGTGATCTCGATCGGAGCGGCCACCGGGCGGGTGGACGGCCCGGCGGCCAGCAGCGCCACCGTCGCGGGCACCGCGAGAACGGCCACCGCCGTGACCCCGGCGGACAGCCCGGCCGCCGCGCACGAGGCCGTCACCAGCGCGGTCGTGCAGACGACGGCCGTACAGGCCAGGACCGCGTCGGCACCACGGACACGGGCACCCTCCCCGGCCCGGGCGACCGCACGGGCGACCGCCGACACGGCGGCTCCGGCGAACAGGGCCGACAGCACGGCGAGTGCGGTCACGGTCGCGGCCCGGCTGCCCAGTGATGTCAGCGAGCCGGCGACCGAGCCCGCCAGGGCGCAGACCAGCGCAGTGATCCGCACCGGCGGGCCCCCGGGGACGCGCGGGCCCACGACCACCGTGAGCGCCATCGCCGTCAGGACCAGCGGCGTCGCCACCGCGACGGGACGGGGCGCCTCCAGGGCGAGCGGCAGCACCAGCACCCCCGCCCAGCCGAGCGCCAGGGAGCCGCGGAGCGCCAACGCGCGTGCGCGCGTGCCGACGCCGGTTCCGGCTTCGGCTCCGATTCCGGCTTCGGCCTTGGCCCCCGTGCTCGCCGTGTCCCGGTGCGGACCGTACGCCTGCGCGGCGAGCGCGCCGGCCACCGCGAGCAGGACCACCGGCGCCGCCGGCCGGCCCGGCCAGGGCGGGGCGGGCACCCCTGTCCAGATCTCGGGGATCGCGGCCACTTCGCCCAGCAGCGCCACGGCGACCGACGGCAGTGCCCACAGGACCGACAGAGCGGCCACCAGGCCCGCCGCGCCCGCGAGCCCCCGGACGAGCGGCCGGGGCAGCCGTGTCCGTAGGACCGTCGCCGGAGCGACGGCGCACAGCAGATATCCCGGAGTGGTCCAGCCGTCCGGTACGGCCGTACGGACCACTCCGCCGACCGCCGCGATTCCCGCGAGGCCCGCCACCGCCGCGCACACGAGAGCGACCGCGCCCCACCGGACATGGTGGCGCCGGGCCACGAAGAGCCCCGCGGCGGCGGCCGTGAGCAGCAGTGCGCCCGGACGCAGCGCGACCAGGGGCGTCCACGCCGACACGGACAGCTCACCGGCCACCAGCAGCGCTCCGCTCGCCGCCGTCCCGGCGGCGGCGCCCGCGAAGCACCGAACCGTACGGGACTCCGTGCGCAACGCGAGAGCGGTGTCCGGCGCCGCCGTCACCAGCAGCGCCCAGGCGACCGTCAGCGCACTGGAGCCGGTGGCCAGCGCCCAGAGGATCAGCGGGAGTTGGGCTGTCACCACGGCCGCGGGCAGCGGACCGCGCAGGGCGCCCAGAGCCGTCCCGTATCCGGCCCAGAGCGCGGCGAGCGCGGCGGTGGCGGCGGCCGAGTAACCGAGAGCGTCCGTCCCCGGCAGCGCCACCCGGTACAGCGCGTACGCGTCGAGGACGGTCAGCACCAGCCCCAGCGCGGCCACCGCCTCCGCGGTCGAGCGCAGGCCCCGGCGCAGCAGCGGCACGGGCACCGCGAGCGTCAGGACGGTCACCCCGGTCAGTACCGCCGCACGCCCGCCGATGCCCAGATGGCCCCAGCTCACCAGGGTGAAGGCGATCGCCGCGATCGCCAGCAGCACTCCGCCGAGGACGAGCAGCACATTCTGCGCGCTCGGCGGCGCAGAGGCAGGAGGGGAGACCGGTGGGGAGGCCGGCGGGGACGCCTGAGGCACCCCGGGACGCACGGGCAGCGTCGGCGCACTCAGCAGATATGCCCGGCGCGCCAGCAACTGGCCTCTGCGTACGTCGAGTCGGACCAGCTCCTGATCGATGATCGCCAGCTCCCGCGCGGGTGGCGGCATGTTCTTCATAGGGGCGAGTGTGGTCCGTGTCACACGCCCTGCCATGGGCTCCCGTACTCAGGCACGGGGATGAGTACCCGGCATTCGGTTTGGAGGAGACCCGCGAGGACCTGTATGGTTCAGTGCGTTCCCGGGCGATTAGCTCAGTGGGAGAGCGCTTCGTTCACACCGAAGAGGTCACTGGTTCGAACCCAGTATCGCCCACCGGGAGAGGCCGGTCCGTCAGCGACGGACCGGCCTTCGCGCGTTCCGGACGGACGGGCGCACGCCGTGAACACCCGTGGACGCTCCTGGACTCTCGCGAACGGACCGCGTCGGTGATCAAGCGGCGGCGGGCAGTTCGGGCCGCAGCGGCCAGGCCGGGTCCACCGACTCCTCCGTACCGTTGCGGGAGAACCACGCCTGGAGACCACGCGCCTGCGCCGCGTGCCAGACCGCCTGGAGCGTGTGCAGCTCGGCCGCGCTCAGCCGCTCCATCCGCGCCGCGAACCGGCGGCCGATCGCCCGTACCACCTCCAGTGCCGCCACCGCGTCGACGGCCGCGTCATGGGCTCCGTCCAGCTCCACCTCGTAATGGGCGCACAGATCGGTCAGTGTGCGCCGGCCCTTGCGGTAACGGTCCAGGTGCTTGTCCAGCACGCGCGGATCCAGCACACAGAGCGGAACGGTCTCCAGACAGCGCGCCAGGGACGAGGCCCGGTGACGCCGTAACTCACGGTCCAGCAGCGTCAGGTCGAACGGCGCGTTCATCACCACCAGCGGACGGCCCGCAGCGCACTGCTCGGCCAGCGCCCTGGCCATCTCCTCGATCGCGGGCGCCGGCCAGCGGCCGTTCCGGTGCAGGAAGTCGTCCGTCAGACCGTGCACCTCGGTGGCGCCCGGCGGCACGGGCACACCCGGATCTATCAGCCAGCGGGTCACCCGCGGCCTGCCGCCTGCGGTGTCCTGGACGACGAGAGCGGCCGAGACGATCCGGTCCTCCTCGACATCGACCCCGGTCGTCTCGGTGTCGAACGCCGCCAACGGTCCCTCATACCAACGCGTCATCCCCGAACTCCTCGCGCCTGAGCGGCAGATGGCGTCCAACCACTGCCCGAACCGGTGATACCCGGACAGGTCGTTCGGTACGCGCCGTTTACGCGGTGCTCCGTGCGGTCACAACACAGGTGTCGGGCACGTGAGTTGACGTCCCGTCGCTCCAACTGACCGGTACGGCCCGGAAGGCACCAGAGCCATGGCGCTCGCCAAGCCCGAACCGGGTGGGCTGCTGCCCGAGCGGATGGCACCGCTGCGCGGAGCGCTCGCCACCACCGCCTGCATGGAGACTCTCCAGGTGGGCTACCTCCACGCGGTCGCCGCCGCGGCGGGCTGCTCACTCAGCCAGCCCTTTCCCGACAACGGCATCGACTGGCACGTGAGCCACAGCGCGCCAGGACATCTCGTCGACGACGAGGTCACCATAAAAGTCCAGCTCAAATGCACCTACCAGATACCCCCGCACCCGTCGGGGCCCGCCTTCTCCTTCACCCTCGACAACGCCCATCTCGTCAAGCTCGCCCGCACTCCGGTCTCCGTGCACAAGATCCTGGTCGTGATGATCGTGCCCAGGAGCCAGGACGACTGGCTGCGCGCCAGCCATGACCGGCTGGACCTCAGACACTGCTGCTACTGGATCAATCTGGCCGGCCATCCGGTGACCGGCCGGTACCGCACCACGGTGCGTGTGCCCACCGCGCGGATCTTCGACGACCGGGCGCTCTGCGAGATCATGACCCGTGTCGGGTCGGGAGGGAGACCGTGATGCGTTGGCCGTCCGACGAGCCAGTACGTTCCCACTCGTCGCCGACCGAGATGCCGGAGCCGGAGCTTCTGGCCGGTGACCACTCCTGGAACGGAGGAGCGGCCTCGGAACCGGATCCCACCAGGATCGATCCCGCCGTCCTCGGCGCGCTGCTCGCCCGACACGGCTGGCGGCGGCGCGGCGGCGCCCCCGGGCGCTATGCCCGCTGGACGCCACCGGGGCCGGGCGCGCGCGGTACGAGCCTGCTCGTCCCCGAGAGCCGGGCCTTTCCCGACTGCGAGGACCTGCTCGCCGAGGCCCTCACGGCGCTCGCGCGCAGCGCTGCTCCCTCGGCGCGCGAGGTGCTCGTCGGGCTCGCCGTACCCAGCGACGAGATCCGCTGGTGGCGCGATGTGCCACCGGGTCCCTCCGGCGCCGCGGAGTGGACCGTACAGGAACAGCTCCGCACGGCGGCGAGGCAGCTTCTGCTCGCCGGGGCCCTCGCCGTACGGGGCAGGGCGGGCTACCACGGGGCGCGCCATCGCCGGCAGGCCCAGGACTCGCTGGGCGGCGTGCTGGTCGGACCGGCGCCGGGCGGACGCGAGCTGACCGCGTTCCTGCCGGTGACGAGCGGCCGGGCCGTCGCCGTACAGCTCCATCACGCGCTCTCCGCGGCCCGCGAGGCGGCCGACTACCAGCGGGCCACCGGAGGCATGGAGGCGTTCGACTCCGCGGTGGAGGCCGGAGTGAGCCGGGAGCTGACCGAGGCGCTGGTGGCGCTCGTGCGGGGAACGGAGGGCGCCCGGGTCGCCCTGGCCTGGGCACCGGGCGCCGGGGTGCCCGAGGGGTGCGCCGCCCGTCCCGAGCCGGTGGAGTTCTCGCCCGGCGACCTGCCCGCGCTGCGCGAGGCGGGCAGGCGCTATCTGCGCGACGAGCCGTCCGTACCGGTACGGATCACCGGCGCGGTGATCCGGATGCGCCGGGCCGGTACCGGCGGCGAGGGATCCGTACGGCTGCGCGTCCTCGCCGGGGCGGAGATCCCGCATGTACGGGTGGCGCTGGACGAGGAGTCGTACCGCGTCGCCGGACACGCGCATCTCGTCGGTCTGCCGATCCGGGTGGTGGGCAGGCTGGAGAGCCGCGGCGGGTTCCGCAGGCTCACCGACGCCGGCGACGTGGTGCCCGTCCAGGTGGACGAGGCGGAGCGCGACCGGCTGATGAAGTCGCTCCAGGAGAACCTGGACTACTTCGAGGAGGCGTGCGGCGGCGGCGACTGACGCGGGGCGAGGACGGCGGCGGTGGCCGGCGTGGTCGAAGGCGGCGGCGGTCACCGTGCGGCAACTGTTTCGCGGCCGGGCCCCCGGGCTCGGTACGATTCAGACGCGCAGTGTCCGCTGTCGCGCCCCAGAGTCAGGAGAGACCGGTGTCAGACGTCCGTGTGATCATCCAACGCGATTCCGAGCGGGAAGAGCGCGTGGTGACGACGGGCACTACGGCGGCCGAGCTGTTCGCCGGAGAGCGCACCGTGATCGCCGCGCGCGTCGGCGGTGAGCTGAAGGACCTCGCGTACGAACCGGGCGAGGGCGAGATCGTCGAGCCCGTCGAGATCTCCTCCGAGGACGGCCTCAACATCCTGCGCCACTCCACCGCGCACGTCATGGCGCAGGCCGTGCAGGAGCTCTTCCCCGAGGCCAAGCTGGGTATCGGCCCGCCGGTCAGGGACGGCTTCTACTACGACTTCGACGTGGCCGCCCCCTTCCACCCCGATGACCTCAAGGCCATCGAGAAGAAGATGCAGGAGATCCAGAAGCGCGGCCAGCGGTTCTCGCGGCGCGTCGTCACCGACGAGGCGGCCCGCGAGGAGCTCGCCGACGAGCCGTACAAGCTGGAACTGATCGGTCTCAAGGGCTCCGCCTCGAACGAGGACGGCGCGGATGTCGAGGTGGGCGGCGGCGAGCTGACCATCTACGACAACCTGGACGCCAAGACGGGCGAGCTGTGCTGGCGTGATCTGTGCCGCGGCCCGCACCTGCCCACCACCCGCAACATCCCGGCGTTCAAGCTCATGCGGAACGCGTCGGCGTACTGGCGGGGCAGCGAGAAGAACAAGCAGCTCCAGCGCATCTACGGCACCGCGTGGCCGTCGAAGGAAGAGCTGAAGGCACATCTGGAGTTCCTCGCCGAGGCCGAGAAGCGCGACCACCGCAAACTCGGCAGTGAACTGGACCTCTTCTCCGTCCCGGAGGAGATCGGCTCCGGTCTCGCGGTCTTCCACCCCAAGGGCGGTGTCGTCCGCCGGGCCATGGAGGACTACTCGCGGCGGCGGCACGAGGAGGAGGGGTACGAGTTCGTCTACACCCCCCACGCCACCAAGGGCGCCCTGTTCGAGAAGTCCGGGCACCTCGACTGGTACGCCGACGGCATGTACCCGCCCATGCAGCTCGACGAGGGCGTGGACTACTACCTCAAGCCCATGAACTGCCCGATGCACAACCTGATCTTCGACGCCCGGGGCCGGTCCTACCGCGAACTGCCCCTGCGCCTCTTCGAGTTCGGGACGGTGTACCGGTACGAGAAGTCGGGCGTGGTGCACGGTCTGACGCGGGCGCGCGGGTTCACCCAGGACGACGCGCACATCTACTGCACCCGTGAACAGATGGCGGACGAGCTGGACTCGACGCTGACGTTCGTGCTGAACCTGCTCCGTGACTACGGTCTGACCGACTTCTACCTGGAGCTGTCGACCAAGGACGAGACCAAGTTCGTCGGCTCGGACGACGCGTGGGAGGAGGCCACCGAGGTACTGCGCAAGGTGGCCGAGAAGCAGGGCCTGCCGCTGACCCCCGACCCGGGCGGTGCCGCGTTCTACGGTCCCAAGATCTCGGTGCAGGCGCGGGACGCCATCGGCCGTACCTGGCAGATGTCCACCATCCAGCTCGACTTCAACCTGCCGGACCGCTTCGATCTCGAATACACCGCGCCGGACGGCTCCAAGCAGCGTCCCGTGATGATCCACCGTGCGCTGTTCGGCTCGATCGAGCGGTTCTTCGCGGTGCTGCTGGAGCACTACGCGGGCGCGTTCCCGGCCTGGCTGGCGCCGGTGCAGGCGGTGGGCATCCCGGTCGGCGACGCCCATGTGCCGTACCTCCAGGAGTTCGCGGCGGAGGCGAAGCGCAAGGGCCTGCGCGTCGAGGTGGACGCGTCCTCGGACCGCATGCAGAAGAAGATCAGGAACCAGCAGCGGCAGAAGGTGCCCTTCATGATCATCGTCGGTGACGAGGACATGCAGGCGGGCACGGTGTCCTTCCGCTACCGCGACGGATCGCAGGAGAACGGCATCCCGCGCGACCAGGCGCTGGCGAAGCTGGTCGATGTGGTGGAGCGCCGCGTCCAGGTGTGACGCGTTTGCGTACGGCGAAGCCCCCGGGAGGCGCGTCAGCCTTCCGGGGGCTTCGCCGAACCGGGCGCCCTCGCCGCTGAGCAGTATCCGTACCGCGTAGTCCAGCAGGAAGACCGCCCAGATCAACAGGGCCAGCCCGACTGCGAGATCGTGCCAGGGCGGGGCGATGTCACGGAGCAGGACATGTACCGCGTAACAGGCGAGAAAGAGCAGCGAGCCCACGAACAGCGGCAGATCCATGCGGCGCTCCCAGCGGAGCAGCCGGTCGGATGCGTTCCGGACATGCATCGCCCCAGCATCGTCGGGGCCCGTCGGGTCAGGGCCCGGCGACACGCTTCACGGGGGCGAAGTCATATGCTGCACAGCATGACGAGTGAGCCGGAGCAGCAGATCGGAGTGGGGACCCAGGACGCGTTCCAGCGCCTGTGGACGCCTCATCGGATGGCCTACATCCAGGGTGAGAACAAGCCCACCGGGCCGGGCGCCGAGGACGGCTGTCCCTTCTGCTCCATCCCGGCCAAGTCCGACGAGGACGGGCTGGTCGTGGCGCGTGGCGAGCGGGTGTACGCGGTGCTCAACCTCTATCCCTACAACGGCGGCCACTCCATGATCGTTCCCTACCGTCATGTGGCCGACTACACCGATCTGGACGAGGCGGAGACCGCCGAGCTCGCCCTCTTCACCAAGCACGTGATGACCGCGCTCCGTACCGCCTCGGGGGCGCACGGGTTCAACATCGGGATGAACCAGGGCGCCGCGGCGGGGGCAGGGATCGCCGCGCATCTCCACCAGCATGTGGTCCCGCGCTGGGGCGGCGACACCAACTTCATGCCGGTCGTCGGGCATACGCGGGTGCTTCCGCAGCTGCTCGCCGAGACGCGCACGATGCTGGCCAACGCCTGGCCCGTACCGCCGGCACCCATAGAACCGTAGCCGCGGAGCCCTGGCCGCGGGCCGCCACCGCGCGAGCCGTGGCCCGCACGCGGGTCATGGTCCGCGCGGCGGCGGTCCCGTCCACCCGCCGCGCGGCTCCCGTCCCGTACCGCCTACGCGTCGTACGCGTCGACCCGCTTCGGCGACGGGTCCTGCACCGAGCCGAAGAGCGAGGCCGCCCGGCTGCTGAAGCCCGACGTGTCCACGCCGTGCTCGTCCAGCACACGCAGCGCCGCCTTGTGCGCCACGCGCAGGACGGGGGTGGCGGCGCGCATCGCGTCATCGGCCATGAAGCGGTGCTTCCACGGGTGATCGGCCCAGGCATGCCGCAGACCGAACGGCTCGGGCAGCGCGATCTTGCCACCGAGGAATTCGAGGATCGGCGGATACCAGGTGAAGGGCGCGCGCACCGCGAGCCGGACCGCTTCCTTCGGCTCGACCAGGGGCAGCGTCCGTGAGGTGGTTTCCCAGAACCGGACGGTCTTGGGCCGGCTCACGGTCTTGGCGGACGGCCCCGAGGAGAAGAACCCGTGCATCGGTCCCAGGGCATGGCCGGAGACCTCGATCCGCAGGGTCTCGTGCAGCACGGTGACCGTGATCATCATGGTGATCACGAGCTGCCCGTCCCAGAGGACGAACTGCACCCCGAGATAGTGGCGGTTGCCGGCGCCGAACTGCTGGTGGTTGCAGATCCGCTGTATCTCGTGCGGCTTGACCTGATATGCCTCCACGTCCTGGCCCTCGGGCCTGGACACCGCGCCGGCGCCCTCGGCGACGGGCGAGACGATCCAGTGCTTGACCGAAGGGGGCGGAAATCCACCGGAGTTGATCGGACCGCGCTCCAGCAGCTTGAGCTGGTCGTGGATCGCCCGTATCACGTCGTAACTGCGGAACTGGTGGATCTCCTTGGTCGGATCCTTGGGCACCAGGGCCTCGGCGAGCTGCCAGCTTCCCCAGCGGGTGCCCATGCCGAGTATGCCCTTGGGGCCGGCGTAGAAGACGACGTTGGAGTTCTGCTCGGCCGTGAGGTTCTCGATGCCCTGGCGCACCGCTTCCCGTGTCGCGTCGCCGGGATTGCCGGGGACCGCTTCGGGGACCTTGGCGCCGAGACCTCCGCCGGCGAGGAGATCGGACCAGCGGGCGCGCAGATCCTTGGCGGTGGACTCACAGATCCGCCTGGCCAGCAGCCAGCCGATGACAGGAGCGACGATCATGCCGCGCACATACCAGCCGACGACGCCGTCGAACGGCAGCCGCAGCATCAGGATCACCGCCAGCAGGCCCACACCGAGCAGCAGGCCCGTGCCGATCAGCCCCGACCGCCGGTCCTTGGAGCCCGCGAGGGTACGGCGGATCTGGAAGACTCCCAGCCAGACCAGCAGCCCGGGCAGGAAGAGCAGCCCGAACACCGCGGTCACGACGGTGAGTTTCACATCGCGGTCCTTGCGGATCCGGTTCGCCGCCAGGGCGTGCAGCACCACGAACTGCGGCTCCATGCCGAAGGACTGGATGAGCGGCTTCCGGCCGCCGCCGAGCGTACGGAGCTGGATGGCCCGCGCGAACGCCTCGCCCAGATTGGGCTCGAAGAGCGTGAACCTGCCCTTGGTCACCGAGGACTTGTGCACGTCGTTGTCGGCCTTGAGGATCTCTTCCATCGGGGTGTCCCGATAGGAGGCCGAGGCGAGCGCGTTCGTCGCCGGGTCCTGTCCGGCCCCTCCCTGGAGCGGGACCTGTGCCCCCGGGCTGAAGTCGAATCCGTTGTCCGCCACTGCCGCCCCCTCGCCGCAAGATCCGCTGCCGCGACCTGTACCCGGCCCGCGCGCCCCGCACACGTGCTGAGCTGGGCACCACAGCGTAACCGGGCGACGGCGTCCGCGTCAGGGGAGTGGCTCTCTTCGGCCACCCGCATATCAACTGCGTATCGACCTGACCAGGCATCCGCGTGACCACGCGTCAACGGGGCGCCAACTGGGCGAGATCGCCCTCCTGTTCGCGGAGCCGGTCCGCGACCGTCGGCGGCACCGGCTCGTGGCGGGCGTACGAGCGGCTGAAGCGGCCGGTGCCATGGGTGACCGACCGCAGGTCCACCGCGTACCGCCCGATCTCCAGCTCCGGCACCTCGGCCAGCACCAAGGTCCTTCCGGGACCGGCCTGTTCGGTGCCGACCACCCGGCCGCGCCGTCCCGAGAGATCGCTCATCACCGGTCCCACGTACTCGTCCGGGACGAGGACCCGTACCTCGGCGACCGGCTCCAGCAGATGGATCGACGCCTCGACGGCCGCCTCGCGCAGCGCCAGCGCGCCCGCCGTCTGGAACGCGGCGTCGGAGGAGTCCACCGAATGGGACTTCCCGTCGAGCAGGGTGACCCGGATGTCGACCAGCGGACGGCCCGCCGCGACGCCGCGCGCGGCCTGGGCCCGTACACCCTTCTCCACGGACGCGACGAACTGCCGGGGCACCGCGCCGCCGACCACCTTGTCGACGAACTCCACACCGGAGCCGGGCGGCAGCGGATCCACCTCGATCTCGCAGATCGCGAACTGGCCGTGGCCGCCGGACTGTTTCACCTGCCGGCCGCGCCCCGCCGAGCTCCCGCCGAAGGTCTCCCGGAGCGCGACCTTGAACGGCACGGCGTCGACCTGCACGCCGTAGCGTGTGCGCAGCCGCTCCAGCGCGACATCCATGTGCGCCTCGCCCAGACACCAGAGCACCACCTGACGGGTCTCCTGATTGTGTTCCAGCCGCATCGTCGGGTCCTCCGCCACCAGCCGGGCGAGCCCCTGCGACAGCTTGTCCTCGTCCGCCTTGCTGTGGGCCTGGACGGCCAGCGGCAGCAGCGGATCGGGCATGGTCCAGGGCTTCATCAGCAGCGGATCGTCCGGGGCGGAGAGGGTGTCGCCGGTCTCCGCGGCGGAGAGTTTCCCGACACAGGCCAGATCTCCGGCGACGCAGTGGCCCATCACGCGCTGCTGTCTGCCGAACGGCGAGGACAGGGCGCCGGTCCGCTCCTCGACGTCGTGGTCCTCGTGGCCCCGGTCGGTGAGACCGTGGCCCGACACATGCACCAGCTCGTCCGGCCGCAGCGTGCCCGAGAAGACCCGTACGAGCGAGATCCTGCCGACATACGGATCGGAGGCGGTCCTGACCACCTCGGCGACCAGCGGGCCCCGGGGGTCGCAGCCGATGCCGGGACGCGGGGTGCCCTGCGGAGTGGTGATCTCCGGAGCCGGGCGCTCCAACGGGCTCGGGAAGCCGCCGGTGACCAGATCGAGCAGTTCGACCGTGCCCAGACCCTGCCGGCCGCCGGGCGGCGCCGGGGCCGCCGCGAGCACCGGATGGAAGATGCCGCGCGCCACCGCCTTCTCCAGATCGCCGATCAGCGTCCCGAGGTCGATCTCGCCGCCGCCCAGATAGCGGTCCATGAGCGTCTCGTCCTCGCTCTCGGCGATGATCCCCTCGATCAGCCGGTCGCGTGCCTCCTCGATCAGCGGCAGCTCACCGGGACCGGGCGGCTTCTCCCGGCGCTCCCCGGCGGAGTAGTCGAGGATCCGCCGCGAGAGCAGCCCGACGAGTCCGGTGGCCGGCGCGTGTCCGTCAGGGCCCTCCGGGCCGTGCACCGGCAGATACAGCGGCACTACGGCGTCGGGATCGTCACCGCCGAAGATCCGGGCGCAGAGCCGGGTCATCCCGTCGAAGCCGGTGCGCGCCGTGTCGAGATGCGTGACGACGATCGCGCGCGGCATACCGACGGCGGCGCACTCCTCCCACACGGTACGCGTGGCACCGGCCACGGCCTCCGCCTCCTGGGCGGCCGACACCACGAAGAGGGCCGCGTCCGCCGCCCGCAGACCGGCCCTCAGCTCCCCGACGAAATCGGCGTAGCCGGGGGTGTCCAGCAGATTGATCTTGTAGCCGTCCCATTCCAGCGGGACGAGTGAGAGCTGTACGGAACGCTGCCGGCGGTGCTCGATCTCGTCGTGGTCGGAGACCGTGCCGCCGTCCTCGACCCGGCCCGCCCGGTTCACCGCTCCCGCGGTGAGCGCGAGAGCCTCGACGAGCGTGGTCTTGCCCGATCCGCTGTGGCCGACCAGCACCACGTTCCGTACGGACGCGGGCCGGTCGGCCGTCACTGCCCTGCCGGCGGCCCCGGGGTGTGTGTGCGCCTTGTCGCCCATGATTCCCGCCTCCCGGTCGATCGCGGTGAGGAGATTGGAGAGAGGCGCGGGCCGGGGGAGCCGCCGCGGCGGCTCCGGCGACGCCCGCGGTGGTCCTTCGAGCTTCGCACTCCGGCCATGGTGCGTCCATACGTCGTACGCGGAGACATGGCGCGGGTGCCCGGCGGTACGGTGTGGGGGTCGTGGCTACGATGGGCCCGGTCCTGTCCGGCCGGTCCTCGTGGTCTGCCGTGGCGCCTGGTGGAGGGGGTACCTCCCGTTGCCGTGAGGCCGCGGGGGCATCGCGAGGCGGAGGATCGTGCACGTACTGGAAGGTACTGGACGACTCCGACGTCTCCGGCGAAGCGACGGATGCCACCGCGGTGCCACGGGCCCGCGAAGAGCGGCCGGACAGGGCCCAGCCGGTGGCCGTCGGGGCCGCTCGGCCCACCGAACCTCGGGAAGGCCATGCTGAACAAGTACGCGCGTGCATTCTTCACGCGTGTCCTCACACCGTTCGCCGCGTTTCTGCTCCGGCGCGGAGTGAGTCCGGACGCCGTCACGCTCATCGGCACGGCCGGAGTGATGGCGGGCGCGCTGGTCTTCTTCCCTCGCGGGGAGTTCTTCTGGGGCACGATCGTGATCACCGTCTTCGTCTTCTCCGACCTGGTCGACGGGAACATGGCCAGGCAGGCGGGAATCTCCAGCCGCTGGGGCGCCTTCCTCGACTCGACGCTGGACCGGGTCGCCGACGGCGCGATCTTCGCCGGGTTCGCGCTCTGGTACGCGGGCAACGGCGACAGCAACGCGCTGTGCGCCGTCGCGATCTTCTGTCTGGCGAGCGGCCAGGTCGTCTCGTACACCAAGGCGCGCGGCGAGTCCATCGGGCTGCCCGTCGCGGTCAACGGGCTGGTCGAGAGGGCGGAGCGGCTGGTGATCTCGCTGGTCGCGGCCGGTCTGGCAGGGCTGCACGCCTTCGGTGTGCCGGGGATCGGCATCCTGCTGCCGATCGCGCTGTGGATCGTGGCCGCGGGCAGTGTGGTGACGCTCGGCCAGCGGGTCGTCACCGTACGGCGGGAGTCCGCCGAGGCCGACGCCGCCGCCGGTTCCGGCACCACCGGTCCGGGAAGCTCCGGGAGCACCCCGCGGGGCAGCGGGAGCGCGTCATGAGCGGTGTGGGCGAGCGGCTGACCGACTCCCTGTACGGACTGGGCTGGAGCACCGTCAAGAGGCTCCCCGAGCCCGTGGCCAAGGCACTCGGCCGGACCGTCGCGGACACCGTCTGGAGGCGGCGCGGCGCGAGCGTGCTGCGGCTGGAGTCCAATCTGGCGCGCGTGGTGCCGGACGCCGGGCCCGAACGGCTGGCGGAGCTGTCCCGGGCCGGGATGCGCTCGTACACGCGGTACTGGATGGAGTCCTTCCGGCTGCCCGCCTGGAGCAGGGAGCGGGTGAGCGGCAGCGTCGAGATCAAGGACATCCACTGTCTGACGGAGGGACTCGCGGCCGGGCGCGGTGTGGTGCTCGCGCTGCCTCACCTGGCCAACTGGGACCTGGCGGGAGCCTGGCTCACCCGGGGACAGGGGGTGCCGTTCACGACGGTCGCCGAGCGGCTCAGACCGGAGTCCCTGTTCGACCGGTTCGTCGCCTACCGCGAGAGCCTGGGCATGGAGGTGCTGCCGCACACCGGCGGCACCGCGTTCGGCGCGCTCGCGCGGCGGCTGCGGAGCGGCGGCCTGGTCTGTCTGGTCGCCGACCGCGATCTGTCGTCCTCCGGTGTCGAGGTCGACTTCTTCGGGGAGAAGGCCCGGATGCCGGCGGGGCCCGCGCTGCTCGCGCAGCAGACCGGGGCGCTGCTGCTGCCGGCGACCCTCTGGTACGACGATTCACCGGTGATGCGGGGACGGGTGCATCCCGCGATCGAGGTTCCCGGGACAGGTACGCGCGCCGAGAAGACGTCTGTGATGACACAGGCGGTGGCCGACGTCTTCGCCACCGGAATCGCCGAGCACCCGGAGGACTGGCACATGCTGCAACGGCTGTGGCTCACGGATCTCGAACCAGGACGGAGCGGCGCCGCGGGTTCCGGCGCCGAGGAGGCCGGTCCGGGGCGGGGCGGCTCCGGGCGGGCCGGTTCCGGAGGGAGTCCCCGGTGAGGATCGGCATCGTCTGCCCGTACTCGTGGGACGTGCCGGGCGGCGTCCAGTTCCACATCAGGGACCTGGCGGAGCATCTGATCAGGCTCGGTCACGAGGTGTCCGTACTGGCGCCCGCGGACGACGAGACTCCGCTGCCGCCGTACGTCGTCTCGGCCGGCCGGGCCGTGCCCGTGCCGTACAACGGCTCGGTCGCCCGGCTGAACTTCGGCTTCCTGTCGGCCGCGCGGGTACGGCGGTGGCTGCACGACGGCACGTTCGACGTGATCCACATCCATGAGCCGACCTCGCCCTCCCTGGGACTGCTGACCTGCTGGGCCGCGCAGGGACCGATCGTCGCGACGTTCCACACGTCCAACCCGCGGTCGCGGGCGATGATCGCGGCGTATCCGATCCTCCAGCCGGCGCTGGAGAAGATCAGCGCGCGGATCGCGGTGAGCGAGTACGCGCGGCGCACGCTGGTGGAGCACCTCGGCGGTGACGCCGTGGTCATCCCGAACGGTGTCGATGTCGACTTCTTCGCCAAGGCCGAGATCAATCCGGCGTGGCAGGGCCGCACGATCGGCTTCATCGGTCGCATCGACGAGCCCCGCAAGGGACTGCCGGTGCTGATGAGGGCCCTGCCGAAGATCCTCGCGGTCTATCCCGAGACCCGGCTGCTGGTGGCCGGACGCGGTGACGAGAAGGAAGCGGTCGAGTCGCTTCCCAAGGAGATGCGCGCGCGGGTCGAGTTCCTCGGGATGGTGAGCGACGAGGACAAGGCGCGGCTGCTGCGCAGCATCGATCTGTACGTCGCGCCCAACACGGGCGGGGAGAGCTTCGGCATCATCCTCGTCGAGGCGCTGTCGGCGGGCGCGGCGGTGCTGGCGAGCGATCTGGACGCGTTCGCGCAGGTGCTGGACCAGGGAGCGGCGGGCGAACTGTTCACCAACGAGGACGCGGACGCGCTGGCGGGAGCGGCGGTACGGCTGCTGGGCGACGCGGAGCGGCGCGAGGCGCTGCGCGAGCGGGGGAGCGCGCATGTGCGGCGGTTCGACTGGGCGACGGTGGGCGCGGACATTCTGGCGGTGTACGAGACGGTGACGGACGGCGCGGCGTCGGTGGCGGCGGACGAACGCACGGGACTGCGCGCCCGCCTGCGCCGCCGTATGGACGGCGACGCCCCGGGCGGCGCGGGCGAGGCCTACTTCCGGTCCCGCGCGCCGCGTGCCGTACGCCCCGCCCCGGCGACGGACTGAGCCGCGCACCCGCGCCGGCTCGGATGCCCGTGCGTTCCGAGGCCGTTCTCCGTAGGAGGGTGACGGGGGCCGGGGGCCGTCCCGGTTCCGGTAAGGAGCGGGGCGGGGCCGGCCCCGCCGGGCGACAGCCCGTCCGGGCGCCCGGCGCGCCCCGATAGCCTGCCCCGTGTGACCGAAACTCTCATCTGGATCGTCGTCGCCGTCGTCGCCTGCGCGCTCTATCTGAGCTGGACCGCCGGCCGGCTCGACCGGCTGCACACCCGTATCGACGCCGCCCGCGCCGCCCTCGACGCGCAGCTGCTGCGGCGTGCCTCGGTCACCCAGGAGCTGGCGACCTCCGGTGTGCTCGATCCCGCCGCGTCCATCGTGCTGTACGAGGCCGCGCACGCGGCCCGGCAGGCCGAGGAGGAGCAGCGGGAGGTCGCGGAGAGCGAGCTGAGCCAGGCGCTGCGGGCCGTGTTCGGGGAGGCCGCGCAGGTCGAGGCCGTACAGGCGGCTCCCGGGGGTGAGGAGGCCGCCGGTGAACTCGCCGCGGCGGTACGGCGCGTACCCATGGCCCGGCGGTTCCACAACGACGCCGTACGCGCCGCCCGCGCCCTGCGCCGCCACCGCAAGGTCCGCTGGTTCAGGCTCGCCGGACACGCTCCGTTCCCGCTCGCCTTCGAGATGGACGACGAGCCGCCCGTCGCGCTGGCGGACCGGCCCGGTTCCTCGACCTGAACGAACTGCCCCTGAAGCGGACTCACACGATCCGGGACACCCCCCAGAAGCGAACCGGGACGCCCGGGGACGTGAACCGGGACGCGCCGGGCGCCCGCGGACGCGCACCGGGGTGCCCCGGAACCGGGACGAATCCACGACGAGAACGATCCACCGGCTGTTCATTGGCCCTTGCTGTGGACTGCTCCCGAGGCGTTACCTGTGCGTGCGGTTTCTCCGCCCTTTTCAGCCAGGCGGCCACACAGCCGGCCGGCCCGTCAGCCAGTGAGGTCGAATTCGTGTCCACCACGCTCCCCACCACCACTCAGTCCGCCGAGACCGGCACCGCGCGCGTCAAGCGCGGTATGGCCGAGCAGCTCAAGGGCGGCGTGATCATGGATGTCGTCACACCGGACCAGGCGAAGATCGCCGAGGACGCGGGCGCGGTCGCGGTGATGGCGCTGGAGCGCGTCCCCGCCGACATCCGCAAGGACGGCGGTGTCGCCCGGATGTCCGACCCGGACATGATCGAGGGCATCATCGAGGCCGTCTCGATCCCGGTCATGGCCAAGTCCCGGATCGGCCACTTCGTGGAGGCACAGGTCCTCCAGTCCCTCGGCGTGGACTACATCGACGAGTCCGAGGTGCTGACCCCGGCCGACGAGGTCAACCACTCCGACAAGTGGGCCTTCACCACGCCCTTCGTCTGCGGCGCCACCAATCTGGGCGAGGCCCTGCGCCGGATCGCCGAGGGCGCGGCCATGATCCGCTCCAAGGGCGAGGCCGGCACCGGCAACGTCGTCGAGGCGGTGCGTCATCTCCGTCAGATCAAGAACGAGATCGCGAGGCTCCGCGGCTTCGACAACAACGAGCTGTACGCCGCCGCCAAGGAGCTGCGCGCGCCGTACGAGATCGTCAAGGAGGTCGCCGCGCTCGGCAAGCTGCCCGTGGTGCTCTTCTCCGCCGGCGGTGTCGCCACCCCCGCCGACGCGGCTCTGATGCGCCAGCTCGGCGCCGAGGGCGTCTTCGTCGGATCCGGCATCTTCAAGTCCGGCGACCCGGCCAGGCGTGCCGCCGCCATCGTGAAGGCCACCACCTTCTACGACGACCCGAAGATCATCGCGGACGCGTCCCGGAATCTGGGCGAGGCCATGGTCGGCATCAACATCGACACCCTGCCGGAGTCCGAGCACTACGCGAAGCGCGGCTGGTAACGCTCCATGAGCCCCCTGAGCAGTCCCGTGACCGGCGCCACCCCGGTGATCGGCGTCCTGGCGCTCCAGGGTGACGTCCGGGAACACCTCGCCGCGCTGGCCGCGACGGACGCCGTGGCCAGGACCGTCCGCCGCCCGGAGGAGCTCGCCGAGGTCGGCGGCCTGGTGATCCCCGGCGGCGAGTCCACGACGATGTCGAAGCTGGCCGCGCTCTTCGGGATGCTGGAGCCGCTGAGGGCGCGCGTACGGGCCGGAATGCCCGTGTACGGCACCTGCGCCGGAATGATCATGCTCGCGGAGAAGATCCTCGATCCGCGCTCCGGCCAGGAGACCGTGGGCGGTATCGACATGATCGTCCGCCGCAACGCCTTCGGCCGTCAGAACGAGTCCTTCGAGGCGGCCGTCGAGGTCGCCGGTGTGGAGGGCGGTCCTGTCGAGGGCGTCTTCATCCGGGCGCCCTGGGTCGAATCGGTCGGCGCGGAGGTCCAGGTGCTCGCCGAGTACGGCGGCCATGTCGTCGCCGTACGGCAGGGCAACGCGCTGGCGACGTCGTTCCACCCGGAACTCACCGGCGACCACCGGCTGCACCGCTACTTCACGGACCTGGTGCGCGAAGCCGGTACCTGACGACCCGACGCACGCACGTCACGGCTCCCGGGGCGCGGAGCCGCGCTCCAGGGAAGGTGGCCGGGACGGCGCGTGTGCTCGTCCCGGTAGGATCTCTGCCGAGCAGAGGCAGAACCGGTTACGCGAAGGAGACAGGCAGATGTCCGGCCACTCTAAATGGGCTACGACGAAGCACAAGAAGGCCGTGATCGACGCCAAGCGCGGCAAGCTCTTCGCGAAGCTGATCAAGAACATCGAGGTGGCGGCCCGTACCGGCGGCGCCGACATCGACGGCAACCCGACCCTCTTCGACGCCATCCAGAAGGCCAAGAAGAGCTCGGTGCCGAACAAGAACATCGACTCGGCCGTCAAGCGCGGCGCCGGTCTGGAGGCCGGTGGCGCCGACTACGAGACGATCATGTACGAGGGCTACGGCCCCAACGGTGTCGCCGTGCTGATCGAGTGCCTCACCGACAACCGCAACCGCGCGGCCTCCGACGTACGCGTCGCCATGACCCGTAACGGCGGCTCGATGGCCGACCCCGGCTCCGTCTCCTACCTGTTCAACCGCAAGGGCGTCGTGATCGTGCCCAAGGGCGAGCTGGGCGAGGACGATGTGCTGGGCGCCGTGCTGGACGCGGGCGCCGAGGAGGTCAACGACCTCGGTGAGTCCTTCGAGGTGCTCAGCGAGGCCACCGACCTGGTCGCGGTCCGCACCTCGCTCCAGGAGGCCGGGATCGACTACGACTCCGCCGAGGCCAACTTCGTCCCGACCATGCAGGTCGAGCTGGACGAGGAGGGCGCGCGCAAGATCTTCAAGCTGATCGACGCGCTGGAGGACAGCGACGACGTGCAGAACGTCTTCGCCAACTTCGATGTCTCCGACGACGTCATGGAGAAGGTCGACGCCTGACCGGGCCATGCCCGACAAGGTCGCCGGTCCGCGGGACCGGTGCCTGACGGGGCTTCAGCCGACGGGCCGACGGGGGACACACCTCCGTCGGCCCGTCGCGTTGTCGGTGGCGACCGATACTGTGCTGATCAGCGCGAACAACTGAGCGAGGGGGAGGGCGCGATGCGGGTGCTGGGCATTGACCCCGGACTGACCCGGTGCGGTGTCGGCGTGGTCGAGGGCGCCGCGGGCCGGCCGCTGACGATGCTCGGTGTGGGCGTGGTCCGTACGCCCTCCGACGCGGAGACCGGTGAGCGCCTGGTCGCCATCGAGCGGGGCATAGAGTCCTGGCTCGACGAGCACCGGCCCGAACTCGTCGCGGTGGAGCGGGTGTTCGCCCAGCACAATGTGCGGACGGTCATGGGTACGGCCCAGGCCAGCGCGGTCGCCATGCTCTGCGCCTCGCGCCGCGGCCTCCCCGTCGCACTGCACACGCCCAGCGAGGTCAAGGCCGCCGTCACCGGCAGC
>NZ_MAUD01000101.1 GCF_001700515.1 Streptomyces lushanensis
GGTGACCGTCAGCGCGCCGGCCACCGGCGGGTATCCGGTCGCGATGACCGTGTACTCGCCCGCGTCCAGGTCGGCGAAGGCGTACGCGCCGTCGTCGCCGGTCGTCGCGGTGGCGACCACGTTCCCGGCCGCGTCGACCAGCGTCACCCGGGCGTCCGGCGCGGGCCGCCGGTCGGCGCCCGCCCTGACGACGCCCTGGACCGTGGCGCCCGACCGCAGGAGCGCCTCGATCCGGGTCACTCCCTGGCCGCCGATCTCCACCGGCAGCGCCAGCGGCCGGAAGCCGGTCGCGTTCACCGCGACGGTCACCGAGCCGGGCACCAGCTCCCCGAAGACGAACTCGCCCTGCTCGACGGACTTCCCGGTGGCCAGCACATCGCCGCGCACATCGGTCACGATCACCATCGCGCCCTCGATCGGCCGCCCACCGTCCACGGCGCGCACGGTCCCGGCCAGACCGCTCGTACCGGAGAGCAGGATGTCGTACGCGACCGGCTCGTCGCCGACGACCACCGTGGACGCCTGCGGCTGGAAGCCGTCGGCGGAGGCGATCAGTACGTACGAGCCCGAGCCCGGCGAGTCCAGCGCATAGCCGCCGTCGGACTGTGCGACCGCGCGGGCGAGCTGGCGCCCGGCCAGGGAGATCAGGGTGACGGCCGCGCCGGGCACCGCGGCACCCTCGGCGGCGCGCACCACACCTCGTACGGCCGTCCCGTACAGCGAAGCGGTCGTGGCCCCGGCCGGACCGGTGCTCTGGGCCGGTATCGCGGCGACCGCGGCCGGGGCCTCGACGGCCGTGACCACAGGACCCGCGACGGCGACCGGAGCCGCGACGGCACCCGCAGCCGCAGCCACACCGGCGGCCACCGGCGCCTCGGCCGCGCCGCCACCCGCCGCCTCGGGGACCGTGCCCGTGGCACCGGCCTCCGCCGTCTCACCGGCGGACCGGGTCCGCAGCGCGACCTCCTTGATGAACAGCGTCAGCAGCAGGGCGACCACGGCGGCCGGAGCCGAGTAGAGGAAGACGTCGCCGACGCCGTGCCCGTACGCCGCCTCCATGACGCCGCGCAGCGGCACGGGCAGTGTGTCCAGATTGGGGATGGCGCCACCGCCCGTGCCGCCGTGGCCCAGCGCCGCGCCCTGCGGGCCGAGGTCGGCCAGCCCGTCCTTGACGTAGTGGGTGACGCGGTTGCCGAGCACCGCGCCCAGCGCCGAGACACCGATCGCACCGCCCAGGGAGCGGAAGAAGGTGACGGTGGAGCTGGCGGCGCCGAGGTCCTTCGGCGAGACCTGGTTCTGGGTGCACAGGACCAGGTTCTGCATCATCATGCCGACGCCGAGGCCCATCAGCGCCATATAGACGGCCATGTGCCAGTACGGGGTGTCGACCCGGAGCGTACCGAGCAGTCCGAGGCCCGCCGAGACCAGCACACCACCGCTGACCAGCCAGATCTTCCAGCGGCCCGTCTTGGTGATGATCATGCCCGAGACGGTGGAGGCCAGGAACAGACCACCGATCATCGGGATGGTCATCACACCGGACATCGTCGGCGACTTGTCGCGCGCGAGCTGGAAGTACTGGCTGAAGAAGACCGTTCCGGCGAACATCGCGATACCGACGAAGAGCGAGGCCAGCGAGGCCAGGGTGATCGTGCGGTTACGGAAGAGGCGCAGCGGGATGATCGGTTCGCGGGCCTTCGACTCGACGAGGACGAAGAGCCCGCCGAGCGCGACCGAGCCGCCGACCATCGCGTAGGTCTGCCACGAGATCCAGTCGTACTTGTTGCCCGCGAAGGTGACCCAGACCAGCAGCAGCGAGACGGCCGCGCTGATCAGGAAGGCACCCGACCAGTCGACCTTGACCTGGCGCTTGACGACCGGGAGCTTCAGCGTCTTCTGGAGCACGATCAGCGCGATGACGGCGAACGGGACGCCGACGTAGAAGCACCAGCGCCAGCCCAGCCACGGCGTGTCGGTGATGACCCCGCCGAGCAGCGGGCCGCCGACGGTGGCGACGGCGAAGGTCGCGCCGAGATAGCCGCTGTAGCGGCCTCGCTCGCGTGGAGCGATCATCGCGGCCATGACGATCTGGGCGAGGGCGGAGAGACCGCCCACACCGACGCCCTGGACCACCCGGCAGGCGATGAGCATCCCGGTGTTGTTCGAGAGGCCGGCCACGACCGATCCCCCGACATAGATGACCAGGGCTATCTGGACCAGGAGCTTCTTGCTGAAGAGGTCGGAGAGCTTGCCCCACAGCGGGGTGGTCGCCGTCATCGCCAGCAGCGACGCGGTCACCACCCAGGTGTAGGCGCTCTGTCCGCCGCCGAGGTCGGAGATGATCTCGGGCAGCGCGTTGGAGACGATCGTCGACGAGAGGATCGCGACGAACATGCCCAGGAGCAGTCCGGAGAGGGCCTCCATGATCTGACGGTGCGTCATCGGCGTGCCGGGGGTGACGGCGGGGCCGCCTCCATGCTTGGCGTGGCCGCCCCGCACACCCGCTGGTGTGGTCGTAGCCATTGGTTTCCTTAGTCCTGCGTCGTCCTGTGTCGTCCTGCGCGTCTTACGTGTCGTCGCGCGCCGTCCTATGTGCGGTGCCGCACGGGCGTTTCCTGCCGCATGGGTGTACGGGGGTACGAAAGGTCGGGGCGCCGGTCCCGGCTGTCGCCGAAGCTGCTGAGCAGCCGGGCCAGCAGTCTGTTGAGCTGCCCCACGTCGTCGTCGGTCCAGTCGTCGAGCGTGCGCGCGAAGACGTCGGTCGTCCGCCGGGCCAGCTCGTCGAGCAGGTCCTGTCCCGCGGGTGTCAGCCGCAGGATGCGCGAGCGCTTGTCGGCGGGGTCCGCGGACCGTTCGATCCAGCCGCGCTGTGCCGCGTGGGCGACATGCCTGCTGGTCACCGACATGTCGACGGCGAGCAGCTCCGAGAGACGGCTCATCCGCATCTCGCCGTGGGCCTCCAGCAGAGTCAGTACGGCGGCGGAGCCTCCCGGGCACTCGGCGGGCAGGATGCGCGCCAGGCTCCGTTTGACAGCGCCGACGGCACTGAGCTGGTGGGCCAGCTCGGCGTACTGACTCTGTGCGGCCATGGGACCCTCCCGACATCTTGTTGCTTGGGGCAACCATGGAACCATAGAAGCTATTGGTTGCTACAGGCAAATGAAATCGGAGCGGGGTGGGGTAAAGGAACTGAAAAGGCTTCGCATGGTGCGGGTCAATGCCCGGCGCGGCGGCTGCCGACCTGGGAGCGACCTGGGAAAGGAGGCTCTTCTCGGTCGGGAGGCGGTGGCATCCGGGGGCGAGGCGTGGGCGCCCGAGGGTGAGGCGAGGGCGTCCGGGGGTGAGGCGGAAGCGTTCGGGGGCCGGGGCGCGGGCGTCCGGAATTTTCTGAACGGACGTTCGAGAACTTAACGGACGTTCAGTGCCGGAACGGCGCGTCGGGCGCGGAATACAGGGCAGTTGGGTGCGGGCCCGGGGTTGGGCGTGATCCCCGCGTTCGCTAGGGTCCTGCCGTATGGCACACAACCCCCATGCCCCACAGGGCCCCGAGGGCACTCCCGACCCCGCGGGCAGCACCCAGATGTTCCGTGCGTTCGTCGACGACGGCGAGCCGCAGCGCAGGCAGCCGCCTCAGCAGCAGGGCGGGCCGAAGGCCGGACTGATCATCGGCGTCGTCGCCGTGGTCGTGGTCCTGGCCGTCGTGGGCTGGCTCGCCCTCGGCTGAGCCGTCACGACCGCTCGCGTCGGCCGTCCGCGCGGCCGTTCGCACACGCCGACGCGGCCGACGGCCCACCGGCGGTGTGGCGGACGGACCGCGGATTCGGAACCCCGCCCGGAGCGTTGTCCGGAGTCTCTCCGCGGCTTCGTCCGGCTCTCCGGACGAAGGGCGGGGTCCCGGGCCGGGGTGTGTCGCGAAAGGAGCGCCGTCCGCCCGGGAGGCGGGGCGTGTGCCCGCCGCGAGCGGCTGACGTCACCGCGGTGCGTGCGATCGCGAGCGGAGGACCGGCGTCACCGAGGGTGCGGAGGACCGGCGTCGTCGGGGCCCGGACGTACTCGGGTGACTCCGGCAGCACGGCCGGCCGTGCGGGCCGGAGGTCGCGTGCCGGGCGTCGTGGGCAGGGTGTCGCGGACCGGGCGGGACTTTCGCCACGCGTCCCCGTCCGATGTCCTAGTCCGAGATGAGACCTTCGCGCAGCTGGGCGAGCGTACGGGTCAGCAGGCGCGAGACATGCATCTGCGAGATGCCGACCTCTTCGCCGATCTGCGACTGCGTCATGTTCGCGAAGAACCGCAGCATGATGATCTGCCGCTCGCGGGGCGGGAGTTTGGCGAGCAGCGGCTTGAGCGACTCGCGGTACTCGACGCCTTCCAGCGCCATGTCCTCGTAGCCGAGCCGGTCCGCCAGCGAGCCCTCCCCGCCGTCGTCCTCGGGCGAGGGCGAGTCCAGCGAGGACGCCGTGTACGCGTTGCCGACGGCGAGGCCGTCGACGACGTCCTCCTCCGACACCCCGAGAACGGCGGCGAGTTCGGGAACGGTCGGCGAACGGTCGAGCTTCTGCGCCAGGTCGTCGCTGGCCTTGGTGAGCGCGAGACGCAGCTCCTGGAGCCGGCGCGGGACCCGCACCGACCATGAGGTGTCCCGGAAGAAGCGTTTGATCTCGCCGACGACCGTCGGCATCGCGAACGTCGGGAATTCCACGCCGCGTTCGCAGTCGAACCGGTCGATGGCCTTGATCAGACCGATCGTGCCGACCTGGACGATGTCCTCCATCGGCTCGTTGCGGCTGCGGAAGCGCGCCGCCGCGTACCGCACCAGCGGCAGATTCAGCTCGATGAGGGTGTCACGTACGTAGGTGCGCTCCGGGCTGTCCTGGTCGAGCACGGCGAGCCGCAGGAACAGGGAGCGGGACAGAGTGCGGGTGTCGATGGCTTCCGGCTGGGACACACGCGGCTGCGCCACATGGTCGAGAGCATCGGGCGCGGGAGCGCTCTTCGTGAGCGTGAGCACCTTCGAGCTGCCCTGTTCTACGGACATGCCACCCCCTTGAGGTCGCGGACGGTCGCGTCGGCCGCTCCCGTCGGTGGAACGCAGCCTCCACCTGAATACCGGCGGCGGGACTGCGGCAAACGCGGTTCCAGCAGAATGTCACATGTCGGCAACACGCTGTAGTGACTTGTCGACAAGTAGGGACCGAATCTGCCCGGGAAAGAGGTGGTATACGACTTTTGGGCCAGGGAGGGGAAAACGAGTGATCCAACCGCCCGGGTTATGCCTCGATCCGATTTGCGGATCGTAGCCGGGCGAAGCTTCTGGCCAGCAGCCTTGACACATGCATCTGGGAAACGCCCAGTTCCTGGCTGATCTGCGACTGCGTCAGATTGTTGTAGTAACGCAGCATCAGAATGCGCTGTTCCCGCTCGGGCAGTTGTACGAGGAGATGGCGGACGAGGTCGCGGTGCTCGACACCGGCCAGCGCCGGGTCCTCGTAGCCGAGGCGGTCCAGCAGTCCGGGCAGTCCGTCGCCCTCCTGGGCGGCCTCCAGCGAGGTCGCGTGGTACGAGCGTCCCGCCTCGATGCAGGCCAGTACCTCGTCCTCGGAGATCTTCAGCCGCTCGGCGATCTCGGCGGTGGTGGGCGAGCGGCCGTGGGCCGTCGTCAGGTCCTCGGTGGCGCCGGTGACCTGGACCCACAGCTCATGGAGCCGGCGCGGCACGTGGACGGTCCGTACGTTGTCGCGGAAGTACCGTTTGATCTCGCCGACGACCGTCGGCATCGCGAAGGTCGGGAACTGCACGCCGCGGTCCGGGTCGAACCGGTCGATCGCGTTGATCAGACCGATCGTGCCGACCTGGACGACATCCTCCATGGGCTCGTTGCGGCTGCGGAAGCGGGCGGCGGCGTAGCGGACCAGGGGCAGATTGGCCTCGATGAGCGCCCCGCGCACCCGGGTGTGTTCCTCGCCGCCCGGTTCCAGTTCCTTGAGCTGGGCGAAGAGCACCTGGGTCAGTGCCCTGGTGTCCGCGCCTCTGCTCTGCGCGGCGGGACGTGGCTCGGTCTCGATCTGGGGCGGCACTTGAGGCGCAGTACTGGCCGGCACGGTCACGCCACCCCTTTGCGGTCGACTACGTCAACTCATCCGTCAAAAGCGGTCATAGCATCACAAGACATGTCCACTGTGTGCAAGCACCTGATAAAACCGTGTTGACGGCAAGTTGGGGCAATATAACCAAAAGCCCCACACCGAAAAGGTGTGGGGCTCGGCGGGCGGAGGGCTCAGAACTCGTAGTCGGCGATCACCCAGGTGGCGAATTCTCGCCACTGGCCGACACCCGCCTGATGGGCCGGGTGGTCCAGATAGCGCTGGAGCGCATCCCGGTCGGGTACGGCCGAGTTGATGGCGAAGTCGTAGGCGATCGGCCGGTCGCTGATGTTCCAGGCGCACTCCCAGAACTCCAGCTCGGGGATCTGCTCGCCGAGCTTCTCGAAGGCCTGCGCACCGGCGGTCACCCGGGGCTCGTCGCGTGAGACGCCCTCGTTGAGCTTGAAGAGGACCAGGTGGCGGATCAAGGGCACTCCTTGGGGTACGGCCTGCGGACACGCCCTGGCCGCAGGATGCTTCCGTACGGCCGCTGGACGCTTCCCCGTACGGACGCGGTGGGTGCTGGTTCGTACAGCCGTCTTCCGGCCGTTCTTCGGCTACTTGATGAGTTCGGACATGAACTCGCCGACGCCCTGGGCGGCGCTCGAAATGCCCTCGAACCCTACCTGGACGAGATCGGCGGCCCGGGCCGGGGACGTGATGATCGTGTACAGCACGAACACGGCGAGCGCGTAGAGCACGATTTTTCTCGCTTGCCCCATGGGCCGCTTCCTCCCCTGCCGTCCCCAGTGCGATCGCGCGAGAGTCTAACCGTATGAACGCCAATGCTCGGAGGCTGTACCCGTACGAATGCGGGAACGACGGCGGCGGAAGGACGCGAACCCGTTTACGTGACGCGTCTCACCTGCGATATTTCCCGGGAGCGGGGCATACCGCCGTGTTTCCGACCGGCCGCACCCCGCCCGACCGGCCCCTGCCGATCCCCGCGCGGCACGCGCCACACGGCGACACCGGCCTCCGCCGACATCTTTCGCCCGCCATCCGCGCGGCTGAGCCGACTGGGTGACGGCCCTCGCTTCTGTGCCTGCGACGCCGTGGGGGGCTTCTCCGTATTGCTTTTGCTGCGGGCTGACGAGGGCCCAGCCCCGCAGGGGCGGGGATCGGACCACCGGGACCGGCATCAAGACGATGCTCCAGGGACCAGCCCCGCAGGCGCGGGGATCGGACCGCCACCAGCGAGCGGCCGGCTCCGAGGTCGGGACCAACCCCGCAGGCGCGGGGATCGGGGGAGCTGAGCTGGGAGTTTATTCGGGCAGGCGCCTGTTTTTGCTTACTTCTTCAGTTTCCGGCATAGCGCTCTTTCTTCGCCTATGGGAAATTCCCCAAGACTTTTCCCTGTCCGTCATTTGCGGCGCTGTCCCTGCTTCACCTGTTCCTGAGGCTCCGCCGCCGGCTATCTGCCGCCGGACTTCCTCCGCTTCGACGCCTCGGGCGGATTCGCGCCGGCAGCAGTCCTTCAGGCGCCGGTCTTCCATGCTGCGTCTCGGGGAGGGGCTGTAGGGGCGGATCCCTTCGGGGGAAGGTGCAACGTGCCTCGTGTGCGGGCCGGTTGTGTTCCTGCCAGCTCCCGTGCCGTACGCAAAACACCCTCCCGGCTGCGTTTCCGCAGTTCAGGAGGGTGTGAGAGCGGTAGCGGAGGGATTTGAACCCTCGGTGAGTTTCCCCACACTCGCTTTCGAGGCGAGCTCCTTCGGCCGCTCGGACACGCTACCGGGAGAGAGCTTAGCCCAAGGTTGGCCGAGGTCGAAATCGGTATCGCGGTAAGGCGATCGAAGAGGCCGCGGGGGGTGGTCGGAGGCGGTCGGCGGGGTGCCGGCCGGTGGAGTTCGGGGCCGTGGCGGGCCGGGCGGACGCCGGGTCAGCGCTCGCGGAAGAACGCCGTCAGCAGCGCGGAGCACTCGTCGGCGAGCACTCCCTGGATCACCTCGGGCCGGTGGTTGAGCCGTCTGTCCCGTACGACGTCCCAGAGCGAGCCGACCGCGCCGGCCTTCTCGTCGAGCGCGCCGAACACCACCCGGTCCACCCGGGACTGTACGAGCGCTCCCGCGCACATCGTGCACGGCTCCAGGGTCACCACCAGCGTGCAGCCGGTCAGCCGCCAGGCACCGACCTTCCCGGCCGCCCTGCGGATCGCCAGGATCTCCGCATGGCCGGTCGGGTCGCCGGTCGCCTCGCGTTCGTTGTGGCCCGCGGCGAGCACCGTGCCGTTCGGTGACAGCACGACAGCGCCCACCGGCACATCACCGGAGCGGGCCGCCCGTGCCGCCTCGTCCAGGGCGAGGCGCATGGAAGCCCGCCACGGATCGCGTACGGGATCACGCACCGGACCGGGCTCGGACAACGGGCCGTACCCGATCACTAGCGGACGGTCTCCAGCACCTCGGCGGCTCCCAGAGCCTCCGCGATCTCGGCCATCGCATCGGTGTCGAGCGCCAGCAGATCAGCCTCGGACAGCCCGAGGTCGCTGAGAATCTCGCGGTCGCCGACGGCTCCCGCCGGCACGGTCTCCCCGTCGATCACGGGGCTGTCGTTGTCGTCGTCCTCCTCGTCGTTCTCGTCCGGTTCGCCGTCCTCGGTACCGTCGAGGTCCAGCGCGTCCAGGTCGTCGGCGGGGTCGTCGTCATCCCTGCCGAGCAGTTCATCAATGAGGATCTCCCCGTACGAGGAGCGTGCGGCCGCGGCCGCGTCGGAGACATAGATACGAGGGTCTTCCTCGCCCTCCACACGGAGGATGCCGAACCAGGCGTCCTCCTGTTCGATGAAGACGAGCACCGTGTCCTCGTCCACCGAGGCTTCCCGGGCCAAGTCGGTCAGGTCCGACAGGGTCTCCACATCGTCGAGCTCTGTATCGCTCGCTTCCCACCCGTCTTCGGTGCGCGCGAGCAGTGCGGCGAAGTACACCGTGACTCTCCCACTGGTCAGAGGTGTGACGATCCGGCGGTGCGCTGCTCTGCCCCGCCTACTCGGAATCGTGGCAGAAACGAGCGCTTCGCGAGAGGTCTTCCACCGTTGCGTCGTCAGGCCATTTTATTAGGACCCTGTTCGGCCCCGTGCACGCGGCCCGCACATTCCTCCGGTGGACCGGCGCGCCTACCAGCGGAAGGTACGCATCCGCATCTGCTGGCGCATCCGCGCGGCGCGGGCCTGGCGCGGCTTCACCCGCTCGCGCAGGGCTTTGGCCTCGTTCAGCTCCCGCAGGAACTGCGCGCGCCGCCGCCGGCGCTCCCTCGCGTCCTCGTCGCCCCGCTCCTGGTCGTTTCCGTTCTCCCGGCCCTGCTCTTGTCCTTGTCCCCGCTGATCCCGGTCCGGCATCGACGCCTCCCCACCCCAGGTCTTCAGCTTCACCTTCCCTCGCGAGCGGGGGTTGATGCCCACGCTTTGGTGGCAGCGCGTACGGCCATGGCCCCCGGTTACTGTGTCGCCATGCGGATTCATGTCGTCGACCACCCGCTGGTGGCGCACAAACTCACCACGCTGCGCGATCGGCGCACCGACTCAGCGACCTTCCGGCGGCTCGCCGACGAGCTGGTCACCCTGCTGGCGTACGAGGCCACGCGGGACGTACGGACCGAACAGGTCGACATCGAGACCCCGGTGCGGGCCACCACGGGAGTGAAGCTCTCCTACCCGCGCCCGCTGGTGGTGCCGATCCTGCGGGCCGGGCTCGGCATGCTCGACGGGATGGTGCGGCTGCTGCCGTCCGCCGAGGTGGGCTTCCTCGGGATGATCCGCAACGAGGAGACGCTCCAGGCGTCCACGTACGCCAGCCGGATGCCCGAGGACCTCTCAGGACGCCAGGTGTACGTCCTGGACCCGATGCTGGCGACCGGCGGCACGCTGGTGGCGGCGATACGCGAGCTGATCAAGCGCGGCGCGGACGATGTGACCGCCGTGGTGCTGCTCGCGGCGCCGGAGGGCGTCGAGGTGATGGAACGGGAACTCGCGGGAACGCCGGTGACGGTCGTGACGGCGGCGGTCGACGAACGCCTCAACGAGAACGGCTACATCGTCCCGGGCCTGGGCGACGCCGGCGACCGCCTCTACGGGACGGCTGCCTCTTCTTTCTAGTCTTTCTAGCCTGCGGGCGCTCTGCGCCACTGTCGACGGCCGGCCGTGCTCGATTCGCTCATACCTCGCGAACCTCCGCCCGAGCGGCGGAGCCGCATGCCGAGCACGGCCTCCGGGCGGGCCGGGTTTCGTGGCGCGCGCCGTCAGGCGCGGGGGAGGGCGGCGGGCACAGCCCGTACGC
>NZ_MAUD01000102.1 GCF_001700515.1 Streptomyces lushanensis
AGAGGTGTAGAAGAGACAGGTCGCTGTCGATCCAGGACTGACGGTCCCGGTCGGCCCGGGACCGTCAGTCCTGGATCGACAGCGACAGCGCCATCGGTGCCGCCCCGCGGTTCAGTGTCTCGGCCGCCGCCCGCAGCCGGTGCGCGTACTCGACCGGGAGCGAGAGCGCCAGACAGCCCACCGTGGAGCCCGCCGTCAGAGGGACCGCCGCGCAGACCGTCCCCACCGCGTACTCCTGGAGATCGAGCACGGGAACCGTCGGCGGCCGGCTGTCCAGCCGGGAGAACAGCAGACGCTCGCTGGTGATCGTCCGGGAGGTGAAACGGGCGATCTTGTGGCGGGCCAGATGCTCCCGGCGGCCGTTGCGGTCGAGCTGTGTCAGCAGGCACTTGCCGATCGCGCTCGCGTGGGCCGTGGAGCGGAAGTCGACCCATTCGTTGACCGCGGGCGTCAGCGGGCCGTCGGCGACCTGGGTGATCCTGATCTCGCCGTCGATGTAGCGGCTGAGATAGACGGCCGCGCCCACGGAGTCGCGCAGCTCGTCGAGCGACTCCTGGAGCCTGGTCTCCAGGGCCTGCCGCCGGGCGGGACCCGAGCCGAGCAGCGCCAGCGAGTCGCCGGTCACATAGGCGCCGTCCGCGAGCCGCTCCACATATCCCTCGCGCCGCAGCATCGAGAGCAGCGAGGCGAGATGCCCGCTCGGCAGCCCGCTCTCCCGGGCGATCTGGACATCGGTCACTCCGGCACCGCCGTACTTGGACACGGCCTCCAGAACGCGCAGGACGTACCGCACCGAGTGGAACGGCGCGGTCGGCTCCGGCTTCAACGCCACGGTTCCGCCCTCCTCAAGTCCCGCCTCACGTCGTGTCAGGCTGTGACCGCAAGCTCACGCTTTCCCGCTCACCACGATAGCCGCGAAGAGCCCTGTACGGGCCGCCTGTTGACCACTGGGAACGCTCGGGAGTTCACAGCACCGCCCCGAGGAACTCGCGCGTCCGTTCCTGCTCCGGCGCCGAGAGGATTCTCTCCGGCGGCCCGGACTCGATGACCGTGCCGGAATCGAACATCAGAACCTCGTCGGAGATGTCCCGGGCGAAGTTCATCTCATGGGTCACACAGAGCATCGTGATGTCCGTGGTGCGGGCGACGTCCCGCAGTACGTCCAGCACGCCGGCGACCAGTTCCGGATCGAGCGCCGAGGTCACCTCGTCCAGCAGCAGGATCCGCGGCCGCATCGCGAGCGCGCGGGCGATCGCCACCCGCTGCTGCTGGCCGCCCGAGAGCTGGGCCGGCCTCGTCTCGCAGCGGTCGCCGAGACCCACCAGGTCGAGCAGCTCACGGCCGCGCTCGCGTGCCTCGTCCCGGCTCAGACCCAGCACCCTGACCGGCGCCTCGGTCACATTGCGCAGCACGCTCATGTTCGGGAAGAGGTTGAACTGCTGAAAGACCATGCCGATGTCCCTGCGTATCGCGCGGACCTGTTTGCGGTCGGCGGGAAAGAGCCGGTCGCCATGGACGGTGATAGTGCCCTCGTCCGGCTGGACCAGGGTCATCAGCATCCGCAAAATCGTGGTCTTGCCGGAGCCGGACGGACCGATCAGGGTGACGTGCTTCCCCGGCCTCACGGAGAAACAGAGATTGTCGAGAACGGTGTTGCTCCCGAATCTCTTGGTGACCTTGTCGAAACGGATCAGTTCATCGGCGGTGGCGGGAAAGGTCTGCGAAGGGTCAGTGGACAAGACGGCGCTCCAGGGCTCGCATCAGCAAAGATGCCGGACAGGCGATGAGAACGAAGGCGATACCGACCACGGTCAGCGGTTCGGTGTACTGGAAGGTGGACGCGCTCTCCAGCCGGGACTGCTGGAGCATCTCCAGCACGCTGATCCCGGCGAGCAGCGGTGTGTCCTTCAGCATCGAGATGACGTAATTCCCGAGCGCGGGCACGATCCTGCGGATCGCCTGCGGCAGGATCACCGCCGTCCAGGTCCTGCCGACCGGCAGACTGAGCGCCGTGGCCGCCTCCCACTGTCCGGCCGGCACCGCGTCGATCCCGGCCCGGTAGACCTGTGCCGTGTACGTCGAGTAGTGCAGCCCGATCGCGATGGTCCCGGTGGTGAGTCCGGAGAACTGCACGCCCCACTCGGGCAGGACGAAGAAGAAGAAAAAGAGCTGCACCAGCAGTGGGGTGTTCCGGATGAATTCGGTGACGGCATGGACCGGCCACCGTACGAGACGTGTTCCCGCGCGGAATCCGATCGCCCAGACCAGACCGAGCGTGAACGAGAGCAGCGAGCCGAGCACCAGCACCCGCAGGGTGAGAATCAGCCCGTCCCGGAACCGAGGCATGAAGTCCACGACCGCGGACCAGTCCCAGCCGTTCACCGGGCACCTCCCGGTGTGGCGACGACGCCCGCTCCGGCCCTGGTCTTCCGTTCCAGCGTCCGCATTCCACGGGTGAGGGCAAAGGCGAGCACGAAATAGATCACCAGCGTCACCGAATAGATCCGCGCGCTTTCCTGGGTGGCCAGCCGCACCAGATAGGCGGCGAACGACACATCGGCCACACCGAGCAGGGAGACCAGCGCGGTGCCCTTCAGCAGTTCCACGAGCAGATTGGAGAACGGCGGGATCATCTCCGGTACCGCCTGCGGCAGCAGGACCAGCCGCAGCCGCTGCCAGGAGGTGAAGTTCAGCGCGACCGCCGCCTCGCGCTGCGCCGGAGCCACCGAGTTGAGCGCGCCGCGCACGACCTCGGCGCCGTACGCCCCGTAGGACAGTCCCAGCGCCAGCACCGCCGCCCACATCGGGACGAGCGCCCAGCCGAACAGGCTCGGCATCACGAAGAAGAGCCAGAACATCAGCACGAGTGCCGAGGTGCCACGGAAGATCTCGGTGTAGAGGCCCGCCAGAAAGCGGACCGGGCGCGCGCGACGGGTACGGGCCGTTCCCACGGCGAAGGCGACGACGGTGGCGAGCGCGGCGCTGTACAGCGTGAGTTGCACGGTGATCCAGATGCCGGGAAGCATCCACTGTGTCCAGAGGCCGGCTGTCATGCGCACAGCTCCTCTGCCGTCAGTGTGGTCATCTCCGTCTCGGTGAAGCCGAACGGCCGCAGAACACGGAACAGTTCGCCGCTCCTCCTCATCCGGTGGATCTCGGTGTTGACGGCGTCACGGAGATCCGTGTCGGTGGGCCGGAAGGCGAAACCCCCGCCGTCGACCTTCTTCTTTCCGTCCACGACCGGGGCGAACGGCTCGGTCGCCTCGGCCTTGCGGCTCTTCCTCACCACGCTCCGGCCGGTGAGCGCCGTGCCCGCGAAGACATCGACACGGCCGGACTCGACGGCGTTCAGCCCGGCCACCGGGTCCTGGAGAATGACGATCTCCTTCTCCGGAACTCCGGCGGACACCGCGTAATCGATCTCCGCGTAGCCGGTGCCGGTGGCGAATCTCGCTCCGGTGCGCACCACATCCTGGTACGAGCGCAGCCCTTTGGGATTTCCCCTGGGCACGATGAACGCGTCGAGCATCTGGTATTCGGGATCGGCGAAGACGACCTGGGCGCACCGCTCCTTGTTGATGTACATCCCGGCCGAGACCACGTCGAACTGCTGGGAGTTCAGCCCGGGAATCAGCGAGGAGAAATCGGTGGCCACCGGCTGTACGCCCGCGACCCCGAGACGTTTGAAGATCACCTTGGCGAGTTCCACCGCCTCGCCCGTGAAGTCGCCCTCCTCGTCGATGAATCCGTACGGCGCCTCTCCCGCGATTCCCAGGCGCACGGTGCCCTGCGACCTCAGCCGGGCGAGGGTGTCACCGGAGGGAATCCGGCCGCATCCGGCGCCGCCGATCACACCGGCGGCGCCCAGCACAGCCGTACCCAGCAACAGGGAACGGCGTCGCAGGGGCGGCCGCTCCTTCGCCGCCGTCGTTCTTCTCTTCGCCGTCCTCTCCGTCTTCGGCTTCTTCTCTTCTGTCTCCGGTGGTGGGGCCATGGCGGCGCGGCTACCCGGCCTCATTCGGATCATGCGTTCTTGACTCGCTCGGCCGGACGAGGACCATGGGGACATGACCGACCGATTTGTGACTGTGTCGCTGGACAAGCGCGGGGTCGAGTGCACCGCGAAACTCCTGGATGACCGGGCCCCGGTCACCTGCGCGGCGGTATGGGAGGCGCTGCCGCTGGGCTCGGACGTCTATCACGCGAAATACGCCCGCAATGAGATCTACGCGCTGTTCCCGGCCTTCGCCGCCGAGGAGCCACCGCTGGAGAATCCGACCGTCACCCCCATTCCCGGCGACCTCTGCTATTTCACTTTCTCCGAGACGGAGCTGGGCACCTCGTCGTACGGCTATGACGAGCGGGCCGTGCGCGGACGCCGTACGGTCGTGGATCTGGCCCTCTTCTACGAGCGCAACAATCTGCTGATCAACGGCGACACGGGGTGGATCCCAGGCATCGTCTGGGGCTCGGTGGTGGACGGCCTGGACCGGATGGCCGGGGCCTGCCAGGACCTGTGGCGGGCGGGCGCCGTCGGCGAGACGCTCAGCTTCCGCCGGGCATAGCGCCTCTCACCCGGCAGACCGCCCCGGTGCGGGGATCCGTGCCGCGCCCGACTCGTACAGCGCGTGGGCCGCGCGCATGACCAGTGCGTCCTGGTGCCGGGCGGCCACGATCTGCACTCCGATCGGCAGCCCGTTCGCGTCCACTCCGCACGGCACGCTCGCGGCGGGCTGCTGCGTCAGATTGAACGGGTACGTGAATGGCGTCCAGCCTGTCCAGCGGCGCACGCCCGAGCGCGCCGGCGTCTCCGCGCCCGCCTCGAACGCGGTGATCGGCAGCGCCGGTGTGACCAGCAGGTCGTACGACTCGTGGAACCGGCCCAGCCGCCGTCCCAGCTCCATCCGCGCGTCCACCGCCGCCAGATAGTCCAGCGCGCTGTAGCGCGCGCCGATCGCGCAGATCTCGCGCAGCCCGGGATCGAGAAGGCGCCGCTGGTCCTGGTTGAGCGGCTGCACCAGCCGGGCCGCGCCGCCGAACCACAGCGTGTGGAAGGCCTCCACCGGATCGGTGATGTCCGGATCGGCCTCCTCGATGTACGCGCCCAGCTCGGCGAGCCGGCCCACCGCGTTCCGTACGGCGGAGGCCACCGCGGGCTGCACGGCGACCTGGCCGCCGAACGACGCGGAGTACGCGATCCGCAGCCCGTGCACACCGTCCGCCAGCGAGTCGCTCAGGGCCGGAGCGGGCGCGAGCTGCGACCAGTCGCGCGGGTCCGGGCCGCTGATCACATCCAGCAGCAGCGCGGCGTCCGCGGCGTCCCTGGTCATCGGCCCGGCGTGGGCGAGCGTGCCGAACGGGCTGGACGGATAGACCGGCACCCGTCCGTACGTCGGTTTGAGCCCGAAGATCCCGCAGAAGGAGGCCGGGATACGGATCGAGCCGCCGCCGTCCGTACCGATCGACAGCGGGGCCGCGCCCAGTGCCACCGCCGCCGCGCTGCCACCGCTGGATCCGCCCGCCGTACGGGAGTGGTCGTACGGATTCCGGGTCACCCCGGACAGCGGCGAGTCCGTGACGCCCTTCCAGCCGAACTCCGGTGTGGTCGTCTTGCCGACGAGAACCGCGCCGTGCTCCCGCATCCGCGCGACGGCCGGCGCGTCCTCGTCCCAGCGGCCCTCGGGCCGTACGGTCCTCGAACCGCGCAGGGTCGGGCCGCCGCGCTGGAGGAAGATGTCCTTCACCGAGACCGGCACACCGTCGAGCAGCCCCTGCGGCTCCTTCCTGCGCCACCGTCCCGCCGACTCCTCCGCCTGGGCGAGCGCCGACTCGGCGTCCACCCGGACGAAGGCGTTGACCAGCGGCTGGACCGTCCCGATCCGCTCCAGCACCGCACGGACCGCCTCGACGGGCGAGAACTCGCCCTGTTCGTAGCCGGCGAGGAGCTGCCGCGCGGTGAGACCCGCGAGACCGGAGGGCCCCGACGGATCGGCGGGGACGTGCGGGGCTCGCGGGGCGTCCGGCTCGGTCCGGTGCGTGTGATCAGTCATGCATGGGGACGTACCCACGTTTCTTGTCCACCACGTGAGGGAGCGGCTTTCCGGCGGCCCAAAGTTCATACAATTCCACGAACTGTGCGCCCAGGCGGTCGCGCCAGCCGACCGTGTCACCGCTCATGTGCGGGGAGACGATCAGTCCGGGCACGTCCCACAGCGGGCTCTCCGGGTCCAGCGGCTCCTGCTCGAAGACGTCGAGCGCCGCGCCCGCGATCCACCGCCGGGACACCGCGGCGATCAGATCGCCCTCCACGACGAGCTGCCCGCGTCCCACATTGATGAAGCGCGCGGAGGGCTGCATCAGCCCGAAGAGCCGCGCGTCGAACATCCCGCGGGTCGCGTCCGTCAGCGGGGCCGCGGCGATCACCCAGTCGGCCCGGGTCAGCAGCCGGTCGAGCTGCTCGGGGCCGTGCACCCCGGGACGCGCCCTGCGGCCGGTGACCGCCACCGTCACCCCCAGTTTCCGCAGCGTCTGTGCCACGGCCCGGCCGATCGGGCCCGCGCCGATCACGACGGCCCTGCTGTCCGCGACCTGGAGCGCCTCACGGTGGCGCCAGCGGCGCTGCCGCTGGAGCTCCAGCGTGCCGGGAAGGTCCTTCGCCATGGCGAGCACCAGTCCGGCGACATATTCGGCGATGGGTTCCTCGAAAATTCCCCGCGCATTGGTCACGACCGTGTCGGAATCGATCAGCTCGGGGCAGAGCAGCCGGTCCACACCCGCGCTCGCGGTATGCACCCAGCGAGGTCGCGGGCCCTTTCCCGGCCATGCGTTCCTTACGGCGTCGGAGGTGAAATCCCACACCAGCAGAACGTCGGCGAGCGGGAGTTGGGACGCGAGGCCGTCCTCGTCCGAGTGGCGGATACGCGCCTTGCCGGTGAGCCGGCCGAGACGTGGCGGAGGATCCGCGTCCAGAACGAGGAGCGTGGGTGCTGGCATGGCGAAGCCCTTCTGCCGGAACCGGTCGGCGGGTCTGCGGGCGGGTCTGACGGGGCGGTTGATTTCCGCCGGGGAAAATCCGTGCAACGTCTGAGATGTGCGGATTGACCACGCTTGCACCTGGCTCTTACCGTCGTCAATAACAGGCTAAGGGGGCCCGTCTTGCACGTCTCCTTTCTGGGTGGACCGCAACCACAGCGTGGAGTGGGTGTGGTCGCCCCTTTCGATTTCGCCCTTGATCGCGAATTGTGGCGCTGGGTGCCCGACGACATCTCGCTGCGCGTGACCAGGACGCCCTATGTCCCCGTCGAGGTCTCCCTGGATCTGGCCAGGCTGGTCAGCGAGCACGAGACGCTCGGTGAGGCCGTACGGGCACTCGGCGCGTCCGAGCCGGAAGTGATCGCGTACGCCTGCACCTCGGGCAGTTTCGTCGGCGGACCGGCCGGTGAGCGTGCCATGTGCGAGGCGATGACCCGGGCGGGCGAGGTGCCCTCGCTCACCACGACGGGAGCCCTGATCGAGGCCCTGGAGGAGCTGGGCGCCGGCAGGATCGCGCTGGTCACGCCCTATACGGAGTCGGTCACCCAGGCGCTGGAGGACTATCTGGCGGAAGTGGGGGTAACGGTGACTGGGCGCGCCTTTCTGGGGCTGACGCGGCACATTTGGAAGGTGCCCTATCGCTCGGTCGTGGACATGGCGCGCGAGGCCGTCGTCGGGTCGGCGGACGCGCTCTTCATCAGCTGCACGAATCTGCCGACGTACGACGCGATTCCGCAGTTGGAGGCGGAGCTGCGGATGCCCGTGCTGTCCGCCAACCAGGTGACGATGTGGGCGGCGCTGCGCAGGCTCGGGGCGCACGCGGTCGGCCCGTACCAAAGGCTGCTGCTCGACCGCCGCGAGGCGGGAGAGGCACACCGCGCACAGGACGCGCGGGGAGCGCTGGACGCCCGGGACACGGGCGAGACGTACGAGCCGAGTGGGCCGAGTGGGACAGGAGAGGTGCCGGAGGTGCGGGGAGTGCGGGAGGAGCAGGAGGCGCGGGACGTCTCGACGGTCCTGCCCGCCCTGCCGCCGCCACCTCCCACCGCCCCGGCGCTGCCCTCCGTACCGCCGGTGCCCTCGGTCTCCGCGGCCCCGCCCGCCGCCCCGGTCGCGCCGGCACGGCCCATACCGCCCATACCGTCGATACAGGCCCTTCCGCCGGTGGTGCCGAGGGGACCGGTCGCCCCGATCGGACCGATGGGGCCTGTACCACCCCCCTCATCCGTGGAGCCGCTGCCCGAACCGTCCCCCGAGTCCCTTCCGGAGCCGCTGCCTGATGAGTGATGAGTAAGGAAGGCTGGACATGACCACCGTCGGATTCCTCTATCCCGGACACTCCGCCGAGGACGACTATCCACGCATGGAGGCGCTGTTCGGCATCGACATCCGGCTGGCCGTCGTCCACACCGACATCGGTGAGGACGCCCACCGCGTCGACGCGCTGATCGAGATGGGCTCGGCGGACCGGCTCGCCGAAGGCGTGGCGGAGCTCCGGCTGGCGGGTGCCCAGTCCGTGGTCTGGGCCTGTACGAGCGGGAGCTTCGTGTACGGGTGGGAGGGCGCCCACGAGCAGACACGCACCCTGGCCAGGGCGGCCGGGCTGCCGGCGTCGAGCACGTCGTTCGCCTTCGCCCACGCCGTACGGGAGCTGGGTGTGGAGCGGGTCGCCGTCGCGGCCACCTATCCCGAGGACGTCACCGGCTACTTCACCGCCTTCCTCAAGTCGGCCGGGACCGAGGTGGTCGCGGACCGGGCCAGCGGGATCATCACGGCGGCGGAGGTCGGCACCTGGGGACAGGAGCGGGTGCTGGAGCTGGCCCGCGCGGGCGACCATCCCGACGCACAGGCCGTCCTGCTCCCGGACACGGCCCTGCACACGGCGGCGTACGTGCCCGAGCTGGAGGAGGCGCTCGGCAAGCCGGTCCTGACCGCGAACCAGGTGTCGGTCTGGGAAGGGCTGCGGCTGGCGCAGCGCAGGGTGTGGGCACCGCGGCTCGGCACGCTGTTCGCGAGCCGGGAGTAGCGGACGCCGCCCGAGCGGGACGGACAGCCGGCGGGCGCGAGAACGCCGGGGTACCAGAACGCCGGAGCGTGAGAATCCCGGGCCACCCCGGGGCGCGAGACCGCTGGGCCCCCGGGGCGCGAGCCCCCGGGCAGGAATAACCGGAGAGCCCCTCCTGTTGCAGCCCTTCTGTACGCGTGTACGCACTTCCGCGCAGAAGGGCCAGACCGGTGGACGACCACGACACGAGCCGAGGCACGACGGACGCGATTCGGGGTACGGCACAGGGCACGGCCCCTGTGCCCCTCTCCGTACTGGACCTGGTCACGGTGGGCAAGGGCTCCACCGCCGCCGAGTCGCTCCGTACGAGCGTCGCGCTGGCGCGGCTCGCCGAGAGCAGGGGCTACCACCGGCACTGGGTCGCCGAGCACCACTCCATGCCGGGCGTCGCGTCCTCGTCGCCCGCCGTGATCCTCGCCCATCTCGCCGCCCACACCGAGCGCATCAGGCTCGGCTCGGGCGGTGTGATGCTGCCCAACCACGCGCCGCTGGTGATCGCCGAGCAGTTCGGCACGCTGGAGGCGCTCGCTCCCGGGCGGGTCGACGTGGGTCTCGGACGCGCGCCGGGCACCGACGGGGCGACGGCGGCGGCGCTGCGCCGCACCGACGGGCTGCGCGAGGGCGCCGACGACTTTCCGCAGCAGCTCACCGAGCTGACCCGGTTCCTGGACGACGACTTCCCCGACGGCCACCCGTACTCCCGTATCCACGCCGTCCCCGGACCGGTTCAGGGACCCGGCGCCCGTCCGCCGATCTGGCTGCTCGGCTCGTCCGGCTTCAGCGCGCGGCTGGCCGGTGTCCTGGGACTGCCCTTCGCCTTCGCCCACCACTTCTCGGCGCAGAACACGATCCCGGCGCTCGATCTCTACCGCGAGAGCTTCCGCCCCTCCGAGGTGCTGGACGCTCCGTACGCCCTGATCGGGGTCGCGGCCATGGCCTGTGACGACGAGGGCGAGGCCCGCCGCCAGGTGCTCACCGGCGCCCTCTCGATGGTCCGGCTGCGCACCGGCCGGCCGGGGCTCGTGCCGACGCCGGAGGAGGCCGAGGCGTACCGGTTCAGCTCGTTGGAGCAGGAGTTCGTGAACACCTGGCTCACCAATATCGTCCATGGCACGCCGGACGCGGTACGGGACGGTCTCGACGACCTCCAGAAGCGCACGGGCGCCGACGAGTTGATGATCACCGCCAATGCCCACAGCGGCGGGGCGCGGCTGCGCAGCTACGAACTCATCGCGGACGCCTACGCCTTGCCCGTCTGATCCTTCGCCCGTCCGATCCTCTGCTCGTCCGACCTCCTCCTGTCCGGCCGCGCGCCGTTCGGTGACGAGCGTCACACTCCCTTCGCGTACGTCACACTCCGAGACCTCCGGGCCTCTCGGGACGGGACACAGGGAGCGCGAACGGGAGGAGTGACCATGTCCGACGCGGCGGCGGGGCCGGCCGAGCCGGTGCGGGCGGCGGCCGAGACGGCCGGTGAGACGGCGACGCGGGTCTTTCTCGACCATCGCGAGCTGCTCTTCTCCCTCGTCTACAACATGCTCGGCAGCGTCGCGGACACCGAGGACGTGCTCCAGGACGCCTGGCTGGCCTGGTCGGCCAGGAACCAGGACCCGGCCGCGCCGCCGGTCAGTCCTTCCGCGGGCCCGCCGCGATCATCTCCGCGATCCGTTCCGGCGCCACCGGGCGGGAGAAGAGCCAGCCCTGGCCCGTGTCACAGCCGATCCGCTGGAGCCGGGCGGCCTGGCCGGAGGTCTCCACGCACTCGGCGGTCACCGTCAGCCCGAGCCGGTGGGCGAGCTGGACCAGCGCCTCGACGATGGTCTCGTCCGCCGGGTTCGGATGGACGCCCTCGTCGTACCGGAAGCCACGGACGAACGAGCCGTCCAGTTTGAGCACCGAGACCGGCAGCCTGCTCAGATACGCGAGATTCGAGTAGCCGGTCCCGAAGTCGTCGATGGCGATCCGTACGCCCATGTCGCTCAGCGCCTGAAGCGCCTGGAGGGGCCGGCCCGCCGAGCCCATCACCGCGGACTCCGTCAGCTCCAGTTGCAGCAGATTCGGCGCGAGTCCGGTCTCCGCCAGGATCTCGGCCACATCCGCGACCAGATCGGAATCCCAGACCTGGCGTACGGCGACATTGACGCTGACGAAGAGCGGCCGGGCGTGCGGATGGCCGAGCTGCCACTCCCTGGCCTGACGGCAGGCCGTCCGCAGCACCCACCGCCCGAGCTGCACGATCGAGCCGTCCTCCTCCGCGATTCCGATGAACCGATTCGGCGTGAGTGTCCCGAATTGCGGATGGTTCCAGCGCACCAGCGCCTCCACACCGCGCACGACTCCGTCGGCCATCCCGACCAGCGGCTGGTACTGGAGCACGAATTCCTCGCGCTCGACCGCGGGACGCAGTCCGGAGGTCAGCGCCTGCCGGGTCATCCGGTGGGCGTTGCGCTCCGGGTCGAAGAGGGTCCAGCGGGCCTTGCCGTCGGCCTTCGCCCAGTACAGCGTGGTGTCGGCGGCCTGCATCAGACCGGTCGGAGTGGTGCCTTCGACGGCCCGCTCCACGACACCGATCGAGGCCGAGACCGAGAGCCGCTGCCCGGCCAGATCGAAAGGGCGCTGGAGCGCGGTGAGTACGGAGCGGGCGAGATCGGCGAGCTGTTCCGTGCCGATGGAGTCCTCGACCAGGATCGCGAACTCGTCGCCGCCGAGCCGGGCGACCAGATGGCCGCCGCTGCGCGTGTATCCGTCCTGGTCGGCGCATTCGGTCAGACGGGTGGCGACGGCGGCGAGCAGCCGGTCGCCGATGCGGTGGCCGAGGGTGTCGTTGACGGCCTTGAAGCCGTCGAGATCGAGGTAGCACAGACCGATCCGCCCTGTTCTGCCATCGCCTCTGGCGTCCGCGTAGGGGCCCCGGGCATAGGCTCCGGCGTCGTACGTCCCGCCCGCCCCGCCGCCGTGGGCGGCCGACGCCGAGGTCTCCAGCGCGGAGGCGAGCCGTTCGAAGAACAGTGTGCGGTTGGGCAGCCGGGTCACCGGATCGTGCATCTGGAGATGGCGCAGCCGCGCCTGGAGCTCGCGCCGGTCGCTGATGTCCGCGATCGACAGCAGCGCGGTGCCGCTCTCCGGTACGGGCGCGACGGTGACCTCGGCCCAGAGCGTCCGTCCGTCCGAGTGCTTGAGACGGCGTGTGCAGCGGAAGCGGGCGCGGCGGCTGTCCAGCACCGCGCGATAGGCGTGCCAGGTGCGGCCGTCCGAGGCGAGATCGACGAGATCGGCGGCGGACTGGTCGAAGAGCGCGGCGGGCTGGGTGCCGAGGAGGGCGCCGAGCGCGTCGTTGGCGCTGATGACGGTGCCCTCGTTGTCGAGGACGGCCATGGCGAGCTGGGCGGCGTGGAACGCGGCGCGGTAGTCGCGTTCGTCCACGGCCGTGTCGCCGACTCTGCCGATGGGATGACGCTCCGTGACCGAATCCTCGGTCGGTTCATGGACCGCCTCACCGGCCGGAGGCCAGTCGCCGCCGTGCGCGGCGACCGCCGCACGGTGCTGCCCGTGCGGTCCTTGCGGCCCTTCGGAGGTTCCGCTCACGGCTCGCTCCCGCGGTGCAGTCGTGTCGTACAGAGTCGTACCGAGTGGTCGGGACGGCCGGCCAGGGAAAGTGTGCCGATCATAGAGGGAGGCCGGGCGGCCGTTCCAGCTCCGGTGGGCGGAACCGGAGCGTCACGCGCCGGCGGCCCGCCCCCGGGCGATCGTTTCTGCCTGCCTGTGGCCCGGTCGGCCCAGTCCTGAGGCCCTGTGACTTTCCGTGACCCGTCGGGGTGTCGGACAGAACGCGTGACGCTCCTCACCCGTGTGGGGCAGCGGAACAGGGCGTATCGCCATAAAACGGCACAGTGTGGGTGAGGTATCCCCTAACCGGAGCCGGAGGTCGATGTGGAGCGTCCGCAGCCATCGGCGGGGGTGGACCGGCTCCGCCCGCGCAGGACCGCAGCCGCCCTCATCTCCCTGATGGCACTCGCCGCCATGGCGCTGGTCACCGGGCCCGCGGCGGACGCGGTCGCCGAAGGGCCCTGTGCGCTGACCCGGACCTCCGCCCACCACTCCCTCGGTCTCGACACCTGGAACGGCTCCTATCCGCGCCCGGACCGCCCGCTCGACGCGGTGATGGTCTTTCTCTCCTTCCCGGACTCCAGGAAGCTGCCCGATCCGGCGGAGCTGGCGGCCGATCACTTCCCGGCCACCAGCCGCTTCTACGAGCAGGCCTCGTACGGGAAGTTCACGCTGCGGGCGCATCCGAAGCTCCAGTGGGCGCGGATGCCGCACGCCTCCACCGCGTACGGGATGCGGCGTGACTGGGAGCCGGCGCGGCGCACCGCCTATCTGCGGGACGCGCTGACCGCCGCCGATCCGCTGGTCGACTTCTCGCGCTTCGACGTCGTCTATCTGGTCGCCGACCCGGAGGCCCCCGGAGTCGACTCCGACGCCACGAAGGTGGTCAACTTCGAGCAGCCGATGAAGGCGGACGGTACGGAGATCAAGCGCATCGTCACCGTCTTCGAACGCCATCCCCCGGACCGCAATGTGCTGGCCCACGAGACCGGGCATGTCTTCGATCTGCCCGATCTCTACCACCGGCCCGTGGACGGCAAGGGCGACTGGGACACCTATGTCGGCGACTGGGACGTGATGGGCAGCCAGTTCGGGATGTCGCCGGATCTCTTCGGCTGGCACAAGTGGAAGCTGGGCTGGCTGGACCGGAGCCAGGTGCGGTGTGTGGGATCGACGGGTACGAGCCTGCTCAGCCTGGAGCCGATCGCCGCCGCGCCGACGGTGGCGGGCAGCACGGGGACGCGGCTGGCGGTCGTCAGGACCGGTGACAACTCCGCCCTGGTCATCGAGGCGCGCGCGGCGACCGGCAACGATCTCCACACGTGCAGCGAGGGCGTGCTGATCTACCGGGTGCGCGGCGGTACCGCCTCGGGCGGCGGCCCGGTCGAGGTGGTGGACACCCATCCGCACAGCCAGGCGTGCTGGGACCAGTCGGTGTACCCGCCGCTCGCGGACGCTCCGCTGGGGGTCGGTGAGACGTTCACGGTGCCGGGGGAGCGGACGAAGGTGGAGGTGGCGGACCGTACGGCCGGAGGCGTCTGGACGGTGAAGATCACACCGCGCTCGTGAGCGGAGGACGAAGAGACCCCTCACTCTCGCGAGGGGTCTCTTCCGTCGGTGCGCCGCCAGGGACTCGAACCCCGGACCCGCTGATTAAGAGTCAGCTGCTCTAACCAACTGAGCTAGCGGCGCCTGCTGACGTCGTAGACCTTAGCACCAGGATCGGCGGGAGGAAAAATCGATATACGCGGCGCCGCCCGGGGGGCGCGTCCGGGCCGTTTTCGCGCCGTTTCCGGTGGTCAGGTGCGGGTCGCTGCGGGCCGGGAGGCCGTCAGGAGCACGACTGGGGCAGTCGCTCCGCCGAGGTGGCCGGCCGGGGCCGGGGTATGGGCCCGCTCCCGGCGCGGGCGGTGCCCGCCGTCGCGCGGGCCGCCCGTACACAGGCCCAGAGCAGGACCTCGGGTCCCGGGAGCCAGGGATGGCGGGTGTCGGGAGCGACCACCCAGCGCGGTCCCGAGACGGCGCCGGGCGTGAGCGGCGGTACGGTCACGGCGTCGCCCACGCCGTGGCAGAACAGCGGCGGCGGGGCCTGCGCCGGTCCTTCGGCCCCTGTGCCGCCCCACTCCTCCCAGGACAGCAGGGCGGGCAGCCGCTGGGCGGTGCCGGGCGCGGCGAAGAGGAGCGTACGGCCGCGGTGCGCGGCGACCGGCCCGGAGCCGGGCCCCTCGGACCACAGCCGCTCCAGCATCCGCCGGCCGAAGACCCAGGGGACGTTCACCACGTCGAAGACGGAGCCGCAGGACAGCACGCCGGGAGCGGTCGGCCGGGCCGCCCAGTGCGAGAGCGTGGAGCGGGGATACGGTCCGGAGGAGGCGAGCCAGTCCGCGCCGGCCTGCGTGATCCGGGCGGTGTGCCGACGGCCCTCGTCGCGGAGGAGGGCGAAGACGTCGAGGCGTCGCTCGTCGTCGCCCGTGCCGGGACTCAGCGGGGATTCATCTCGTAACCATGCGCTCATGACAGTCAGGTCTACCGGCAGTAACGCCCTCGCTCCGGAGAGTTCGGGGAAACCGGGACAGCGGCACCCGGCGAGGAGTAGCCTGCCCCCCGGCATATGCCGGGGGGATGCATGAGCCCCCGCCGCCACTTCGGACGCCCGGGCCGCTCGGGACGCGGACGCGGCCTCGCACCCGGCTCACAGGCCGGCCGTATGCGGGAACGGCGTGCTACTCGCCCGCCAGACCTTCGCCGCGCAGCAGATCGCGGCCGAACTCGACCATCTTCCTGGCATAGTCCTCGGTCCACTCCGCGCGGCGCGCGATGTCCTCGGTCGTGAGCCGGTCGAAGCGGCGCGGATCGGCGAGCTGCGCGGCGGCCACCGCCTGGAACTCGACCGCCCGGTCGGTGGCCGCACGGAACGCGAGAGTCAGCTCGGTCGCTCTGGCCAGCAGCTCCGCGGGGTCGTCGAGGGACTCCAGATCGAAGAAGTGCTCGGGGTCGGCGACCGCCTCCGAGGGCTCGAAGAGCAGCGGTGCGGGCCGTAGCCGCCGCTCGCTCCGCTCGGGATCCGGCATCTCGTTCCTCCTGCTCGTACGTGTCCAGGCCCTGCGACCACCGTCCATTCTCCCGCCCACCGCAAGGGGGCCTCCGGCACGGGGTGTCATCAGGCGTACAACGGGGGCCGGCGGGGCCCCTGGCCCGGTGTCCGTCGCCGTACGCCGATGGCTCACGGCCGCCAGCTCACCTTGTGCTCCGACAGGTGGGACAGGACCGCGTGGTTCGCCTCCCAGCCGTCCGGGAACTTGACCGTCACTCCGAGCTGGACCGGCTCGGTGGACGGGTGCTCGTCGAGGAGTTCGGCCACGCCCGCGCGGCAGACCACCACACAGGCGTGGCGGTGGCGGGAGGCGAGGACACAGAGGCGGCCGGTCTCCAGATGGAACGCCGTGGCGTCGGGGCGGCCGGAGAGCGGGTGGAGGACGACGGTGACATCGAACTCGCGGCCCTGGAGACGGTTCGCGGTGTCCACGGCCACGCCCGTCACCCCCAGCTCCGCGAGGGCGGCCCGGACCGCCGCCGCCTGGTCGCGGTGGGCCGTGCCGACCGCGATCCGGTCGGCGGTCACCGGCACCGGGCCCGGGGAGCGCTCGCTGGTGGCCACGCCTCCGCGGTCCAGCAGTCTGCGGACGACCAGGGCCACGGCCCGCACCGCCTCGGGGTCCGTGCGGGGCGTGCGCCGGGCGGGCAGCTCCAGCAGTCCCCAGCCCGACTCCGCCGCCTCGTCCAGCACCCGGTCGGGGCCCGAGCCGTCGGACGCGACTCCGAAGGTCAGCCGGCGGTCCCCGTGGCCCGTACCGCTGCGGAACGGGGTGTACGGATAGAACGCGCCCGACACCAGCGGCGCGGCCGACGCGGGCAGCCGCCAGGAGACGGGCAGCCGGTGCTGGGGCAGCTCCGGGTTGTGCGCCAGCAGCGTGGTGACCGCGCTCGCCGACGGGTCGTACGACAGCCCCGCCCACTGGTCGGCGCCCACCACGCTGAACGGGTCGAGCTGGCCCGGATCGCCGACGAACAGCGCGCGCTCGAAGAGCCCGGCGACGGCGAGCAGCGCGTCGGAGCGCATCTGGTAGGCCTCGTCGACGATGGCGTGCCGCCAGGGCTCGACGCCCTGGACGTGCGCCCACTTCGCGGCGGTCGAGATGACGATGTCGAGGCCCGCCAGCTCGGCCGCCTTCGCGGACTTGCGGACGTTCGGCAGCTCGTCCAGCGCCTTGTCGTACGGGTCAGGATCATTGCTGTGCAGCCGGCCGACCGGCAGCCCGGGATCCTTCTCGGCGAGCCGGACGACCAGATCGTCCACCTGGGCGTTCGTCTGCGCGATCACCATCAACGGGCGTCCGGCCGCGGCCAGTTCCCGCGCGGCCCGTACGACGAGCGTCGACTTGCCCGCGCCGGGTGGCGAGTCGACGACAACACCGCGGTGGGCGGCGCCCAGGGTGTCCCGCAGGATCGCGTCGGTGGCCCGGGCGGCGGCGGCGCCCGGGTCGAAGGCGGACCGGACGGCGGAGGACGGGAGGCCGGCGGCCGGGACGGCGGAGGAGGAGTCCGGCGCGGGGCGGGACGCGGGCGGCGCGGTCATCGGGCGGCTCCTGGGAAGCGGGGTGCGGTGCGGATGCGGCTGTGGTGGGTCGCCGAGCGGCGCGCGGGGCGGGTCACAGGAAGTCCTCCTCGGTCACCGGGTCCGGAGCCTGCCGCGGCGCGTCCGGGCCCGCCTCGGCCGTTCCTTCCCTGACCGGGGGGCCGCCGTGGGTCCAGGGCGTCTCCTCCGGGTCGGGCAGCTTCGGCCCGCCGCGCTGATCGTGCTCGAAGAGCGTCCAGGAGATCCGGTCGCCCTTCTCCGGCACGGACCCGGGCGCGGGCTCCTTGCTCCGGCCCATCCGGTCGGTCAGCCGCAGCACGAGCGTGCCGTCCTCGTCGGTGCCGGTGCCGGTGCCGGTCCCTGTCCCGGTGCCGGTCCCGGCCTCGTCCTCGTCCGCCGGTCCGTCCCCGTACCGTACGAACTCCGCCGACTGCGGCTTGCCGTCCAGCGAGCGGAACACCTTCGTGCGCTCGCCGAGATGCGGCCGGTCGTCGGTGCGGACCGTGATCAGCGGACGGGGGCTCGGGCGTTTGCCCTCGCTGTAGGCCATCACCACTTCCGTCACCTCCCCGACGAACGCCTCGCCCGACAGCCTGTGTCCCGCGAGCACCAGCGGATCGTCCAGCGCCTCCGCCGCCGCCAGTTGTGCCAGCGCCGTCTCGCGCGAGGCCAGCTTCTGCGCCGCGGTCACGGCGTCGTCGCGCCGGGGCTGCGGCGGCTCACCGGCGCGCACACGGTCGCGATGGCCGGTGAACGACCAGCGGTCGCGCGTCCAGCGCTCCTCCACCCGTGCGCCTTCGGGCAGTTGACGCAGCAGGTCGAGGCCGTGCCACACCGCGTCCCAGGTCGGCCGCATCACGCCGAGGAGCAGTGCGCGGATGTGCCGCTCCGCGGCCGTGAGCCTGGCGAGCCGCTCCTCCGCGTCCGCTCCGTCCTCGGCCGCGCCCAGCTCCTGACGCGCCCGGTCGTACCGCTCGATCGCGGGCGCCAGCAGTCTGTTGTCGAACGCCGGATCCGTCGCGGGACCGGCCGGCGGGCACGCGAGCTGTCCGTCCCTGTCACGCTCCAGCTCCGCCAGGAGCGCGGCCTCGGCACCCGACAGCGTTCCCGGCGGATCGATCCAGGCGAGCAGCGCGCCGAGATGCTGGTCCTCCAGGCCGGACTGACCGGTCGCCCAGTGGCGATTGAGCAGATCGGTCGTGGCGAGCAGCAGCGAGGAGCCCGGCACGCGGGCGCGCTCGCCGTAGTGCGTCAGCCAGCGGCCGAGCAGCGGTACGCGCGGCGGCGCGGGATACGGCGTCTCCGGGTCCTCCTCGGCGGTGCGCCGGAACCGCATCGACCGTCCCAGCAGCCGTACGAAATCGATGCCCGGCCGGCTCGGCACGACCAACTGCGGTGCGTCCACGCACAGTTCCACCTCGACCTTGACCCGCTTCCCGGTCTCCGGGTCGGTCTCGTTGCGCTCGGCGGGCTCGATCACATCGGTGTACGCGTCGATGTACGGCAGCACGGCCTCGGCCAGCTCGCCGAGGAACGCGAACCGCAGATCGCGGTCGCGCGGCTGCGCGACGGTCAGCAGCCGCGGCGCGTCCCGGTCCGTCCCGACGAGCGCGCCGAGCGGTGCGCCCGCCTCGCCCGCGGTGGTCAACGGCACGAGGACGAGCGGCCGTTCGGAGATCCGCCGGTGCCGGACGGTGGCGAGCGGCCGGGCCCGCCCGCTCGCCACGGCCTCCAGCCGGGCGAGCGTACTGATCAGCGACATCAGCCCTCCGTCTCCGCACCGCCCGCGACGGCCCGGTCGGCGGCCACGGCGCGATCGGCCATTGCCCGGCCCGCGACGGCCTGTTCGGTGACCGCCCGATCCGCGCCCGCCAGTGCCTCCGCCCTCAGCGTCGCCGCCCTGCGGAGCGCCGCGACCGTCGGGTCGTCCGGATCGCCCGTGTCACCGTGGGCCGCCGACAGCACCGCCGCGACCGTCGTCAGCGCGCCCAGTTCGCCCCGTACGCTCCGGCCCAGCGCCTCCACCGCGCCGCGCTCCCGCGCGCGGGAGCGGCAGTGGAAGGCCAGCTCGCAGGCCGCGAGGCACTCGGGCGCGTAGGCGGCGGAGACGGCGTCGACCGCGCTCGTGAGCTGGGCGCCCGAGCAGCGCTCCAGATTGAAGGTGGTGCCCTCGGGGAGCGTGTCCGCGATGTCCTCGATCCTGGTCAGCCGGGCGAGCTGACGGCGCGTCACCGACAACTGCTTCCGTATGTCCACGACGGACGCCGTCGGCAGATTGGAGAAGTCCTTCGGGCAGACCAGCAGCACCTGATGGCCGACCTCCGCGCCCTCCGTACGGACCGCGACCCGCTCCAGGGCCAGTGCGTACACCGCGGCCTGGCGCGCCGCCGCGCCCACCTTCGAGGCGTCCGCCGAACCGTCGATCATCGGGAAGGACTTGATCTCCACGACCGTCCACCGGCCGTCGGGCCGCACCACCACCGCGTCCGGCTCCAGATACGCGGGCGAGCCCGCCACTTCGAGGGCCAGCAGCGGATGGTCGAGCAGTGCCCAGGCACCGGCCGCCGTGGCCTCGCGCAGCGCCAGTGCCGTACGCGCCGTGCGCCCCTCGGGGCCCGCCGCCGACAGATCGGGGACCGAGACCTCACCGGGCGCGGGCGGCACCGCCTGCCCGCCGAGCCGGTCCGCCAGCAGCCGCATCAGTTCCGTACCGCCGTCGGCCTTGACCTTCGCCTCGAAGGCGTTTCCGCGCATGAAAGCGAACTGGGACTGCCCGAACGGCGCGGGCGAGCCGAGTGCCTCGGCGAGCGCACCCTTGTCGACACCGGCGCCGTCCAGCAGGGCGCGCCGACGGCAGCCGGGGTTCGCCGCGAGGGCGGCCAGCGCGCGGGCGTCGAGCGGATGCGGCGGCACAGCGGGGCCGCGCAGCTCAGCGAGCCGTCGCCGGAGTGTCGTCTGCGGAGGAGGTGCCGGAGGTGCTGCTACGGGTCCGCCGCCCAGGGAATCGCTCACCCGCGGAAGTCTCGCATCCACCGCTGACAATCGGGGATGCGCGGGGCCGCGGGGCGGGCACGGCGGTTGGCCGGGCCGCCGGCACTGCGGTGGGAACGGCGGGCGGCAGGGCGGCCGGCACCGGTCCGGGGCGGGCCGTCAGCGCCGTCCGTATCCGGTCCGCCGCCCGGATCGCGGGCCCTGTCAGCAGCGCCCCCACCGCCATCACCAGCGCACCCGCGACCGCGTCCAGGAAGTAGTGGTTCGCCGTCCCCATCACCACCACCGTGATGACGACGGGATAGAGGGCGCCCAGCCACCGCACCAGCGGCGTACGGGCGTGCCGCCACAGCAGCACGCCGCACCACAGCGCCCAGCCGACATGCAGGCTCGGCATCGCGGCGAACTGGTTGGTCATCTCGCCCAGACCGCGCGGCGCGCTCGCCTCGTCGCCCCACCAGCCGTACCCGCTGTACTGCGCCATGGTGTCGACAAAGCCGTGACGGACGTGCAGCAGCCGGGGCGGGCAGGTGGGGAGCAGGGTGAAGCCGACCAGGCTGAGCAGCGTGGCCAGCGTGAGCCAGGTCCGCGCGCTCCGGTAGAGCGCTGAGCGGCGGCGGAAGATCCAGACGAGTACGGCCGGTGTGACCAGGTAGTGGAGCGAGGCGTAGACGAAGTCGGCGGGTACGGCGAGGGCCGGAGTGGCCGTGAAGAGCCGGTTGAGCGGATGCTCGGCGTTCAGGAAGAGCGCCTTCTCGAACCGGAGGATCGCCAGCCCGTGCCCGACGGCCTCCGATCCGTCGTCACGGGCCAGCAGCCGGCCCGCCGAGTACGCGGAGTAGATCAGGACGACGAGTGTGAGCTCCGCCCACCAGCGGGGCCGGGCGCCCGGCGGCCGGACGTCCGGCTGACGCGAAGCGCCGACGCGGGCGCTGGCTCTGGCGCGGGCGGCGGCGCTGTCTGGCATACGGGCGGTCTCCATCGTCATTTCATGCGCTTTTCGGCCTGCGTTCAACCGTACGGCGTACGTCTCCCCATTCCTCGATCGGATGATTCTCCGAACTTCCATTCGGTGAAATCGAGGCCAACGGAGAGAGGGACGCCCGTGTCCCCCTGGAGGTTGCCCTTCGTTCAAATACGCGATGATGGAGAGGCACCGGTTGTGAACTTCAGGGAGAAGCCCCCATGGCATCGCGCATCCTTCTCGCCCGGCACGGCCAGACGGCCTGGTCGCTCTCCGGCCGTCATACGGGCAGGACGGACATACCTCTGCTGGACGAAGGCCGCCAGGGCGCGAAGCTGCTGGGCGAGCGGCTGCACCGGGCGCCCTGGTCGGGCCTCGCCGACGTGGAGATACGGACCAGCCCGCTGCTGCGCGCGAGCGAGACCTGCGCACTGGCGGGCTTCGGCGACCGGGCCGAGGAGTGGGACGCGCTGATGGAGTTCGACTACGGCGCGTACGAGGGCATGACACCGGCCGAGATCAAGTCGGCCCGGCCCGACTGGTTCATCTGGCGCGACGGCGTCCCCGACGGCGAGAGCCTGGCGGAGGTCTCGGCCCGCGCGGACGAGGCCGTGGCCTGGGCGCGCTCGGCCGATCGCGATGTGCTGGTCTTCGCCCACGGCCACATCCTGCGCGCGATAGGCGCGCGCTGGCTGGGTGAGGACATCTCGTTCGCGGCGCGTATCCGGCTGGATCCGACGTCGGTGTCGGTGCTCGGCTGGGCGTACGGACTTCCGGCGATCGAGGTCTGGAACGACACGGCACACCTGGCGGACTGACGCGGCGAGGACGGCCGAGGGCAGCCGAACGTACGGCGACGGCGACGAGGACGGGGGCAGGGGGGACGGGAGCAGGGGCGCGTGCCCGTCACCCGCTACTGGTCACCGGTTACTCGTCACCGTTATGGTCACTCGTCACTACGCGCGGGCTTTCGCCGAGGTGTGGCGGTCCAGGAAGGCGCCCACCTCCGGCAGCCGTCGCTGCGGCAGCAGCGCCCGGGCCGTGGTCGCGAGTCGTGTCTGGATGCGGGACGACTGGACACCGTCCAGCAGATCCAGCGCCTGGGCACCCGCCACCGCCGCCGCGTCCGGCGAGCCCGCGCGGGCCAGGTCGGTGGACAGCTCCGCGCGGTAGAGGGCGAGATTGCGCGCGAAGTGCGGATCCTGGAGGGCCGTGGCGCGGTACGCGTGCCGCGCCGCCCGGGCCCAGTCGCCCAGCGCCTCGTGGCAGAGGGCCTGCTGCGACTCCAGCTCGGGTTCGCCGAAGAAGGACATCCATTCGGGATCCGCGTCCGAGGGCCCGCGGTCGAAGAGGCGGTGCGCCAGGGACAGCGCCCGCTCACAGTTCGTACGGTCGCCGAGCCCGGCCCAGCCGCCCGCCTCGCGCAGGGCGAGCAGTGACAGCAGCCGCGGCGAGGCGAGGTGCGCGGCGGCGCGCGCGCCCGCCTGCGCGGCGCGCACGGCCTCACGGCACCGGCCCGCATCCCTGGCCAGGAAGGACATGTTGCAGAAGGCGTGCGCCTCCAGCGCGGGATCGGCCGCGACCCGTGCGGTCGCCAGCGCCTCCGCGTAGTGCGAGCGCGCGTCCTCGAACCGGCCGGAGTCATGGGCGAGCCACCCCACCGAGACCGACAGCTCGCCCGCGCCCGAGTGCAGCCGGTCGGCGGTGGTCTGCCGGGCGGCCGAGCCCGCGTCGAGCAGGGCGTACGCGGCGCGCAGCGGCCGGGCGGCCTGCCGGTAGAGCCCGTCGGCGCCATGGCGGTCGTCCAGCAGGCGGATCCGCCGTACGGCGTCCTCGACGGCGGCCACCTCGCTCTCGCCGGCCCGTCGCGGGGCGGGCACGGCCGCGGCGGGCGCACCGCCGAGACCGAGGGACGCGGCCATCACCGTGACGGGGCCGCTCGTCATGAATGCGCGACGCAGCACATCGCCCTCCTCGCTGGTGTCGCGGGCATCACTCGTGGCGCGGGCGGTACGGGCGGCGGTACCGGCCGGGCCGGTGTCGCGGACGGGCGCCGGCGGCGGTGGCAAGGGTGGGGGCGGTGGTGGTGCCGGCGGCGGATCCGCCGTGATCCGGGCCGCCCTGCCGCGTACCTCCTCCCGCGCGCGGAAGCCCAGGTCCTTGAGCGTCAGCCCGGGGAACATGTGCAGGAAGACCCGTTCGTAGGCGTAGTTGGGGCAGCGGATCTCACCCGCCTCCACCCGTCCGACATAGCGCGCGTCGCAGGCGACATGTTCACCGATCTCCCGGGCGGCCCTGCGTACGGCGGCGGCGAACTCCGCCGGCGAGCGCTGAGCGCGCAGCACGCGGAAGGCGTGGTTGGGAACTGCCCGGGACGACGCCATGACCGAGCCCTCTCCTGGTACAGCCGTTGGAGCCGCCGGTTTTCCCCGGCACTTCCGTCCGGCACTTCCGGCGGAGCAAGAACGTACCGGTTGTGATGGGTCGTGCACACAGGGTTTGCGCACAAAGTGAGCATTTCGCCCACGATCTGCTATGAACTGCCATCCTTTGCGGCGGCGTGCCGCCGTAGCCGTTGACGCGCTCGGGCGTTGTACCCCCTGGAGACGCTCAGGGCGTCTGCGCTCGACGAGGAGGGGTTCCCTTGTTGGAGTCTCAGCACACGAACGGCCAGGAGTTGGGCACGCGTTCCGGGGACGCGGGGGAGCCCTGCGACCTGGTGACCGTTCCGGCCCGGCAGGGGCTCGAAGCGGTGGACATTCTGCGCCGCGGGAGCGCGCCCGCGGTGGGGCCCGTGCTCCATGACGCTCCCTGCGACACCCTCGGCTTCCTGGTGCCGCCGGGCACCGCGGCGGGCTGGGACATGCCGGGCAGCGCGTGTACGCAGACCCATGGACGCGGTCTGTATCTCCTGGCGGAACCACCGGTAACGGGCTCGAACTGGCTGCTGCCGCCCGACACCACGGGCCCGGTCACGGATCCCGAGGTGCTCAGGGAAGCCCTGGGCCAGGCGGCACGCCTGATCGAAGCGGTGGACAGATGCCGCTAGGGTCGGCTCACCGAAACGCCCGGGCCCCGCACGGCCGCCGGCGAGTGAGCCGAGGGGCCGGGCACGGTCGGCCGTCGGCGGTGGCACAGAGCGCCCGGAGGCGGACCGAGCCCGCAAAATAGACTGGCCCCGTGGCGAGAAACAGGCGTGGTGCGGCAGGTGCGGCGGCGGTCGTGGTGGAGGCCGTCGACGGGGGAAGCGCCGAGCTGATACCCGACCGGGAGCGGCCACGCGCCTGGTCGCTGCTGATCGACGGAGCTCCGCAGTCCCATGTCGATCTGGACGACCCCGCCCGGCTCTCCTTCGCGTACCAGCGCAGACTCGGTCATGTCGCCGATCTCGTGGCACCCGCGGGCCGCCCTCTCCAGGTCGTGCACCTCGGTGGCGGCGCCTTCACCCTCGCCCGTTATGTCGCCGCCACCCGCCCGCGCTCCACCCAGCAGATCGTGGAGGTCGACGC
>NZ_MAUD01000103.1 GCF_001700515.1 Streptomyces lushanensis
GGCGCCCGCCCCCGCGCCCGCCTTCGCCGGCGCCGAGGGCACGGAACACGGCTACGGCCTCCTCGCTCCAGGCGAGGCGCCGCGTCGTCGGCTGCGCCCGTAGCAGCACCCAACCGGGCGTCAGACACCGTGTCAGCGCGGCGCCGAGCAGCGGCCCGCCCGTCCGGACGCTGATCCGGGCCAGCAGCCGCAGCGGTGGCAGCAGGATGCGCGCGGTCCCCATGTGTTCCCCCTCACAAGGAGGACGGCCGGGCCCGCGCCCTGGTTGCACTCCACGCCGCAAGGGCGCATCCGCATGCCACCTGGGCCTACCCCGACTGCGGCGGTTCCGTTCGCACTCTCATCACACTTCGTGTTCACATGAAAGCGCAAAGTCATCTTCTGTTTTTGGTCAACCAGAGGAGTTGCCATGCGTAACCGTCACACCCTGCGTCTCGCTGTCACCTCGGCCGTGACGTCCGCCGTGCTGGCCCTGACGTCCGGAGCCGCGCTGGCGAGCGACTGGTACGGCTATCCGCAGTCGAACCAGAAGGGCCAGCCCCAGCACATCCTGGCCTGCGGTTGCAGCAATCTCGACGAGGGCAAGCGCGGCTCCTACTACTTCGACCACCGCGGACAGGACGCGACGATGTTCAACGACCGCGACTGTCCCCGGGGTCACGGGCACTACACGTTCCGGGGCGACTCGGAGCGGAACGCGTCGTTCGGCTGGAAGAGCATCCATATCCACTGCTGACATCCACTGCTGACGGATTCGGTCCGGGCAGTCCGCGCGGAACGCCCGGCCGGGATTTCCCGGCCGGGCGTTCTGTGATGCGAGGCGACGTCAGCAGCCGGGCGGACGGGCGAACGCGGTACACACGACCGCAGGTCGTATTCGTACGCCGAACTCAGGGGAACTCCGCACTCAGGGGAACAGCAAGATGCCCACCAGCACCAGCACGACAAAGGCGATGAGAAGGAGCGTGGTGGTCCGTATGCGGTGGTGTTCCGGAACGTAACTCTCCGAACGTCCGCGAGGGCGGTCCTCCGGCAGCTCGGGGTTGTCCGGCCGGTCGCGGGTGTAGAAGTCGGTGTCGGCCATGGAAACCCCTTGGACGTCGTGACTTCGTTCGAGGCCGGGGCTCCGACCCCGTATGTCAACTTTACTCCCGAACGGATGATCGGAGAAAAGCGACGGCGGGGCGCGGGTACGGAGCCGTCGCCGTGGGCGCTGCCCCATTCCGATTCCGCCCGGGAACCGGACATGGCGGATTTGTGTCTGCCATGGGGACAGGGTGTGGGCTACCGTCCGCCGTCGCGCGACAGGCGACCGGCGGCGACGCCGAGGGGGAGAAATGAACGCCTGGTCCGTGCCCGGGTACACGGAGTACCGCGAACTGGGCTCCGGCGGCAGTGGGCGGGTCGTCCTCGCCGTCCACGACACCACCGGTGTACCCGTCGCCGTCAAGTATCTGAGCGAACGGCTGCGCGCCGACTCCGCGTTCCTCCGGTCGTTCCGGGCCGAGGCGCGCCTGCTCAGCGGCCTCGACACACCCCATGTGGTGGGTCTGTACGAGTATGTCGAGGCACCGCGGGGCGCCGCCATCGTGATGGAGCTGGTCGACGGCGTCGCCCTGAGCGCACTGCTGCGGCAGGAGGGACCCACCGGTCCGGAAGCGGCGCTCGTGGTGCTCAAGGGTTCGCTGCTGGGGCTGGCCGCCGCCCACCGGGCGGGGGTGGTCCACCGCGACTACAAGCCGGAGAACGTCCTGGTCGCCACGGACGGCTCGTCCAAGCTCGTGGACTTCGGTATCGCCACGGGCCGTGGGAGCACCCCGGGCGTGGCCGGAACTCCCGCGTACATGGCCCCGGAGCAGTGGAACGGAGAGCCCGCCTCCCCCGCGGCGGACGTCTACGCGGCGACGGCGACCTTCTACGAATGCCTCACCGGCCGCAAGCCGTTCTCCGGCGACAACTTCGCCGAGCTGGCGCTCCAGCACATCGGCGCGCCCGTTCCCGAGGAGGAGGCGCCCGAACCGGTGCGTCCGCTGATCCGGCGCGGCCTGGCCAAGGAGCCCGGGGAACGGCCCCACAACGCGGACGTGTTCGTCGCGGAGCTGGAGGAGATCGCCGGGACGGCCTACGGCCCGGACTGGGAGGAACGGGGACAGCGGAAGCTCGCCGCGCTCGCCGCCCTGCTGCCGCTGCTTCTCCCGTACGCGGCCGGCCGGCCCGCGGGCACGACCGCGTCGGCCACCACGGAGCTGGGCGGTGGAGGACGACGCGGTGAGGGCGGAGGGCGCGGCGGCGGGCGAGGCCGTAGCTGGAAGCCCGGTCTGAGAGGGACCCTGGCCGCCGCCGTCGCACTGGTCGTCGCCGCCGTGGCCGCCGTCGCCGCGGGAGCGGTGGGAGCGGTGGGAGCGGTGGAAGACGGCCAGGGCCGGACCACGGCCCGGGCGGTCACCACGGCGGGCCCGGTCCAGGCCACCGGCACGGGTCCGGGCGCCGCCGTGTCCGCCGGACCGGCCGACTCCATGAGCCCGTCGCCGACCGGCGCTGCCTCTCCCGGCGGCCCGCCCTCGTCTCCCGCGTCGCCCTCGTCGCCTTCGGTCACCGACAGCGCGACCGCCGGGACGACCGGTACCTCCACACCTCCCGTGGCGCCGCCGTCGCCGCCCGCTCCACCGTCGTCGTCCGCCCCCTCGGTCACACCGACGTCCTCGGCGCCGACGACGGATCCCGTACACGTGAAGTCCGTCTCCGTCACCGGCCTGCGGCAGACGGGTACGACGAGCGCCACCGCCACCGTCGACATCGCGACGGACAGCACCGGGCCGGTCACGGTCGTCGTCACCTGGTTCGCCGCCGAGGCATCCGGCGAACTCGGCGCCCAGGACGGCTCACAGACCTTCCGGCGTGAAGGCGCCACGCGGTACACGATCCCGCTCGACCACACCTTCCAGCGGCAGGGCTGCTACTGGGGCGTACGGGCGACCACCGATCCGGCGGCGGCGAGCGGCGCCTCCTCCCAGCAGATCCTGATCCGGCGGTGTGTGATCTCATGAGCGATCCCCGAATCCCCTACCACCCCGATGACGCGAACCCCGAGCGCCTGGAGGACGAGACCGAGACCGTGCACGGGAGTGGCGACGAGACCCGCCCCGCCGGCGGTCCCGGTCCCGATACCTACAGCGCGACCGTCCTGGGCAGCCACTGGTCCGAAGGGCCCGACCCTGCACCGGATCCGACGCGCGCTCCGGAGCCGGCGACCACCGCCTCGTCCCCCGCACCAGGTCCCCCGGCTCCGTTGCCGGAGGCGGCGCCGGACCGTGTCGAGGGCCAGGTCCTCCGCTTCGGTCCCGGAGTGACCGCCGCCGTCCGCGACCGGCACCACGAGAACACCACCACCGCCGCCGCCCTCTGGCACGGCGCCCCGCCCGGACGGCCGCCCGGGCCGGAGCCGGCGGTCCCCGGACGCCGCTCCGGGGGACCACGCCGGTACGCGCTCGCCGCCGCGGTCCTGCTCGCCGTCGTGGTGTTCCTCGCCTGGCAACGGTACGGGCCCGCCCTCGCCGTACAGGACGTGTCCGTGGGAACCGCCTTACGCGGGCCAGGATGTGACGGTACGTCGGACATCGTCGGCGTGGTGCGGACCAACGGGCGCCCCGGCACGATCACCTACCGCTGGGTGCGCGGCGACGGCACGTCCTCGGGTCCGCTGCGCGAGAAGGTGACGCGCGGTCAGAAGACCGCCCGGCTGCGCCTGCTGTGGACGTTCCGCGGCCGGGGCGAGTACCGGGCGACCGCGGAGCTGCGGATCACCTCGCCGTCCCGGCACACGGCCGTCACGCGCTTCGTCTACCGGTGCGTCTGAGCCGCCGCCGTACCCCCGTACCACGGCGGCGGCTCGTCCGGCCGGTGGACCCGGTCGGTCAGCAGGCCGAACCGTCGGCCGGTCAGCCGTTCACCACGACAGCGGCCCTGTTGTTGGCCAGGTTCGGGTCGAAGTCCCTGATCCTGAGGTCCGGCCGGTCGTTGAGGGTGACCGCCTTGCCACGAGCGCCCGGCACGACACGGTCGACACGGAGCGAGAACGGGAAGGTGTGACTCGCCCGCTCGTGCAGGACGTTGGGCGTCGTGCAGCGGTAGCGGGGCGCGCCGAGCTGCTCCTCCCGCCATTCACCCGAGGCGTCGAGCGCGTAGCACTCCTCCGGCTTGGCGGTGACGGCCGTCCCGCGCGGAACGGTGAAGTCCACGGTCGCCACCGGCTCACCCGCGCCGAGCGAGGCCACCCATGCCGGACCGCGGTTCTTCACCGTGACCGAAGCGGTGACGGTCTCGCCCGCCGCTCCCGCGACCTTGCCGCCGATCAGTTTCAGATCCGCGGTGTTGACGGCCTTGATGAGCACGGAGCGGTTGTTGTCGGAGGTGTCGACGTCGTCGTCCGCGGCCACGCGAGACGCGGCACCCGCCGCGCGCAGATCGAGTTCGGCGCCGTGGCCCCGGACGAACGGGCGTCCCGCGCGCGCCTGTTCCAGCGCCTCGTCCGAGTACGGCTCGACCCCGTAGTCGAAGCGGTCGTAGAGGACGCTCCTCTTGGCCCGCAGCGCGCCCGCGTCGAGGGACGAGGTCCGGCCGGGAGCGACCGGCTCGTCCAGTACGCACAGGGCCCAGGTGCCGACGGGAGTGGCCGGCGCGCCCTCGTGGGTGTACTCGCAGTTCTCGTGGCGCGAGGCGAAGTCCACGCCGTGCGAGGCGAACAGCGTCAGCAGGGTGCGGTCGGCGGTGCGGTTGCCGTTGTTGGTGAGGGTGATGGGCACGTCGACAGGGGTTCCCGGTCGCACCCCGGTCCGGTTCGGTGCCTGTACGAGGCCCAGATCGGGTCCGTTGAGCACGGTCACGGTCGTCTCGGCCGGATACGCCGTCAGATCCCCCGCGACGGCCGTGGACCTGATCGTCGCGACCGTTCCCTCGACGGCCGCGGACGTGGCCGTTATCCCGATCTCGGCCCCGTGGACGTAGCTGTCCGTCGACAGCTCGGGAAAGGAGCAGTCACCGGTGACGGTACGGTCCTGGCCCGTTCCGCCGATCCGCTCGGTGCAGTTGGCGGGCCAGGTGATCTCGGCGAGGTCCGCCAGCTCGGTGACATCGACGGTGAGCGTGCCCGCGGGCACCACCATGTTCGTGTTGTCGTGCGAGAGCTCGATGGTCAGGGTTCTGGTGGGCGCGTTGCCGTCTGCGTCCGTGCCGAGCAGGGTCATCTCGTACGGGACGGCGATCCACAGCGCGTCCGACTCGTCGGCATGCGCGGGCCCCGCACCCGCGGCGACAAGGGCGAAGACGGCGAGGAACGGTGTGATGAGGCGACGGGTCAGGGTCAGGCGTCCGGTCATGACGTCTCCCATGGGTCGAGTTGTTCGAGCTTCTTGAGCTGTTCGTGCTGATCGAGCTGTTCGAATTGGCCAGAAAGTCGGAATGTCGGAACGTCAGGAGATACGGCTTTCGTCATCAGGACCCACGGGACTGTCGGAAAGTTGTACGGGCGCGCCGGGCCGTGCTGTCTCCCGGCGCGCCCCGTACGGTCGTCCGCCCGCGCCGGGCCCGGCCCGAGCGCCACCCTCCGCCACCCGTTCGGGCCCACGGCGCGGCCCGGACGGCCCTGGGGTCCCTCGCCCGGGTACGCCGGGCCGACCGGCGCCGGACCTCCGTACGCCCGGCAGCCGCCGGGGCCCGGCCGGACACCGGCCGTTTGACATCAGGACCCAACGGGCACCGATCGCCCCCGACAAGGCTGACCACGACACCCACGAGCCGCGGAGGAGAGCCATGCGCGAGGCGAGCACGCCGGCGCGGACCACGGTCACGGCCGCCGTCACCGACGAGGAACTGGACGCTCTGGTGGCCCATTGGCGGGCCGCCAACTATCTGGCGGTCGGCCAGATCTATCTGATGGGCAATCCGCTGCTCACCGAGCCGCTGCGTCCTGAGCACATCAAACCGCGGCTGCTGGGCCACTGGGGTACGTCCCCCGGGCTGAATCTCGTGCACACCCATCTCAACCGTGTCATCAGGGCCAGGGGCCAGGACACGGTCTGCGTCTGGGGGCCCGGGCACGGCGGTCCCGCGGTCCTGGCCAACGCCTGGCTGGAGGGCAGCTACTCCGAGGTCTATCCGGACATCGGCCGGGACCGGGACGGCATGGCCCGGCTCTTCCGCCAGTTCTCCTTCCCCGGCGGCGTGCCCAGCCATGTCGCGCCCCAGACGCCCGGCTCGATCCACGAGGGCGGTGAACTCGGCTACTCGCTCTCCCATGCCTACGGCGCCGCGCTGGACCGTCCGGATCTGCTGGTCGCGTGCGTGATCGGCGACGGGGAGGCGGAGACCGGGCCGCTGGCGGCGTCCTGGCACTCAAACAAGTTCCTCGATCCGGTGCGCGACGGCGCGGTGCTGCCGATCCTCCATCTCAACGGCTACAAGATCGCCAATCCGGCCGTGCTCGCCCGTGTCCCCGAGCCCGAGCTGGACGAGCTGCTGCGCGGCTACGGCCATGAGCCGCTGCATGTCGGCGGCGACGACCCGCACACCGTCCACCGCGCCATGGCCCGGGCGATGGACAGCGCGCTGGACCGTATCGCGCTGATCCAGCGCACCGCCCGGCTGGAGGGCGCCACCGCGCGGCCCCGCTGGCCGGTGATCGTCCTCCGTACGCCCAAGGGCTGGACCGGTCCCGCCACCGTGGACGGACTGCCGGTCGAAGGGACCTGGCGCGCGCATCAGGTGCCGCTGGCCGCCGTACGCGAGAATCCGGAGCATCTGCGCCAGTTGGAGGCGTGGCTGCGCTCGTACCGGCCCGAGGAGCTCTTCGACGGCCAGGGCCGGCCACGGGCGCGGGTACTCGCGTGCGTTCCCGAGGGCACGCGGCGGCTCGGCGCCACCCCGTACGCCAACGGCGGTCTCCTGCTGCGCGAGCTGCCCGTGCCGGCCCTGGAGCCGTACGCCGTACGGGTCGACCGGCCCGGTGCCGGCCTGCATGAACCGACCCGGGTACTGGGCGATCTGCTGGAAGCGGTCATGGAGGCCACGAGCGAGCGCCGTGACTTCCGGGTCGTCGGCCCGGACGAGACGGCGTCCAACCGGCTCCAGGCCCTCTACAAGGCCTCGGGCAAGGCCTGGCAGGCTCAGACGCTGAGCGTCGACGAACATCTCGACCGGCACGGCCGGGTCATGGAGATCCTCTCCGAGCACACCTGCCAGGGCTGGCTGGAGGGCTATCTGCTGACCGGACGGCACGGTCTGTTCTCGTGCTACGAGGCCTTCGTCCATATCGTGGACTCGATGGTCAACCAGCACATCAAGTGGCTGAAGGTCTCCCGTACCCTGCCGTGGCGGCGCCCGGTCGCCTCCCTCAACTATCTGCTGACCTCGCACGTCTGGCGCCAGGACCACAACGGCTTCTCCCACCAGGATCCCGGCTTCATCGACCATGTGCTGAACAAGGCGCCCGAGGTCGTACGGGTCTATCTGCCGCCGGACACCAACACCCTGCTCTGTGTCGCCGACCATGTGCTGCGCAGCCGGGACTACGTCAATGTCGTCGTGGCGGGAAAACAGCCGTGCTACGACTGGCTCACGCTGGACGAGGCGCGGGCCCACTGCGCCCGTGGCGCGGGGGTGTGGGAGTGGGCCGGTACCGAGCGCGAGGGCGAGGAACCGGATGTGGTGCTGGCCTGCGCGGGCGATGTCCCGACCCAGGAGGTCCTGGCCGCCGCCCTGCTGATCCGCCGCCATCTTCCCCGGCTCGCGGTCCGTGTCGTCAATGTGGTCGATCTGGCCCGGCTGCTGCCGGAGACACGGCATCCGCACGGACTGTCCGGCAGCCAGTACGACGCGCTGTTCACCCGCGACAAGCCGGTGATCTTCGCCTACCACGGCTATCCCTGGCTGATCCACCGCCTCGCCTACCGCCATGCCGGCCATGAGCATCTGCATGTACGCGGTTACGAGGAGTCGGGCACCACCACAACGCCCTTCGACATGGTGGTCCGCAACAATCTGGACCGCTACCGGCTGGTCATGGATGTCATCGACCGCGTACCGGGACTCGCCGTACGGGCCACTCATGTGCGGCAGGCGATGGAGGAGGCCAGGCTCAGGCACCACTCCTGGATCCGTGAGCACGGCGTCGACCTGCCCGAGGTGACCGACTGGACCTGGCAGCCGGTGCCCGTGGACAGCGAGATCCACCCCACGACCCGCCTGTGAGCGGCGGGCACTGACCATGCACGGCTGGAGCTGGACGTACGAGGGCTACGAGCCGGAGTCGGAGCGGCTGCGCGAGGCCCTGTGCACGCTGGGCAACGGGTACTTCGCGACCCGGGGCGCGGTGTCCGAGACCTCGTCGGGACCGGCGCACTATCGCGGCACCTATGCGGCGGGCTGCTACAACCGGCTGGTCTCGACCGTGGCGGGACACCAGATCGAGAACGAGGACCTGGTCAATCTGCCCGACTGGCTGCCTCTGCGCTACCGCGTCCACCCCGAGGGAGCCGGGCCCGGACCATGGCTCTCCCCCGACCGGGCCGAACTGACCGGCCACCGGCGGACCCTGGACCTGCGGCAGGGCACGCTCGTCATCCGGTCGGTGTACGAGGTCGGCGCCGGGCGCCGGCTGGCGGTCGAGCAGTGCCGGCTGGTGCACATGGGCGAGCCGCATCTGGCGGCGCAGCGCACCTCGTTCACCGCCGACGGATGGGCCGGGAGCGTCGAGGTGGAGTCGGCGCTCGACGGCGATGTACGCAACACCGGGGTCGAGCGGTACGGCGAGCTGGCGAACCGGCATCTCACCCACTGGCACACCGGCACCGGGCACGCGGACACCGACTGGCTGCGCTGCCGCACGGTCACCTCGGACATCCGCGTCGCGCTCGCCGCGCGCACCCGCGCCGCCGCCTCCGGCGAGACCGTCACCTCCACCGCGCGGCTGACGGAGCGTCAGGCCCTCCGGACGCTGCTGATCCCCGTGGCGCCCGGAAGGACCGTCACCGTCGACAAGACGGTCGCGCTGTACACCTCACGCGACGCGGCGATCAGCGATCCCCGGTCCGCCGCCGTCGAGGAGGCACGGCGGGCGCCCGGCTTCGCCCGGCTGCTGGCCTCGCACCGCCGGGCCTGGGAGGACATCTGGCGCCGCGCGGCCCTGGACGTGCCCGGAGAGGCGGGCCGGATCCTGCGGCTGCACCTCTTCCATGTCCTTCAGACGCTCTCCCCGCACACGGCCGAACTGGATGTCGGGGTGCCCGCCAGGGGGCTGCACGGCGAGGCGTACCGGGGGCATGTCTTCTGGGACGAGCTGTTCGTGCTGCCGTTTCTGAATCTGCACTTCCCCGAGGTCTCCCGGGGGCTGCTGGACTACCGGCACCGGCGGCTGCCCGCGGCCTGCCGCGCGGCGCGGGAGGCGGGCCGGCTGGGGGCGATGTATCCGTGGCAGAGCGGGAGCGACGGGCGCGAGGAGACCCAGGAGGTGCATCTCAACCCGCTCTCGGGCCGCTGGCTCGCGGACCGTTCACGACTGCAGCACCACGTCGGTTCGGCCGTCGCGTACAACGTGTGGCAGTACTGCCAGGCCAGCGGCGATCTGACGTTCCTGCACACCAAGGGCGCGGAGACCCTGCTCCAGATCGCCCGGTTCTGGGCGAGCGCCGCGGCCTGGGACCCGTCCCTCGCCCGGTACCGCATCCGCGGTGTCATGGGTCCCGACGAGTACCACGACGGCTATCCGGGAGCGACGGCTCCGGGTCTCGACGACAACGCCTACACGAATGTCACCGCGGCCTGGGTGCTGGCGCGGGCGGGCGAGCTCTGCGCCACCCTGCCCGCCTCGCGCCGCCGCAGGCTCTTCGAGCGGCTCCAGCTCGACGCGGACGAGCCGGAGCGCTGGGACGACATCTCGCGGACGCTCCATGTGCCCTTCCACCGCGGTGTCATCAGCCAGTTCGCGGGTTACGGGGATCTCGCCGAGCTGGACTGGGCGGGGTATCGCGCGCGGTACGGCGACATCCGGCGGCTGGACCGGATCCTGGAGGCCGAGGGCGACTCGGTCAACCGCTACCAGGCGTCCAAGCAGGCCGATGTGCTGATGCTGGGCTATCTCTTCTCGCCCGGTGAACTCGCCGGCCTCCTCCGCCGGCTCGGGCACCGGCTGGACGACGACTCCTGGCGTACCACCGTCGACTACTACGAGCGCCGTACGAGCCACGGCTCCACGCTGAGCGCGCTGGTCCACGCGTGGGTGCTGGCGCGGATCCACCGGGACGAGGCGTGGACGTACGCCAGGGAGGCGCTGACAGGTGATGTGGCGGACGTCCAGGGAGGCACCACGGCGGAGGGCATCCATCTCGGTGCGATGGCGGGCACCCTGGACTTCGTCCAGCGTGGTCTGACCGGTCTGGAGACCCGGGAGGACGCGGTGTGGCTGGATCCGGCTCCGCTGCCGCAGCTCTCGAAGTTCCGGGTGGGAATCCGCTACCGGAACGACTGGGACGTGGATCTGCGGATCCGTGCGGAGCGCGTACGGGTCGGTGTCCCGGCGTCGGACGCGGATCCGGTGCGGGTGGTGCTCGGTGGCCGGGCGTACACGATCGCGCCCGGTACGGCCCGCTGGCTGGACCTGCCCGGCGCGTGAGCCGTGCCCAGGTGTCCTGGCGGGCGCCGGGTGTGCGCCGTGCCGGGGCGGGTGTCAGTCCGCGTCCGGTACGAGCACGGCGGCGCCCTGTACCCGGTCGCCCGCCAGATCGGCGAGCGCCCGGTCGGCCCTGCTCATCGGGTACGGGGTGGTGGTGACCTGGATGCCGATGCGCTCGGCGAGCGCCAGGAACTCCCGGCCGTCGTGGCGCGTGTTGGAGGTGACACTGCGCAGGTTCCGCTCCTGGAAGAGATGGCGGTCGTAGTTCAGTACGGGAATGTCGGTGAGGTGGATCCCGGCGACGGCCAGCGTGCCGGAGCGGTCCAGGGCCTCCATCGCCACCGGTACGAGATCACCGACGGGGGCGAACAGGATCGCCGAGTCCAGCGGCTCGGGCGGACTGTCGTAGGCGTCCCCCGCCGAGTCGGCGCCGAGCTCCAGGGCGAGTTCGCGGGCCCGCTCCGACCTGGTCAGCACATGGACGGTGGCGCCCTCGGCGAGAGCGACCTGGGCGGCGAGATGGGCCGAGCCGCCGAATCCGTAGAGTCCCAGCCGCCCGCCCTCGGGCAGCGCGCTGCGGCGCAGCGCCCGGTAGCCGATGATCCCGGCGCACAGGAGCGGCGCGAGCAGGACCGGGTCCTGGGACGCGGGCAGCGGATAGGCGAAGGCCTCGGGCACCACGGTCAGATCGGCGAAGCCGCCGTCCGCGTCCCATCCGGTGTAGCCGGACCAGGGGCAGAGGTTCTCCCGGCCGGCCAGACAGTAACGGCAGGTTCCGCAGGTGCCGCGCAGCCAGGCACCGCCGGCCCGGTCGCCGGTGCGGAACCGGGTCACCGAACCGCCGGTGGCGATCACCCGGCCGACGATCTCATGGCCCGGGACGGTCGACGGCCGGTGAGGGCTCAGATCTCCCTCGGCGAGATGCAGATCCGTACGGCAGACACCGCAGGCCTCCACGCGCAGCAGCAGATCCCCGGGGCCGGGGACCGGTGTGCGGCGGCGGATTCGGACCAGCGGCCCGGTGGCGACCGGGCCGGGCGTCTCGACGGCCCAGGCGCTCAGCGCGTCGGGGACGGCCGCGGGAGAGGCGGCGGAAGCGGGAGAGGCCATGTATCCAGCGTGCGGCGGGCGCCGACGAGGGGCAAACGGTCGGCGGACCGCCCCTCGCCCGTCGCCGGGGCCCGCCGCGGCGCCGCCCGAACGCGGGGACCACGGGACACCCCTTACGGGCGGTTCAGATACGCGAGACCGGGATGCGCCTTTGTGTAACCGTCAACGAGATGATGGGCCACGGTCACCGAGTCCACCAGCGGGTGCAGGGCGAACGCCCTGACGGCGGCGGCGCGGGAGCCGCTCCCGGCCGCGGCGAGCACCTCGCGTTCCACGGCCTTGACGGCGCACACCAGGCCGGTGGCATGGTCGGGCAGGGGCGCGACGGAGAGCGGATGGGCGCCGTTCGCGTCCACGAGACAGGGCACCTCGACGACCGCGTCCTCGTCCAGCACCCGCAGGGTGGTGCGGTTGCGGACATTGAGGATGAGCGTGGTGCGCTCGTCGCGGGCGATGGCGCGCATCAGGGCGAGGGCGACCTTCTCGTAGCCGCCGGACTCCAGATCGTCGGCGTCCCGCTCGCCGACGCCCGCCGCCTCGCGGTTCTCCGCCATGTACGTGGCCTCGCGTTCGGCGCGGGTACGGTCCCAGGTCGCGAGCGCCGGCGCGTCCGGACGGGCCATCTCGTCGTAGAAACGGGCCTGCTGGTCCCGGAGGAACGCGCCGCGTGTCTGCTCGGCCTCCTGGTAGGCGCGTACCGCTTCCCGGTTGAAGTAGTAGTAGTGCAGATACTCGTTGGGGATCGCGCCCAGGGAGCGCAGCCACTCGGGGCCGAAGAGCCTGCCCTCCTCGAAGGAGCCCAGCGCCTCGGTGTCCGCGAGCAGCCGGGGGAGTTCGTCACGGCCGGCCACCCGCAGTCCGCGCAGCCAGCCGAGATGGTTGAGACCGACATAGTCGGCCGACGCCTCGTCCGGGTCGGCGCCCAGGAGGCGGGCGACGCGCCGGGCCAGCCCCACGGGCGAGTCGCAGATGCCGATGACACGGTCGCCGAGCCGGCGGGACATGGCCTCGGTGACCAGTCCGGCGGGATTGGTGAAGTTGATGACCCAGGCGTCGGGTGCGAGCCGGGCCACGCGCCGCGCGATGTCGACGGCGACGGGCACGGTGCGCAGTCCGTACGCGACACCGCCCGCGCCGACGGTCTCCTGGCCCAGGACACCGAGGTCCAGGGCGACGCGCTCGTCGGCCGCGCGCCCTTCGAGCCCGCCGACACGGATCGCCGAGAAGACGAAGTCGGCGCCGCGCAGCGCCTCGTCGAGATCGGTGGTGGCTGTCACCGCCGGCGCGTCGGGGACGCCCTCGGCCTGCTCGGCCAGCACCCGGGCGACGGCCGTGAGCCGGGCGGGATCGAGATCGTGGAGGGTGACCCGGGTGACCCGGCCTTCGGCGTGGTCGGTCAGGAGCGCTCCGTACACGAGCGGCACCCGGAACCCGCCTCCGCCGAGAATGGTCAGCTTCACGCGGGAACCGCCTTCGCGTCGGCCTCCTCCGGCACGGCCCGGATCACCGCGTCCGGGGAGGCATGGGAACTACGGGACCGACGGCGTGAGGGCCGCCCGCCGGGAGGCCGCCGGAGTGCGGATCGCGCAGGATCAGCCGATCGCACGGGATCAGCGGGGGTCGTCGCTCGGCCGGCACGCCGTGAACACTACCCGTCGCCCGGCGCACTTCTCCACCGACCGGGAGGCGCGGTCTGCGTCATCCGGTCCCGGCGAGGGGCAGCCGTACGGTGAAGACGGTATGGCCCGGACGGCTGGTCACGTCCACCGTGCCGTCGTGGGCGGCGGTCACCGCGGCGACGATCGCCAGGCCGAGACCCGTGCCGCCCGTGGTTCCCTCGCCCGTGGTCCTGGACCGGGCGCGGTCGGCGCGGGTGAACCGCTGGAAGATCTCGGGCTGGAGCTCCTCGGGGATACCGGGCCCGGTGTCACTCACGGTGAGTTCGGCGTGGTCCTCGTGGGCGGCGATACGCAAGGTCACCGTCGTGTCCGGCGGGGTGTGCGTACGGGCGTTGCCCAGGAGATTGGCGACGACCTGGTAGAGACGGTGTTCGTCGCCGGTGACCGTCACCGGTTCACTGGGCAGCTCCAGCAGCCAGTGGTGTTCCGGCGCGGCGGCGCGCGCGTCGCTCATGGCGTCGAGGGCGAGCCGGGTGAGGTCGACGGTGGCGCGGGCCAGCGGGCGGCCCGCGTCCAGGCGTGCCAGCAGCAGCAGGTCCTCCACCAGGCCGCTCATCCGTTCGCTCTCGTACTGGATGCGCTCCAGCGCGTGCCGTACGTCGTCGGGTACGGACTCGGGGTGGCGCAGGGCGAGTTCCGCGTGTGCGCGCACGGTGGCCACCGGAGTGCGCAGCTCATGGCTGGCGTCGGCGGCGAAGTGGCGCAGCCGCTCCTCGCTGGCGTGACGGCGCGAGAGCGCGTCGCCGACATGGCCGAGCATCCGGTTGAGCGCGGCGCCGACCTGGCCGACCTCGGTCCGGCTGTCGGTGTCGGGCACCGGGCCGGGCATGGCGACCTCGCCGCTGGCCAGTGGCATACGGGTCACCTCGGTGGCGGTCGCGGCGACGCGGCTGAGCGGGCGCAGGGAGAGCCGCACCCAGAACGCGCCCGCCACTCCGGTGACCACGATCGCGGCTCCGAACACCGCCGTCTCCACCGCTTCCAGCCGGTGCACCGTGTCCGTCACGCGTCTGAGCGGCAGTCCGGTCAGAAGCGTGTCGCCCCCGTGGCCGCGCTCGGCGACCACCCGGTAGGCGCCGAGGGAGGAGAGGGCGATGTTGTGTCCCCTGCCGTCCGGCGGTACGGCGGCCAGCGTCCTGCGGTCCGCGCGGGTGAGCGGTACGGGCACATGCGTATAGCTGTGCACGATCGACGCCTCGGTGGCGACGCCGAACAGCAGCCGGGCGCCGAAGGTGCCCTCCGCCTGGCCCCGGGTGTCGGGATTCGCGTCGTCGTTGTTGTCGTCGTTGTCGTTGTCGTTTCCGTTCTCCTTGTGCTGGAGGCTCGCGGCGAACCGTCCGTCGGCGACGGCGAGCTGATGGTCGAGCCTGGCCATCAGGAAGCGTTCGAGCGCCAGCACCGTGATCACGCCCACCGCGAGGCAGGCGAGGGCGAGCAGCAGCAGGAGTCCGGTGGTCAGCCGTGCCCGGAGGGTGCGGGGCAGGGGCAGCCGACCCGGCAGGCTCCGCAGCGCCGCCACGGCCTGCCGGGCCCGTCCCGCGCGGCCGGCGGCGCTCGCCCGCCGCACGCCGCTCACGCGTCCGGCTTCAGTACGTAACCGACACCGCGCACCGTGTGGATCAGCGGTGTCCGGCCCGCGTCGATCTTCTTGCGCAGATAGCTGATGTACAGCTCGACGACATGTGCCTGGCCACCGAAGTCGTAGGACCAGACCCGGTCCAGGATCTGTTCCTTGGACAGGACCCGGCGGGCGTTGCGCATCAGGAAGCGCAGCAGTTCGAACTCGGTGCGGGACAGGTCCACCGCCACCCCGGCCCTGGTGACCTCGTGCGACTCCTCGTCCATCACCAGTTCGCCCACCACCAGCCGGTCGCCGCCCGGCTCGCGGGCCATACCGGCCCTGCGCAGCAGTCCGCGCAGCCGGGCGAGCACCTCCTCCAGGCTGAACGGCTTGGTGACATAGTCGTCACCGCCCGCCGTGATGCCCGCGATCCGGTCCTCGACGGTGTCACGGGCGGTGAGGAAGAGCACACAGACGTCGGGCAGTGTGGCCCGCAGCTCGCGCAGGACCTGAAGGCCGTCCATGTCGGGCAGCATCCAGTCGAGTACGACGGCGTCGGGGCGGAACGTACGGGCGGCGCGGACCGCCGACCGGCCGTCGCCCGCGCTCTGCACCTCCCATCGCTCGTAGCGCAGTGCTCCGGACAGGACCTCGGTCAGGTCCGGCTCGTCGTCGACGACGAGGACGCGCACCGGGGCGCCGTCGGGCCTGCTCAGGACGGGAGAGGCGGAGTGATCGGCGTGTTCGGCGTGTTTCTCCATGGTGGGTCCAGCTTCTCGCGCCGCGATCGCCGAGGCGGGCAGGCCGGCGTCCGCGTCCGCGCGTCGCGCCCGTCCGCCCGCCGGGGCCCGCCGGTGTCCCCCGCCGGTGTTCAGAGGGTTCTCAGAGGGCGTCCTGTCAGGGTGGTGCTTCCGTGTCCTGCGGACAGCCCGCCTCCGAAAGAGGGACCCCTGGTGATCACTCAACAGGACCCGCAGAGCAGACACAGCCCCCATCCCGGTCTGCGCCACTTCGAGCATGTGATGGGGAGGGTGTTCTCGTTCGACATCCACGATCCCGTCACGCAGGAGGTCGGGCAGGCCGTCACACGGAGTGTCGCCTGGCTGCACGAGATGGACGCGCTGTTCTCCACGTTCCGCGCGGACAGCGCCGTCAACCGGCTCACGCGCGGTGAGACGACCGTGGACCGGTGCCCGGGCGAGGTGGCGGAGGTCCTTGCGCTCTGCGACGAGGCGGCACGGGACACCGAGGGGTTCTTCACCGCCGTTCCGCAGGGCCGGCTCGATCCGTCCGGCCTGGTGATGGGATGGTCGGTGGAGCGGGTCTCGCAGAAGCTGTACGCGGCCGGAGCGCGGAACACCTACATCGACGCCGGAGGCGATCTCCAGCTCCGGGGCGAGACCTCGCCGGGCCTGGCCTGGCGGGTCGGTATCGCCCATCCGGTCCTGCGGGACCAGCTCATAGCGGTCGTCCACGGCCATGAGCTGGCCGTCGCGACCTCGGGATCGGCGGAACGCAGTGGCCTCATCATCGATCCGCGTACGGGTCTGCCGGCCTCCCAGTCGCTGTCCGTCACCGTGACCGGGCCTCATCTCACCCGGGCCGACGCCTTCGCCACCGCCGCCTTCGCCATGGGCGATCTGGCGCGTTCCTGGATCGAGACCCAGGACGGGTACGAGGCGCTGGGCGTCACCGCCGACGGGGAGACCTGGCGGAGCAGCGGCTTCCCGTCCTGAGGCGCCCCGGGGAACGGCCCGCACCGTCCTGCGCCCCGGGAGCCTCCCGGAGCGCAGGACGTGCCGTGCGCGCGTTCAGCACTGGGGGACGCCCGGCAGCCACTGCTCGGGGACATCGATGTAGATGTTGGTGATGTAGCCGCCGTAGTCCGGCAGATAGGACCACGCGTCATTGGTGATGCCGTCGACGGTGACGCGCTGGCCGTGGACCTGGCACGAGACATTCACCCGTGTGGGCCCGGCCAGTCGCGCCACCTCTGCGGACGCGGTGGTGGCCTGCTGCCGGATGCGCACGGCGGTGCCCCAGGTGGGGAAGGACTTGCCCGTCTGGGTGCCGGTCCACAGATAGGTGACGGTCACCCAGCCGTTGTCCCTCAGCCCGACATTGGCGAAGGTGCCGTCGGCGAGATCGATCCCGGCCGGGTTGAGCACCCGCCGGCCGGAGCCGTCGAGGCCGCCGTTGTAGCCGCTCTCGTACGCGGCCTGCGCCTGCGGCCTGCCCTGCGGCAGATCCTTGAAGCTCTCGCGGACCGAGGAGGGGTTCCAGTGGTCGTCCCGGATGTTCCACGGGCCGACGTCCCAGACCGGGGCGGTCTCGCAGCGGGCCGGGCCGCACACCTGGACGGAGTACTGGCCGCTGCCGTTGGGCGACAGGCCGCGCCGGGAGGGCAGGGCGACGAAGTGGTCGTTGGGCTGTATGACATGGCCGTTGGCGGTCGTCCCGCCGACCAGTCCCTCACGGGTGGCGAAGACCCGGGCGCTGAAGGCGGCGGCGGCCCGGGGCGTACGCGGCTCGGGGCCCCGGTCAGCGGTCAGCCGCAGCCCCTGGACCCGTGCCTGTCCGGCCTTGTCCCACAGCGTGATGCGGGCCTGGACGGCGACGACGGTACGGGGCAGGGACACCGCGCTCGCCTCCGGACCCGCCTCCGTCCCGCGCCACTCGGTCCAGGAGCCGTCCTCGGCGCGCCCCCGGACCTCGACGGCGACCCGCGCCCCGGAGGGGACCTCGGCGGAGAGCTCGGCCCGGACGCGGTTGACGGGACGGTCGAGCGTTCTGGGCGGGAGGACCTGGGAGCCGTATCCCGCTTCGCCCCCTTCGGCGGTGGTGCGGAAGTCCCGCTGACGGACGGCGAGGGCGCCCCGGGTGTGGCGCACGTTCACGTCGTCGGTGTCGACGCGGGAGAGATCCGCCCGCCAGGAGATCTCCCCGGACACCTCCTCGGACGCCGCGCGCGCGGATGCCCGGGTGCCGGCCGCCCCCGCGGGCTGCGCGGTCACCGTCAGCCCCAGGCAGACGAGCGTGGACAGGACTCCGGTCAGTGAACGGTGGAGCTGCCGTCTCTGGCGCATCGCGTGTCTCTCTCGTTCCGGGCCGGGCACGTGCCCTCCCATGACACACGCGTGGGGGGCCGATCCGGCGCAGGGTCCGGTGAACGGGTCACGCCGGTGTGGCGCGGCCCGCCACACCGTAGCGATCCTGTCATGTACACAACAAGAGAAATCCGGAGGTCTTCACGTGCGGACGGGCCCGTTCGCCACGGGCCCGTCCGTACGGCATCGCCGTCAAGGGGCGTTCATGTCCGGCTCAGACGGAGCCGGCCCCCGAGCGGCGCCTGAACCACCAGGCTCCGCCGGCCAGCGCGACCACGACCACCACGCCGAGTCCGACGAACAGCAGAGGACGTGTGCCGTCGTCCGTCGCGGCTGCCGGCCCGGCCGCGGCGTCGGAGGGGTCGTCGGAGGGGGACGGTGAGGTGTCGGCGGAGGATCCCGTGGTGGGCTCGGTGGCCGGGCCGGTACCGACCGGCTCGGCTCCGGGCGCCGCGGGCCTGAGCGCGAGTGTCGGCGCGGGACTGCCGTGCCCGCCGTCCGCGGGCTCCTCCAGTTCGATCCAGCGGTCGACGCGGCCGTCGTCGTAGCTCTGGAGGGTCTTGAACGCCAGGGACTCGGCGTCCGGAAGCTGCCGTACGGTGACGGTGTACGCGGCGTCCCCGCCGACGGCGATCGCCGGTCCGGAGACGGTGTAGCCCCGCGCGGTCGCGGCGAGCCGCCAGCCCTTGGGACCCTTTCCGTAGGTGATGTCGGCGGGCGCGACGCCGTCGGGCAGGATCACCTCCAGGGCGGTGATCCCCGCCGTGTCGGACTCGGTCTCCGCGGTGAAGGCGAGGGTGACGTTCTCGGCGAGGGCGGCGGCGCCCGGCGCCTCGACCTCCACATGGGCGGACGCCGGAGCGGCGAGGGCGACCGAGGCCGCGAGCACGGCCGCGGTGAGAACGGAGAGACGGCGCACGGCGCACGCCGGAGCGGTGGTACGGAACACGGATGACTCCCATGGTGATGTGGGGCGGTACGGGCACGCCGGAGCGCGCCCCGGGCTCAGAGGGCGGGGGCGTGCTCCGGAGGCGGCCCTCGGCGTACCACCGCGTGCGCCAGTATCGGAGAGCCGTGCGAAGGCGGCGGCGCACGCGTCCCTACGGCGCGCGGGACGCGGGGCGCGGACGGGAACGGCCGGGTGGGAGCGCGCCGCAGGAGCCGTACCAGCAGCGCGCCGAGCACACCGCCGGCGCTCCGGCAGACGGCGAGACAGGCCGCGTCGGCGCGCTGGAGGAACCAGGCCACCAGCAGCGCCGCGAGGACATGGGCGGCCGTCATGGAGAGCCCGTGGCGCCCGGCGTGCCACGCCTCGTACGTTCCGTGCGCGGCGCCGTGGCCCGCGGCGCCGTGCGGCGCGGGCGCGCCCGGGGCCGAGACCCGTACGAGCCAGAGGTGCAGGGCCAGTTGGGCCGTGCCGGTCGCCGCGATCACCGAGGGCAGCGGCAGTGGCCACGACCGTGACGGCGGGCGCGACGGCGATGTGCGCACGGCCGGCAGCGTGAGGGCGAAGAGCGCCGCGGCGGCGGGCGGCACAGCCCGCCAGGGCACCGGATGGCCGGAGACCACATGATGTCCCGTGACCGCGAGCACCACACCGGTCACGGTGAACACCGCCGCACGGACGACGGCCACCGGCACGCGGGACCCGGACGCTCGACCGGTCCGGCGCGCGGTGCGGGTGCGGTGGATCCGCGAACACGACATGGCCGGCCCATCATGGGGCATCGCCGGGCCCTCGGACCGGGAGTCGCGGAATCCGGCCATCCGCCGGCCGGGTCCGCGGGCCGCCTCCCGGCTCCCGGATGCGGCCCATTGGCCGCCTCCTGCTCGCGGACATCCCGCACGGCACGCATGGTCGATCTGTGTCCCCGCGAGGAGCACCAGATCCGAACCGGTGAACGGAGCCCGCCATCCCCTCCGCACAGCACACCTCGCCGTCCTTCGGTCCCGGTCCTGAGGCCGCGCTCGGGACACCGGAGCCGCGCGAGCGGTCGTCGCGTCACACGATCGCCCTCGTCCTCGGTCCGTTCGCCGTGGCGCTGCTCCTCGGGCTGTGGGGAATCGACCGCGGGAACACGCTGTGGGGCGACGAGGCGGTCACCTACGAGATGGCGCACCGGAGCGTCGGACAGATCTGGCACACGCTGGGCCACGCCGACGCCGTGCACGGTCTCCACTACCTGCTCATGCACGGGGTGTTCGCGCTGTGGGACGGCGCCGAGGCGGCCCTGCGACTGCCGTCCGTCCTGGCGGTGGCCATGGCGGCGGTGGGGGTCACCCTCATCGGGCGGACGCTCGCCGGGCCACGCGCCGGAGTACTGGCCGGGCTGGCCTTTCCGCTGATCCCGACGGTGCAGCGGTACGCGCAGGAAGGACGTTCGTACGCGCTGGTGTGTGCGCTGATCACCTGGAGCACCTGGCTGCTGCTGACCGCGATCGGCAGGCGGGGCGGGCTCCGCTGGAGCGCGTACGCCGCCGTCCTGCTGATCGCCTGTCTGCTCCACGAGCTGGCGGTCGTGACCCTGCTCGCCCATGGCGCGACGGTGTTCCGCTCCGGGCTGCCGCGCGCGGTGATCCGGGAGTGGGGCATCGCGGCCGGATGTGTGGGCGTCGGGCTGCTGCCGCTCGCGGCCTTCAGCACCACGCAGGCCGGACAGGTCGACTGGATCGGCTTTCCCGACCTCTGGCAGACGGCACGCTTCGTGGCGGCGGCGCTGCTGGGCCTGCTGTGCGCCAGGGTGGCGGACCGTGCCGGACCCGGTGCGGGGCGGCCGGTCGAGCTGCGGACGCTCGCGCTCCCCCTGCTGATCCTCCCGACCGTACTGCTCATCCTGCTGACCCCGGTACGGCCGCTGTACGTCGACCGCTATGTCCTCTCGTACACCATCGGCCTCGCCCTGCTGGTGGGCGCGGCGCTCGACCGGATCCGGCGCCGGGCGACCCGGCCGCGCGCGCTGCGCGGCGCCGTGACCGTGGCGGCGGCGGGCGCGGCGCTGGCGGCGCTGTTCCCGGTGGGCGCGTATCTGCGGACCCCGCAGAGCCGCCAGAACGACGCCGACGCCGTCGCACGAGCGGTACGGGAGGTCGCGCGGCCGGGCGACGGGGTGCTCTTCATGCCCGCACGCCGGCGCGTATGGACCCTCGCGCGCCCCGAGGCGTTCCGGGGGCTGTCGGATCTCGCGCTGGAACGCTCCCCGGTCGCCTCGAACACCCTGCACGGTACGGAGTTCGCACCCGGCCGGATCCGGGCCCGCGTCCTGACCGCCCGAAGGATCGTCGCCGTCCATGACCTGGCCGGCCAGCCGCTGGAGACGGACGCCCGGGAAGTCGCCAAGCGCGAGACCCTGCGGGCCCACTTCCAGGAGTGCCTGAGCCGTACGGTGACCCAGGCCCAAATCACGGTGTACGCCCGTCCCGGCGCCTGCCGGCACTCGGCAGGAACCGGGAACCGCCCCGCCCGGTACGGGGCTCGGAGGCGGGGTGACCTCGGGAGCGAACCGGGCGCGGGGCGGGAAGCGCCGCTGACGCCGTCCCACCCCGCACCTCCTTCCCCGCGCTTTCGTCGGCCGTCGCGCGCCCTCCGTCCCGCGCCGCCGGCCCGCGCGCTCAGCGCGAGATCGGCTCCACGGGAATCCACAGCTCCGCGTCGGCCGTCCTCGCGTCCTGCGACAGCCGGGTGCGCAGGATCTCGGGTCCGGGCACACTCCGGTACGGATTGGACGGGAACCACTGCGTGTAGATGTCCCGCCACAGATACTGGAGCGCCTTCGGGAACTCGCCCGAACTCTCGAACACCGCCCAGGTGCCGGCGGGAACGCTACGGCTCTCCATGTCCTCGGGAACCGGGGCCCCCGTCACCACCCCGTGGTAGTAGTCGAGTTCGGTGCCCTCCGCCCTGCTTTCGTCGATCTTGTCGCTCACGCCGAGGATCCCGAGCGGTTCCTGGTCCGACAGTTCCTCCAGCCGCCGGAGCGTGTCCTGGCCGATGCCCCGGATGAACGCGACGAGTGCCGGGTTCATGCCTTCGTGGACCAGAGGGATCCGTGCCTTTCTGCCGACCACTCGGAAGGCCGGCTTCTCCACGATCCGATACCGCATGCTGCTGTTCCCTTCAACGATGAGACGGAAGGACATCCGGGGCTGGGAACGCAGCGCGGCACCGGTCCGTCTGGCCTCGCCCGGGCCGACGCCGTGCAGAGCACGGAAGGCCCGGGCGAACGACTCGGCGGAGCCGTATCCGTACCGCACCGCGATGTCGAGCAGCGTGCTGCCCCTGCCGAGCACCTCGGCGCCGGCGACGGTGAGCCGTCTGCGGCGGATGTACTCGGACAGCGGGATGCCCGCCAGCGCGGAGAACATCCGCCGGAAGTGGTACTCCGACGTGACGGCGATCCGCGCGAGTTCGGTCATCTCGATCCGCTGGTCGAGGTTCCGCTCGATGTACTCCATGGCCTCGTTGAGTCCCTCGATCATCCCCGGACCTCCTGCCCCTTCCACTTCCACTTGCACTCGTCACGCTAGGTACGGCCCACCCTGCCCGACCCGGCATTCCATGCCCGTATCGGTCTGCCGGACATCGCGTGCCTCCGTGGAGGAGCCCGGCCCGTGGACGGTCCCGGAGCGGCTGCCGTACGCGCGGCGGAGCGCCATGCGCGTGTCCTTGCCGACGGGCCGCGCAAGCGCCGGCGCGTGTCCGGAAGCACCGCGCGCCGGTCGTCAGGGACCGTCCGACGTGCACAACACGGGTATGCGGCAGCGCGGTTCGCCGTCCGGACCACTGTTCCGTCAGGCGTGGATGTCCGCACACGGCGGTAGCACGATGACAACGACGGCGCGCCGTCCGTTGGCCGCCACAACGCAACACACTCTAGTCTGCTCTACAGCGGTCACCGACGGGGTCAAGTGGTGACCCGGAACGAAAGGGCGACACCATGACATCCGTGACCGGCACACCGGGCAGCATCGAGGCGACCACAGCGCTCCTCCTGAGCGAACTCCCGCGACTGGAAGCACAACAGCAGACACTTGAGAACGAGTTGGCGGCCGTCACCGAGCGGTTGGGCTCGGTACGTGCCGCCCTGACCGCGCTCCAGGCGCTGTCGGCCGCTCCCCATGTGCCGGAACCGGCGGTGTCCCCGGAGGCCGGTGCCGAGTCGGGGACGGAGCACGGCGCGCCGGCCGAGGAGTCCGTCGGGCAGCCCGCCGAGGAGTCCGACACGACGGCGAAGAAGGAGGAGACGGCTGACGACGCGGCCTCCGCAGCCGACGCGGAGGACGACGCCGAGGCCGCGACCGAGGACGACGCGACGTCAACGCCGGTACAGCACAAGGTTCCTCGGGCCCGCGCGAGCCGGAAGGCGGCGGAGGCTCCCAAGGAGCGCAAGCGGCGCAGCGCGAAGAAGACCGTCCCCGCCGCGGCCGACGACGCCGTCGCCGACGACACCGTCGAAGACGCCGCCGATGACGCCGCCGCGGATCAGCCTGCCGGTCTGACCGAGCAGATCCTCGCGGTCCTGGCCGACTCCGCCGACACCCCGGTCCGCGCCCGTGATGTGGCACAGGTGCTGGGTCGCGACGAGTCGCCCGGCAGCATCAACGCCGTACGCAGCACGCTCGACCGCCTGGTCGGTTCCTCGCGGGCCCACCGTGCCGGCCGTGGCCTCTACCAGGCCGTCCAGGGCTGAGCGGCCGCGCACGGGCCGGCGGTGCGGTGGTTACCGTCGGTCCGGATTCGGCTGTCACTCCCGGGAATAGCGGGCAATGTGCGGGAAAGGCCGGGCGTACTCCCTTCACGGGAATGACGTCTACGCGCATCGCACGGCGGCCGGCCGCTTCCGGGGCCCGGAGGCGGATCGTCAAGCCGAATCAGAAATCGTCTACCGATTCGGGCAGCAAAACCACATCTCCGGGTGAGCAAAACCACACGGCGGTCAATTTGTTCGAATTCTTGACCAGGAAAACCGGTCTTCAGAACACAATTACGCCGGGCTCCGCGCTCGATCAAACAGACAACAGAACGGCGGAAGCGGACCGCGGTACCGCGTACCGCCCGGCAGAAAACACGGAAGCCCGCACAGATCCGCGGAACCCTTCGAAGGGTTCCGCGGATCTGTGCGGGCTGCGCGGATTGTACTGGCCGTACGGCCGTGCGGGCCGGGAACCGGCGACGCCGGCGGGCCGCTCCCGGCGGCCCGGCGGCCTCACTTGATGAAGTCCTCGACCACCTTGGGCGGCCAGGTACCGACGTTCAGAACACCCATCGAGTAGGCGCGGGAGACCAGGGCGGCCCGGTTGGGCACCCGCAGCTTCCGCAGCAGACCCGTGACGTGGTATTCCACGCCCTGCCGGCTCAGATAGAGCCGCGAGGCCAGCGGAATCGTCGACAGACCCGCCGCTATGCCTTCGAGGATCCGCGCGTCGATCTCGGTCAGGATCTTCTTCTGACTGGTCACCACACCCGCGTCGGCCGTGTTCTCCGACGAGCGCATGAGCACCAGGATCGCGGCCACGTCAGGGGTCTCCCCGCTGACGGCCGCGGCCGTCAGCGTGCCTGCGAACGCGGAGTCCTCCGGCCCCAGTGCCACCACATGCGAGGCGAACCGCTGGCGTTTGCCTTCGACCAGCCGGGAGAACTGACGCATCAGCGGCTGCTGGACGCTGGGGTGCACCAGCTCTCGGAAGCTGCGTCCGCAGACATCGGCCGAGGAGTCGCCGAAGCGGCGGAAGAACTCCTGGTTGGCCTGCTGGACGGTCAGGGCCGGGTCGAGCGAGGCCATGCAGAGCCCCGCCTGGTCGAACTGCTGGGCACCTCCGCGCCCGTGCTGGTCGGGTACGAGTTCGGTGGGGTTGAGCTGCGCCGAGTCTACGAGTGCGGCAATCGCCACAAGACCGCCATCCTTTCGGGTCCCCCGGTTCTCTGGGAATTGACAACGACGCTATGCGTCAATTAGCAGTGGTATCCGGCCTTACCTGTACCCATTGACCGGTTATCCATTTACCGAAATTGAGACTAGGTAACCGCGCGCTCGCGCGTCAACAAGGTCCCCTGTTCATCGGGCTAAAGCTGTGGTCGAACCCGGGGAAGGTTCGGTCCGCAATGGCGACGGCACGGGATGGGCAAATCACGGCATGACGGGCGGGGCCGACCGGGCACCCATCCTGCAATTGAGCCGCCTTTGAGGTTCCGCCGGGGCACGTCCGGCGCGGTGTGACCGAACCACCGGGCGCAGCCGTCGCTCCGGTCACACCGTCCGTAGCACGCCGTTAACACATATGTGTTCGCATGCTACGCGGGGAGAGCGCCCGCCAGTTCGTGCCGGCCCGAGATGCCGAGTTTCCGATAGGAATTCGTCAGATGCTTCTCGACGGCCCTGGAACTCACACCGAGTTCACCCGCAATTTCCTGATTGGTGAGGCCGCGGCCGACAAGGGAGACGACCCGGCGCTCACTGCGGGTGAGTACGGCCGTACGCGGTGGCGGTGCGGGCGTACCGAGGCCGTGCTCGGCCTGTTCGACCAGCCACGGAGCCCCACAGGCGGCGGCGATCGCGCCCGCCTCGCGCAGGGCGGACTCCGCCTCCGGGCCGCCGCCGAGCCGCCGGCCCAGCAGCACCAGCGTTCTGGCGAGTTCGAGGCTGTGCGTGGAGCCGCGCAGTACGCCGACGGCCTCGCGCAGCAGCGGAACGCCCTGGCCGCCGTGGAGCCAGCCCTTGAGGCGCAGGGCGCGTCCGAGGCCGGTCGGCGCTCCCCAGGCCGCGGCCCAGGCGTGCTCCTCCTCGGCCAGTGCCAGTGCGGCGTGCGAGTCACCGAGCCGGTGGTGAAGGCCGATCGCGTGAGGACGCCACGGAAAGAGCGCCGAGTTCTCCCAGCCCGACGCCTCCAGCCGCCGGCCGCAGACCAGCAGGCTCTCCAGTGCCCTGGCGCGGCGACCGCGCTGGGCGTCCACCGATGCCTGGAGGATCCGTAATGTCACGGTCACGGCCAGGCCGGTGAACCTACGGCGGTGCGCCCGGTTCAGGACGCGCTCGCCGAGCGCCGGATCGCGCAGCTCGAACGCGACGGCGCACAGGACGAGTACGGCGCTCTCGCGCCAGTCCGCGTCGGCCAGTCCCATGGCGCGTTCCAGATATTCGCGCGCCTGGCCGTGCCTGCCCTGCATGACAAGGGCCAACGCCCGTTCCGCGAACAGGAGTACGCCGTCGGCGCCGGTGGTGTTCTGCCGCCGGGTCTGCTGTTCGCTGGACAGCCAGGAACCGACACCTCGTATCGATTCCGCCGCGAACAGTGTCATCACCACCAGCGGCAGTCCGGTGTACGCGCCCGCCGAGGCGGCCGGTTCGCGTTCCAGGACGCGGTTGGCCGTGCGGGCGGCTCCGGCCGCGGTGAGCCGGCCGGTGAGCGTGCCCGCGCAGAGCAGGACGGCCACCAGCTCGCGTTCGCCCGCCGAGCCGAGCGGTGGATCCTCGCCCAGCTCACGCAGACGTTCGGCCGCCGAGGCCAGCTCGCCCGGATTCTCGTGCCCGCAGTGCCGCAGCCGCGCTTCGAGGCGCAGTGCCAGCTCGCGCGCCGGTTCGTCCAGGCGGGCCTGCGCGCCGAGTTCGGCTGCCGCGGCGCGCAGCAGGGCGGCCGTCGCGGGAGGCACCGCGCCGAGCAGCGTCGGCGGGATGCGCAGCGCGGCGGCGGCGCGGTCCCTGGCGGTGGTGAGCAGGGGGATCGCCTGGACGACATGGCGCTCGCACGCCTCCGGGTCGAACGCCCGCTCCGCGGTGGCCAGATCGACGAGCAGCCGGGCCCGTCCGGTGTCCTGGGCACGGTGGGCGAGCAGCGCGCGGCGCAGATAGCGGGCCGCGGTCTCCGGCGCGCCCCGGCGCAGCGCGCTGTCGGCGGCGGACCGCAGCACCGGCAGGGACCAGGAGCGGCCCGGACCGGTGACGGCCATCAGGTGGGCGGCGACCTGTTCGGCCGGAAAGCCGCTGCGGTACAGCAGATCCGCCGCGTCGGCGTGCGTGCGTTCGCGCTCGGCCGGTGTCATCGAGAGCTCGATCGCGTCCTGGACGACACGGTGGGTGAAGCGGGGCTCCCGGGCACCGGTCAGCAGTCCCGTCTCCTCCAGCGCGCGGCGCGCGGCGCCGAAGCCGATCTCGTCCAGCCCGGCCAGCTGGGCGACGAGCGCGGGCTCCGCGTGGTCGCCCAGGGCGGCGACCGCCGCGGCCAGGTCGCGCACGGCGGGTGTCTGGGTCCGCAGATGGCTCGCCAGCCGGTCCCGCAGTTCGGCGGGCCGCAGTGCGCGCACCTGCCCGATGTGGTCCGCGGTCGGCGGGAAGCCGCGCGCCGCCGTGCCCAGCAGTACCGACATCAGGAACAGCGGATTGCCGCCGGAGACCTCGTGGCAGGCGCGCGCGTACTCCTCGTGCCCGGGGCCGCCGCGCCGCTCACGGACCAGGGCCCGGGCGGCGTCGAGCGACAGCGGCGCGGGCCTCAGCACGCGCGCGGCGGATTGGGCGACCTCACGTACCAGGGGATGCCGGGCCCTCGGCTCGCCGTCCCGTAGCGCGCAGACGAGTACGGCGCGCAGTCCGTCCAGCCGTTTGGCGAGGTGGGCGAGCCAGCGCAGCGAAGGAACGTCCGCCCATTGCAGATCGTCGACGAGGATCAGCAGCCGGCCGTTCGAGCCGAGGCAGGCCGGCAGTGACCGGAGACCGTACAGGATCGCCTCGGAATCGGCGTCCTCCCGGCTCTCCCCAATGCCGTGCGCGGTGGCGGCAGAGGGGAGGCCGAACCCGTGGCCGGACTCGTGGCCGGACGCCCGCGTGCCGTCCCGGCCGCGGCCCCGGCGGTCACCCCGGCCGCGGTCGTCGGGCACGGTGCCGGCGGTGAAGATCCGGGTGAGACCGCCCGCCTCACCCGCCCAGCGCGTACGGTCCGCCTCCGGCGCGCCGGCCACCAGGCTGTCGAAGAGCTGGCGCACCACCCCGAAGGCGAAGTCCTGTTCCGTCGCAGCGGCGTTGGCGCGCAGGACACGTACGTCCTCGCCCGCGCAGAGGCCGGGCAGGCACCGCAGCAGGGCGGATCTTCCGATGCCGAGCGGACCGGAGAGCAGTATGGACGACGACGTGCCTTCTTCGGCGGCTCTCAGAGCGGTGCCCACGTGCGCCAGTTCGGTGTCCCGCTCAAGAAGCATCCGTCGGCCGTCCTTCCATGGCCTTGACCAACTCGCACAGTTCCTCACGGCCGGTGATACGGAGCTTGCGGTAGGTGTTGCTCAGTCGCAGCTCCACCGTGCGCCTGCTCACCGACAGCAGTTCGGCGATCTCCCGGTTGCCGTGGCCGCGCCCGGCGAAGGTCGCCGTGCGCTGTTCGACCTTCGACAGCGTTGTCCACTCGCGCGGCGGCGCGGGCGGCGAGGGCGTGACCGGTTCGTCCAGCCGCTCGGCGAACCGGCGCAAGGACACGGCGATCCGGCTCGACGGATAGGCGGTGACGAAGGCGGACAGCTCCTCGGCGGTACGCGCGGCGGCGTGCCGGTCGCCCTCCTCCAGCTCGGCGGCGGCCAGTTGGACGAGCCCCCACGCGTGGGCCAGCCGGGCGGGCGAGTCCCGCAGCACGCGTGTCGCGCCACGGGCCCTGACCACCGGCCTGCCACCCGTGCCGGTCATCGGTCCGGCCCACAGCTCGGCCAGCCCGAGCGCGCTCGCCGTGCCCCAGCGGCGGGCGAGCGTCAGCTCCGAGAGGCTCAGCCGGGCCGCCTCGGCGCGGTCGCCGAGCGCCAGGCCGGCCGTGGCGGCCAGCGGGCGCCAGCACAGCAGCGCCGGGTTGCTCCACCCACGGCGCAGCAGCAGCCGGCCGCACTCCTTGGACAGCTCCAGCGCCTCGGTCCACCGCTCCTCGACGGCGGCGAGCTGCGCCCTGGCGAGCAGCAGCGAGGACCAGGCCACACCGTCCGCGGCCCCGGCGGGCGCGGGCGCGGCGGCGAGCGACCTCGCCCGCTCGTGGCGCCCCGCTTCCAGAGCGGTGGCGATCCGCAGGGCCGTCAGCTCGGGCGCGATGAGCGGATGGCGGCTCGCCGGCGGCAGCGCGCGCTCGGCGGCCTCGGCGTCCCGTTCGGCGGCATCCAGCATGCCCGTACGCAGATGCAGTTCGGCCCGTACGGTCAGCACCCGCGCGACCGCGGCGGGGAGGTGATCGCGGCGGGAGGCGGCGAGCAGGGCGGTCAGCCCGGTGGCCGCCTCCGTGCAGTCGTCGGTCAGGATCAGTGCCTTGCAGGCGGCCAGCCGGGGAAGGAACAGGGCGGCGCCGGGCCCGCCGCCGGCCAGCGCGGCACGCGCCAGCTCCCTGGTCGTCCCCCGGTCCTCGCCCCGCGCGGCGAGCTGCCAGGCCCGTACCCCCGCCTGGGCGGGCCCCGGGGGCAGGTCGGGGAGCGCGGGCACCTCGGGCACCATCGGCTCGGTGTCGTCCTTGGCCGCGTCGGCCAGCCAGAACAGCGCGATCAGGCCGTCCCGTTCACCGTCGTGGGCGTCGTGCAGCGCCTCGGCGGCGGATCTGCGGACCGTGTCGCTGTTGCCCCGGGCGAGCGCCAGATCGACGGCGCGAACCCTCAGCCCGGCCGGGACATCGCCGCGCGCGCGCACGAGTTCGGCCAGTCTGCGGTCACCGGCCTCGGGTGAGCGGACCGCCTCGACGGCGGCCAGTTCCATGCTCAGCCGGGCACGCTGGTCCGGCTCCAGCGGCTCACGCAGGGCGCGGGTCAGACACGCGACCGCGTTGTCGTGGTTCTCGGCGCGCAGGGCGGCGGCGAAGCCGCGGCGCAGTACGGGGACGGCCCACGAGGAGCCCAACGGCGGTGAACGCAGCAGAAGGCGGGTGAGGTCCTCGTCGTTCACGGATGCCCGATGGGCCTGTTCGGCGGCGCCGGAGTGGAGAGCGGCCCGTTCGTCGGCGGGCATGTCCTCCAGCAGCCGGGCCTTCACCATCGGACAGATCAGAGCCTTCATCCCGGCGGAGGTGATCAGACCGGCCGCCTCCAGCATCGCGCGCAGGTCGCGGCCGACGGCCGGCCGCAGTCCGGCCACGGCGCACACGAGGGAGAAGGGCAGCAGGTCACCGCAGACCGCCAGCGTCCGCAGAAGTGTGGTCACTTCCACGGGCAGACCGCCGAGCGCGTGGGTGACCAGGTCGCCGACGACCTCCGTGGCGACCGCCTTCAGCTCGGGCAGCCGGGCGGCGACCGGTTCATGGCCCTGGCCGGCGAAGCGCCGCAGCACCTCGTACAGCGCGGTGGGATTGCCTCCGGTGGCGGTCCTGGCCGCCCGGGTGAACCGCGGGTCGCCGGAGGCGCCGCAGATCAGCCGCACGGCCGCGGCGACACCGCCCTCGCTCAGACCGTGCACCACGAGCCGCTTCACGGGCACCGGGGCCGTGGGCAGAGCGCTCAGCCAGTCGGGTCCTCCGGCGGACAGTGTGCTGGCGCTCGCCATGATCGCGACCGGTGTGTCCGGAGTCAGCCGCCGGACCAGTGTCTCCAGCCAGTGCCGTGAGGCGGCGTCGAGCCACTGGGTGTCCTCGACGACCAGCAGTGTCGGCGTGGTGCGGGCGGCGCGCAGAAGTCCCCGGAGCCCCGGGAGCGGATGGAGGTGTCCGGGCACCGAACGGTCGTCACACCCGTCCCGTCCGGTCAGGGCCCGCAGGGAGTACGGGACCCGACCGTCCCCGTGCGCCGGACCGCCCACGGGGACAGGCCCGTGCAGCGCCGTCATGAGCTGGACGACCACCCCGTAGCGCAACTCCCGCTCGGCCGGGGCCGCCTGCGCGCGCAGCACCCGTGATCCGCTCTCCCCGGCCAGCCGCGCGGCCCAGCCCAGCAGGGCGTTCTGCGCGTGTCCCGGTCTCCCGGTGAGTGTCACGACCGCCGCGCGCCCACCGCTCAGCTCGGCCAGCACCGAGCGCAGCACCGTCTGTTCGCGCCGGCGCTCGAACAGCGGAAGTTCGTCGTCGTGGATGTCCGGACCGTACGCCCACCGCGTGGACCGCGTGCTCAGACATTTGTCATTCCGGCCGGTCACGCGCACCGCCTCGCTCCGTTCGCTTCAGCGTCGCCAGCGTGACTCGATCACCCAGCCCGGTGGTTGTCCGTCGGGGATGTCCGGAGTGTGCAGAATGGCGCCCAGTTCGGTCCGCCGGCTGACACCCAGCTTCCGGTAGACGCTGGTCAGATGCGTCTCGATGGTGCGTACGGTCACGAAGAGGGACTCGGCGATGGAACGGTTGCTCTCTCCCGAGGCGGCGAGACCCGCCACCCTGCGCTCCATTCCGGTCAGCATGTCCAGCGGTGAGGCGCTCATCCTCCGCATCCTGCCGCCGGCGGTGACCAGCAGTTCGCGGGAGGTCCCGGCGAGGGCCAGCGCGCCGCAGCGCTGGGCGAGGTCGGTGGCGGTACGCAGATGTTCGCGGGCGCCACGCTGGTCACCGGTCCTCAACAGCGCGCGGCCGAGCAGGAATTCGGCCCGCGCGTGCGCGGATCTGGCGGGTGAGCCCGCCAGGAGCCGGACCGATTCGGTGAGCAGCTCGATGCCCGCAGCGCCGGACGTGATCACCCCTCGGGCCAGAGCCGCGAGACCGAGCGCGCGGGCCGTGCCCCATCCGGCGGCCAGATCGGCGCCGTACTCGGTGATCTCCCGGGCCTCGTCGGCGCGGTTCATGACGGCGAGCAGCGAGGCCGCCTCGGCCCACCACGGGAGGAACGCCGGATTGGTGAACCGCGATTCCCTCAGCGAGTCGCCGCAGTCCAGGAAGAGGCCGAGGGCCCTCTCGCGGTCACCGAGCGCCCACCGGGCACGGGCGCGGGCCATCAGATACCAGTGGTACTCGATGACGAACCGGTCCAGGCGCGGTCGCCCGATCCCCAGGAGCAGTTCCTCGGCGCGCGCGGGCTCGTCGCGGTCGAGCAGCACGGTCGCGAGCGCGATCCGCGGCATCGCGGCGCTGTCGCCCCATCGCTCCTCACCGGTGATCTCGATGGCCGTCTGCGCGTCGGCCAGCGCGTCCGGCACGGCGCCCACGCTGTGCAGGACGAGGGCACGGGCGGAGAGCCCGAGCACATAGGTCCAGACCGCGGCCGTCTCCTGGCTGCGCCGGAGGAGACCGTCCAGCGCGTCCAGGGCCTCGCCCACCTCGTCGGCGAGGCCGAGCACGAACGACGAGGCGAGCAGCGACCAGCTCTCCAGCTCGGCTCCGGGCAAGCACATGGCCCGGCGGGCCTGTGCGACCGTACGCTCCGCGCAGTGGCCGTCCATCGCTGCCAGCACCGTCATCATCGCGAGCTTCTGCCGCTGGGCGCGGGTGTCGCCGGGCGGTAAGGCCAGCCGCGCGGCCCGGTCCCTGGCCGCCGAGACCGTCGCCTTCTCGTCCGCGCCGACGATCAGCAGGACCGATTCGACCAGGGTGTGCAGCTCGCGGTCGGCGGGATCGGGCCTGGCGGGCAGCTCGGCCTCCAGGGCCGCCAGCACCTCCTCCAGCACCCGGACGCCGGCCGGCGCCTGCTGCACGGCCAGACATGTCATGCCGTACCGCACGGCGACCGTCGCCCTCGTACGGATGTCACCGGCCCTGGCCAGCGCCTCCTCCAGCAGCCGGACGGCCTCCGGCGGGTTGGTCTCCGCCAGCGACGCGGCCATCTGGACGCGGACCGGCACACTGTGCGGCTCGACCTCCAGCACCCGGTGCAGATACCGGACCGCGGCCTCGGGCGCGCCCCTGCGCTCGGCCTGGACCGCGGCCTCACGGAGCACTCCCGGCATCCACGGCTGGGTCACGGCGGGCAGCAGCATCAACAGGCCCGCGACCTCCTCGGCGGGCCGGCCCGCGTCGCTCAGCAGGAGGGCCGCGGCCGCCCGCAGCTCGGCGGGCGCCCGCGCGCCGGCGGATTCCAGCACGGCCGAACGCACCACGTCGTGCACCAGATCCGGCCGCCCCGGCGCCAGCAGTTCGGCGCGCCGCAGGACGAGCAGCGCATCGGCCACGAGCGAGGGCGGCACACCGGCCAGCGCGGAGAGGAGATCGGCGGACTCCTCGCCGAGGACCGCGATCGCTCTGGCCACCTCGCGCACCCAGGGCGGCTGCCGGTCCAGCAGCGCGCCGACCGAGAGGGTGACCACCTGCCCGCCCGCCTCGGCGAGTCGTTGCTCGCCCTTCTCGTCGGGCCGTACCCCTTCGGCGCGCAGCTCGGCCAGCAGCCGGCTGAGAATGAAGGGGTTGCCGCCGCAGACGGCGGCGGCGCGCTCGGCGAAGCCGGGACCGACCGGGTCCAGGAAGATCCCGCTCGCCATCTCCGCCACGTCCTCGACGGTCAGCGGCGCGAGCCGGAGCAGGGTGGGACCGTGCTGCGCGGCGATGTCCGCGAGGGCGACGGGCGCGACGGGCGCGGTCTCGCCGCGCTGCGCGAGCACCACCAGCAGCGGCAGACCGTCGGCGCGCCGCAGCAGGAAGTCGACCCAGCGCAGGGAGCGTTCGTCACACCACTGCACATCGTCGAGGACCAGTACGAGCGGACGGTCGGCCATCAGATTCGCGGCGAGCCAGTAGAGCCCGTGCAGCACGGGATAGACGCCGGAAGCGCCCGCCGTCGCGTCGTCGGCGGGTCCCGGGGTGAGCGCGGGCAGCGCGCGCCGGGCGAGGCCGCGCAACAGGGGTGACCGTCCGGCATCCTCGCCGCTGAGACCGAGGGAGCCGAACAGCTCCCGCACCCCGCCGTACCCGGCGCCGCCCACGACCTGGCGGCACGAGCCGTACAGCACCGCCATGTTCCGGCAGGCATCGGTCTTCAGGAAGGCACGGAGCAGGCTCGTCTTGCCGATACCGGCCGGTCCCGACAGCAGCACCAGACCCGCGCGCCGGGCGCGCGCGGCCTCGGCGTGGCGCGTCAGCACCCGCAGCTCACCGGCGCGGCCGACCAGGGCGCTGGACAAACCCATGAGATCGGCCTGATCCGGCATCGAGGTCTCCTCGCATCTCAGGGGACACAACAGACGCACTGACTCGCCGGTGACATCCCGCACAACGTAGTTGAAGGAACAACGATCGACCGGACGCGCGGGTGCGCGATCAAGGATCCCGTACCCGTGGAGCCACTGGCGCCGGTGGCTCCGGGCGCGCTGAGCAGGTCATCGACCAATCGATGCCTGGGGACTACCCCACGAGGACTGGATCACTCACCACCGTCTTGCAGACGCCAGAAGTCGTTCGGAAATCGAGATCATGGCATACGGACCGCGCCGCGGATGCCCGGACAGGACACCGTTCCGGAAGAGCAACTCCCTTCCGGGGTACGGCATTCGGGGGCATCCGGTCCTCGACGGCGTCCGGCGCTCGGTGCTCCGCGCGGTGTGGGACGGAGCGGGGGAGGAGAGGGTGGTGGGGGGACATGTCGTGCGTGGTGCCCCGGGGGCCGGCCGGTAGGCGTCAGCCGGACGTCAGATGGTCGCGCAGAAGATCGATCACGGCGGGCGCCTGGGCGCTGAGAAAGAAGTGCCCGCCCGGGAAGACCTTCAGCTCGAACGCTCCCGTGGTGTGTCCGCGCCAGTCCTCGGCCTCGTCCAGCGTGGTCTTCGGATCGCTGTCGCCCGTGAGTACGGAGATCGGCGCGCGCACGACCGCGCCCGGCTCGCACCGGTAGGTCTCGATGGCGCGGTAGTCGCTACGGATCGCCGGCAGGATGAGGCGCAGGATCTCCTCGTCGCCGAGCAGGGCCGAATTGGTACCGGAGAGCAGCTTCAGCTCCGCGACGATGCCGTCGTCGCTGAGGCGGTGCACGTTCTCGTCGCGGTGGCGCGACGGCGCGCGCCGGCCCGAGGCGAAGAGACGGGAGAGCTCACCGCCGTCCGCCTCGTACCGCCGTGCGACCTCGAAGGCGAGCGTCGCGCCCATGCTGTGCCCGAAGAACGTCGTCGGCCGCGTGTGGAGCTGTCTGCGCAGTGCCGCGTAGACCTGGTCGGCCATGGTGCCGATGTCGTCGGGGCTGGTCTCCTTGCGCCGGTCCTGCCGTCCCGGGTACTGCACCGAGAACACCTCGGCCACGGACGACAGTTGTGCGGACACCGGGAAGTAGAAAGACGCCGAGCCACCCGCGTGGGGGAAACAGAAGAGCTGTCTCGGGCTGTCCGATGCCTGATGGAAGCACCGTGCCCAGAGGCTCTCCTCGGTGGACGTCGTCATCGTGTCGCATCCTCCTCAGAGCTGGGTCGAGCGATCCGGACCGCCCGGCGGTCCGCAACTGCGGGACGTCCGGGACCCGTACGGCATTGTCACACGGATCGACAGCCATGACGGTCCGGTGCCCGGCCATCCCATTCCACTAGGGCGGACAGTGGGAAATTCCCTAGTCTCTCGGCGCCCCGCCGTGACGGAACCCACCATGGACGCCCGGCCGGACCGCCATCGGACCCCGCGGCCCGGGTCACTTCCGGCCGGACGGCCCGCATCCGCTGTCAGGACAAACCCAGTTCGTCGTCGAGAAGCGCGAACACGTCGTCGTCCGACGCCGCGTCGAGATCGAACTCGCCCGTGCCGTCCGCAGGTTCGCGGCGCAGCGCCGCCCACTTCGTCCTCAGCACCTCGATCCGTCCGGCGACATGCTTGAACTCCTGTGCGTCGACGGTCAGTTCCGCGATCGCCTTCTCCAACTGGTCGAGCCCGGCGAGTACGGAGCCGGTCCCGGTGACCTCCTCCGTGACGAGCTGGGAGTGGAGATGGTCCACGACATCGGCCGCCGTGGGGTGGTCGAACAGGAGGGTGGCGGGCAGGCGCAGTCCGGTCGCGGCGTTGAGCCGGTTCCTGAAGTCCACCGCCGTCAGCGAGTCGAAGCCGAGTTCCTGGAACTGGCGCGTGGCCCCGATCGCCGTCCCGTCCGTGTGTCCGAGCACCACGGCGGCCTGGTCCCGTACCAGTTTCAGCAGTACCTCACGGCGCTCCTCGTCGGTCAGCCCGGTCAGCCGTCGTGCGAGCGTGTCCGCCGCCCGCGGAGCGGCCGTGGCCGTGGCGGACCGCCGGGAGGTCGTACGGATGAGGCTCCGGAGCAGCGGCGGGATCTCACCCCGGGCGGCCCGCAGGGCCGGCAGGTCCAGCTGTACGGGGACCATCAGCGCCCGGGTGCCGGTGGCCACCGCGTCGAAGAGCTCCACGCCCCGGGCGGCGGGGAGCGGCGGCATGCCCGAGCGCGCCAGCCGTCGCATGTCCGCCTCGGACACGGTGCCGGTCATCCCGCCCGACCCCTCCCACGGACCCCATGCCAGCGATACGCCGGGCAGACCCTCGTCCGCGCGGTGCGCCATCAGCGCGTCCAGGAAGGTGTTGGCGGCGGCGTAGTTGCCCTGGCCCGCACCGCCGAACACACCGGCCACGGACGAGAACACGACGAACGCGGTGAGATCGAGGTCCCGCGTCAGTTCGTGCAGATGCCAGGCGGCGTCGGCCTTGGGACGCAGGACGGTGTCCAGCCGCTCGGGTGTCAGCGAGCCGATGGTGCCGTCGTCCAGCACACCCGCCGCGTGCACCACGGCCGTCACCGGATGCTCGGCGGGCACCGCGGCCAGTACGCCGGCCAGCGCGGCGCGGTCGGCGACATCACAGGCGGCGGCGGTCACCTCGGCCCCGAGGCCGGTCAACTCGTGGACGAGGTCCTGGGCACCCTCGGCGCCGATGCCTCGGCGGCTGAGCAACAGCAGCCTCCGTACGCCGCGCTCCGCGACCAGGTGCCGGGCGAGGACTGCGCCGAGCCCGCCGGTTCCACCGGTGAGGAGGACTGTGCCGCCTCGCTCCCAGGTGGCCGGGGTGACGGGGGTGGACGCGCCGGCCGGAGTGGCGGGGCGGTCGGGTCGGTCGAGTAGGTCGGGTCGGTCAGGGAGGACGCGTCGGTCGGGGCATCCTCCGTGACCGGGGCCGGGAGGGGTGCGCGTTCGAGCCTCGCGGCCCTGATCTCGCGCCCCCGGAGCACCAGTTGGGGTTCGTCCGAGCCGAGAGCTTCCCCGAGACGGGTGAGGCCGTCGAGGGCGGGCGCCGTATCCCCGGAACCGGCCGCCGGGCCGAGATCGAGCAGGGCGAAGCAGCCCGGATTCTCCGACTGCGCCGACCGCACCAGGCCCCAGACGGCAGCCGCCGCAAGATCGGACACACCGCCGCCGTCCACCGCCACCGCGCACCGGGTGACGAACAGCAGACGCGATCCGGCGAACCGGACCTCGGTCGCCCAGTGCCGCACCTGCTCCAGCGTCCTGGCCAGGACGGCGCGTACGGATCCGGGCACGGCATCGCCACCGGAAGCCGCATCGGCCGTCTCACCGCGCACCGGAACCAGCACCACATCCGGCACCGGGCCGTCCGCCGCCGCGAGCGACGCCAGATCGTCGTACGCCTCGACACTCGGGCCCGACGCGGTGACAGCGCCGGCGAGCCCGAAATGGTCCGGCCCGACGAGGGCCACCACCCCGGGCACGGCCGAACCGGCTGTGACGGGGATCCACTCCACCGCGAACAGCGCGTCCGTGCCGCTTCCCTCGGACGGGGGCAACTGCTCGCCGGACACGGCCCGTACGAGCAGCGAGTCGACGGAGGCGACCGGGGCCCCGGAGGTGTCCGCGACCGCGATCGACACCGCGTCCTTGCCTCCGGACGGAGCGATCCGTACCCGTAGAGCGGAAGCGCCCGTCGCGTGCAGCGAGACGCCCTCCCACGAGAACGGCAGACCTCCGGTGCCCTCCTGGCCGTCATCGGCGAGCAGGGACGCGTGCAGGGCCGAGTCGAGGAGGGCCGGATGCAGACCGTACTCCCCCGCCTCGCTGCCCTCGGGCAGGCTCACCTCGGCGAAGATCTCACCGTCGCGACGCCACGCGGCTCGGAGCCCTTGGAACACCGGTCCGTACGCGAAACCGAACTGCGCGAACCGCTCGTAGCAGCCGTCGAGTTCCAGCGCCTCGGCGCCCCTCGGCGGCCACACCGTGGCGTCGAAGCCGGTGTGCGCCGTCCCGGTACCGCCGATGGGGCCGCCGGTGCTCAGCGTGCCCGTGGCATGCTGCGTCCACGGCGCGTCGACGGCATCCTCGGGCCGTGAGTAGATGCCCAGCGTGCGACGGCCCGACCCGTCGGGAGTGCCTACGGCGACCTGTACCTGTACGGCCCCGCGCTCGGGCAGGACCAGCGGTGCCGCGAGCGTCAGCTCCTCGACCCGGTCGCCGCCCACCTCGTCACCCGCTCGGACAGCCAGCTCCAGCAGGGCGGTCCCGGGCAGCAGGGTCCGGCCCATCACCCTGTGGTCGGCGAGCCATGGATGCGACTGCACGGAGAGCCGACCGGTGAACAACACGCCTTGACCGGAGGCCAGTTCGACGGCCGCGCCCAGCAGCGGATGCCCGGCGGAACCGAGCCCCGCCGCGCGCATGTCACCGGCTCCGGACAGCGAGGCGGCCGGCCAGAACCACTGGTGCTGGAAGGCGTATGTGGGCAACTCCACCCGCCGCGCACCGGTTCCGGCGAAGAACCGGCCCCAGTCCACCGTCACACCGCGCGTATGCAGCTGAGCCAGCGCGGTGAGAGCGGTCAGCTCCTCGTCCCGGTTCCTGCGGAGGATCGGTACGGTCACGGCCGCTTCCGGCGCGCACTCCTGAGCCATGGCGGACAGAACCCCGTCGGGACCCAGCTCCAGGAAGGCGGTCACGCCTTGCTCGGCCAGAGTCCGTACGCCGTCGGCGAAGCGGACGGCCTCGCGGACATGCCGTACCCAGTACTCCGGAGAACACAGCTCATCGGCCGACGCGAGCCCGCCCGTCAGATTCGACACCACCGGAATACGAGGCGCCCGGAACACCAGCCCCTCCACAACCGCTCGGAACTCCGCCAGCATCGGATCCATCAGCGGCGAATGGAACGCGTGCGACACCCGAAGACGACTCGACTTCCGTCCCAGGGCCTCCAGTTGGGTCGCCACCTCCAGGACCGCGCCCTCCGCGCCGGAGATCACCACCGAGGACGGACCATTGACCGCCGCGATCGACACCCGGTCCGAGAGATACGAGGCGACCTCGTCCTCGGTGGCCTGGACCGCGAGCATCGCACCACCGGCCGGCAACGCCTGCATCAGGGATCCACGGGCCACGACAAGAGCGCAGGCGTCCTCCAGCGAGAGGACACCGGCCACATGGGCGGCGGCGATCTCACCGATCGAATGGCCCGCCACGAAGTCGGGCCTGATGCCCCACGACTCGACCAGCCGGAACAGCGCCACCTCGATCGCGAACAGCGCGGGCTGCGTGACGGCCGTCCCATTCAGCGCTTCGGCGTCCTCGCCCCAGATCACATCCCTCAGCGACCCGCCCAACTGGCCGTCCAGCACAGTCAGTACCGAGTCGAACGCCTCCGCGAACACCGGGAATCGCCCGTACAGCTCACGGCCCATACCGAGCCGCTGCGAACCCTGACCCGAGAACAGCACCGCCGACTTCCCGCCGGCGACCGAGCCCGAGACCGCCAATGGATCCGGTTCACCGGCGGCCACCGCCGCCAGCGCACGCGCCGCATCAGCGGAGCCGGCCGCCAGCACCACCGCACGATGCTCGAACGCCGAACGACCCGTCGCCAACGAGAACCCGACATCCACCGGCCGCACGTCCGGCCGTGCCTCCACCAACGACAACAAACGCGCCGCCTGCCCCCGCAACGCCTCCGGCGTCCTGCCCGAAAGCACCCAGGGAACCGTCACCGCTTCGGCCGGGTTCTCCGTGGACGTCCCTGCCTCGGTCTCGGTGACGACCGTCGGCTGCTCAAGGATGACGTGAGCGTTTGTACCGCTGATGCCGAACGACGAGATACCGGCACGCCGTACATGGTCCGCCTCGGGCCATACGGTCTGCTCGGTGAGCAGTTCCACCGCGCCCGCCTGCCAGTCCACATGCGACGACGGCGCGTCAACGTGAAGCGTCCGAGGCAGAACCCCGTGCCGCATCGCCATCACCATCTTGATCACGCCAGCCACACCAGCAGCCGCCTGCGTATGCCCGATGTTCGACTTCACCGACCCGAGAAGCAGTGGACGCTCCGGATCGCGGTCACGCCCGTACGTCGCCAGCAACGCCTGCGCCTCGATCGGATCACCCAACGTGGTCCCCGTGCCGTGCGCCTCCACGACATCCACATCACCCGCAGACAACCCACCACTCGCAAGCGCCTGCCGGATCACCCGCTGCTGCGACGGACCATTCGGAGCCGTCAGACCATTCGACGCACCATCCTGATTCACCGCAGACCCACGCAACAACGCAAGCACCTCATGACCACGACGCCGCGCATCCGACAACCGCTCCAGCACCACCACACCCACACCCTCCGACCAGCCCACACCATCAGCCGAATCCGAGAACGCCTTGCACCGACCATCAGGCGACAACCCACGCTGACGCGAAAACTCCACAAACGTCCCAGGAGTCGACATCACCGTCACACCACCCGCCAACGCCAACGAGCACTCACCGCCCCGCAACGCCTGAGCGGCCAGATGCATCGCGACGAGCGACGACGAACACGCCGTGTCCACCGTCACCGCGGGACCTTCGAAACCGAAGGTGTACGACACCCGGCCCGAGGCCACGCTGCCCGCACTGCCCTGGCCCTGATGGCCCTCGAACTCCTTGCCGTTCAGCGTCGTTCCGTAGTCGCTGTACATCACCCCCGCGAACACGCCCGTCTGGCTGTCGCGCAGTGAGTGCGGGTCGATACCGGCCCGCTCGATCGCCTCCCACGACGCCTCCAGCAGCAACCGCTGCTGCGAATCCGTCGCCAACGCCTCACGCGGCGACATACCGAAGAACACCGGATCGAAATCGCCTGCGCTCTGGAGGAATCCGCCCGAGCGGGTGTACGACGTACCGGCGTGGTCCGGGTCCGGGTGGTAGAGCGACTCCACGTCCCAGCCACGATTGGCCGGGAACTCGGAGATCGCGTCCGTGCCCTCGGTGACCAGCCGCCACAGATCCTCCGGCGACGCCACCCCGCCCGGGAACCGGCAGCTCATCCCCACGACCACGATCGGATCGTCCGCTGTCGACGGCAGAAGCCGGAGCGGGACAGACGCCTCGGTCTCGGCCTCGCTCCCGAACAGCTCGTCGCGTAGATGGTCCGCCAGAGCCGTCGCGGTCGGGTAGTCGAAGATCAGCGTGGCGGTGAGGCGCAGGCCGGTGACCGTACTCAGCCGGTTACGCAGTTCGATCGCCGTCAGCGAGTCGAAGCCCAGGTCCCGGAACTGGGATACGGCGTCGACGGCTCCACCGTCGGCGTGTCCGAGCACCAGGGCGACCTGACTCCGCACGAGATCCAGAAGGGCTTCCCGTCGCTCCACGGCGGTGAGTCCGGCCAGCCGAGCGATCAGACCGGTCGCGGTGGCCGATCCGGTCACCGCGCTCCGGCGCGAACGTGCCGGGATCAACGCCCTGAGTACGGACGGTACTTCGCCCTGCGCGCGGAGCGCGGGAAGATCCAGCCGTACGGGGACGAGAGCCGTCAGGCCCGTGGCGAGCGCGGCATCGAAGAGCGCCACACCCTGGTCGACGGAGAGCGGTGGCATGCCCGAGCGCGCCAACCTCCGCATGTCCGACTCGGTGACAGCGCCCGTCATACCGCCGCCCGTCATACCGCCGCCGGTCATGCCTCCGATCCGGTCCCAGGGGCCCCAGGCCAGCGATACGCCCGGCAGGCCCTCGGCCCTTCGGCGTTCGACCAGTGCGTCGAGGAAGGTGTTCGCGGCGGCATAGTTGGCCTGCCCGGCGCCGCCGAGGAGACCCGCCACGGAGGAGAAGACGACAAACGCGGCGAGGCCGAGATCTTGGGTCAGTTCGTGCAGATGCCAGGCCGCGTCGGCCTTGGGGCGCAGCACGGCGTCGATCCGCTCGGCCGTCAGCGAGCCGACAGTGCCGTCGTCCAGCACGCCCGCCGTATGGATCACGGCCGTCAGCGGATGCTCGGCCGACACCGACGCCAACAGCCCGGCCAGCGCCTCCCGGTCCGCCGCGTCGCACGCGGCAACCGTCACCTGGGCACCGTACAAAGTGAGTTCGGCGACCAGTTCGGCCGCGCCGGGGGCCTCAGTACCTCGTCGGCTCGCCAACAGCAGGCGGCGGACTCCTCGTTCGGTGACCAGATGCCGCGCGAACACACCGCCCAGGCCGCCTGTGCCGCCGGTGATCAGTACCGTACCGTCGGGGTCCCAGACCGGGCCCGTACCGCCGTCGGCAGCGGCCTCGACATCGGTAGCGGGAGCGGTGGCGGCCTCGATATCGGCGCCCGAGGGGACGGTCGTACGGACAAGGCGTCCGGCGGAGATCTCACCGTCACGGATCAGCAGGGCGGGCTCGTCCATACCGAGCGCGTGCGGCAGCGCGGTGAGCGACGCCGTGCCGGAGTCGAGATCCAGCAGCCCGAAGGAGCCCGGGTTCTCCGTCTGCGCGGAACGTACGAGGCCCCAGACGGAGGCCGCCGCCACATCGACGGCACGGGCCTCACCATCGCCGCCCTCGCCGGTGCCCCCGACCGCGCCCCGGGTGACGAACACCAGCCGGGAGTCCGCGAACCGCTGCTCGGCCAGCCACTCCTGTACCAGGGCCAGCGCGCTCGCCGTCAGCGTGTGCGCGGACTCCACGACCTGGCCGTCGGAATCGCCCGCAAGTCCCACCAGTCCCACCAGGACGGTGTCCGGCACCGGCCCCTCCCCCGTCGCCAGCGACGCGAGATCGTCGTATGTCCCGACCAGGAGACCCGGTCCCGCCAGCGGTTCGGCGAGATCCAGCACGTCGGCCCCGAGGACGGCGACCGACGGCGGGACGTCCGGAGCAGGGGCCACAGGGGCCCAGGCAAGCTGGAACAGTGCGTTGGTGGCAAGGATCCCGATGTCACCGAGCCCGTCGCTCGACACGGCTCGTACCAGGAGCGAGTCGACGGAGGCCACCGGAGCGCCGGAGGTGTCCGCGACCGCGATCGACACGGCGTCCTTGCCGCCGGCCGGTGCGATCCGTACACGCAGCACCGAGGCACCGGTCGCGAACAGCGACACGCCCTCCCACGAGAACGGCAGACCTCCGCCTTCCCGCGCGCTGTCGCCCGCCAGGAGCGAGGCGTGCAGGGCGGAGTCGAGCAGCGCCGGGTGCAGACCGTACGCTCCCGCCTCGGTGCCCTCGGGCAGGCTCACCTCGGCGAAGATCTCACCGTCACGGCGCCAGGCGGCACGAAGACCCTGGAAGACCGGACCGTACACGAAGCCGATCTCCGCCAACCGCTCGTAGCAGCCGTCGAGTTCCAGCGCCTCGGCGCCCCTCGGCGGCCACACCGTGGCGTCGAAGCCGGTGGCCGGCTCCTGGACGCCGACGGCCAGTGCGCCCGTCGCGTGCTGTGTCCACGGCACGTCAGCGGCGCCCTCGGGCCGGGAGTGGATGGTGACCGTACGCCGGCCCTTGTCGTCGGCGGCGCCGACCCGTACCTGTGTCTGAACCGCGCCACGCGCCGGCAGTGTGAGCGGCGCCGCGAGCGTCAGCTCCTCCACCCGGTCGCAGCCGACCTCGTCGCCCGCCCGGAACGCCAGCTCCAGCAGAGCGGTTCCCGGCAGCAGCACCCGGCCCATCACCACATGATCGGCGAGCCATGGATGTGTTCCGACCGAGAGACGGCCGGTGAAGAGCATTCCCTCGCCCTCGGCCAGTTCGACCGCGGCGCCCAGCAACGGATGTCCGGCCGGGCCCAGGCCCGCGGCCCGCATGTCGCCCGTTCCGCCGAGCGGACCGGTCGGCCAGAACCACTGGTGCTGGAAGGCGTACGTGGGCAACTCCACCCGCCGCGCACCGGTTCCGACGAAGAACCGGCCCCAGTCCACCGTCACACCATGCGTGTGCAACTGAGCCAGCGCGGTGACGGCGGCCAGCTCCTCCGGCCTGTCCTTCCGGAGGACCGGCACCACAGCGGCGGCGTCTCCCGCGCCCTCCCGCACGAGAGCGGAGAGCACGCCGTCCGGGCCCAGCTCCACGAAGGCCGCGACACCTTGCGCCGTGAGCGTGGTGACGCCGTCGGCGAAGCGGACGGCCTCGCGGACATGCCGTACCCAGTACTCCGGAGAGCACAGCTCCTCGGCCGACGCGAGCCCGCCCGTCAGATTCGACACCACCGGAATACGAGGAGGCTGGAAGGCCAGCCCTTCGGCCACCGTACGGAACTCGTCCAGCATGGGGTCCATCAGCGGCGAGTGGAACGCGTGCGAGACCCGAAGGCGGTTGGTTTTACGTCCCTGGTCCGCCAGCCGGACGGCCAGCTCCAGGACGGCGTCCTCGTCACCGGAGATGACCACGGAGGACGGACCATTGACCGCTGCGATCGACACCCGGTCCGAGAGACAGGGGACGATCTCGTCCTCGGTGGCCTGGACGGCGACCATCGCACCACCGGCCGGAAGCGCCTGCATCAACAAGCCCCGCGCGACCACCAGACGACAGGCATCCTCCAACGAGAACACACCCGCCACATGAGCCGCGGCGATCTCGCCAATCGAATGGCCCGCCACGAAGTCGGGCCTGATGCCCCACGACTCCACCAACCGGAACAGCGCCACCTCGATCGCGAACAACGCGGGCTGAGTGGAGGCCGTCTCATTCAGCGCTTCGATGTCCTCGCCCCAGATCACCTCACGGAGCGAACGGCCCAACTGGCCTTCCAGCGAGGTGAGTACGGCATCGAACGCCTCGGCGAAGACGCGGAACCGACCGTACAGCTCACGCCCCATACCCAGCCGCTGCGAACCCTGACCCGAGAACAGCACCGCCGACCTCCCACCGGCGACCGAACCCGAGACCGCCAACGGATCCGGTTCACCGGCGGCCACCGCCACCAGCGCACGCGCCGCATCAGCGGAGCCGGCCGCCAGCACCACCGCACGATGCTCGAACACCGAACGACCCGTCGCCAACGAGAACCCGACATCCACCGGCCGCACGTCCGGCCGAGCCTCCACCAACGACAACAAACGCGCCGCCTGACCCCGCAACGCCTCCGGCGTCCTACCCGAAAGCACCCAGGGAACCGTCACCGCTTCGGCCGGGTTCTCCGTGGGAGTCTGCGTCGCCACCGTCTCGGGCACTTCCGACGGCTGCTCCAGAATGACATGCGCGTTCGTGCCACTGATACCGAAGGACGACACCCCCGCGCGCCGTACGCGGCCTTCCTCCGGCCATACGGTCTGCTCGGTCAGCAGCTCGACCGCGCCCGCCGACCAGTCCACGTGCGACGACGGCTCGGTCACATGCAGTGTCCGCGGCACCGTCCCGTGCCGCATCGCCATCACCATCTTGATGACACCCGCCACACCAGCAGCCGCCTGCGTATGCCCGATGTTCGACTTCACCGAACCCAGCAGCAACGGACGCTCCGGATCACGGTCACGCCCGTATGTCGCCAGCAACGCCTGCGCCTCGATCGGATCACCAAGAGTGGTCCCCGTGCCGTGCGCCTCCACGACATCCACATCACCCGCAGACAACCCACCACTGGCAAGCGCCTGCCGGATCACCCGCTGCTGCGACGGACCATTCGGCGCCGTCAGACCATTCGACGCACCATCCTGATTCACCGCAGACCCACGCAACAACGCAAGCACCTCATGGCCATTGCGCCGGGCGTCCGACAACCGCTCCAGCACCACCACCCCCACACCCTCCGACCAGCCCACACCATCAGCCGAATCCGAGAACGCCTTGCACCGACCATCAGGCGACAACCCACGCTGACGCGAAAACTCCACAAACGTCCCAGGAGTCGACATCACCGTCACACCACCCGCCAACGCCAACGAGCACTCACCGCTCCGCAACGCCTGCATCGCCCAGTGCATCGCCACCAACGACGACGAACACGCGGTGTCCACCGTCACCGCCGGACCCTCAAGCCCCAGCGTGTACGACACCCGGCCCGAGGCCACACTGCCCGCACTGCCCTGACCCTGGAAGCCCTCGAACTCCTCACCGCTGAGGGTGGTGCCATAGTCGTTGTACATCACCCCGGCGAACACGCCCGTCTGGCTGTCGCGCAGCGATACGGGGTCGATACCCGCCCGCTCGATCGCCTCCCACGAGGTCTCCAGCAGCAACCGCTGCTGCGAATCCGTCGCCAACGCCTCACGCGGCGACATACCGAAGAACGCCGGATCGAACTCCCCAGCCGTATGCAGGAATCCACCCGACCGCGTGTAGGAAGTCCCACTGTGGTCCGGGTCCGGGTCGAACAACGCGTCGACGTCCCATCCGCGATTGACCGGGAAGTCCGAGATCACATCGGTGCCCTCGGTGACCACACGCCACAGATCCTCCGGTGACGCCACACCGCCCGGGAACCGGCAGGCCATGCCGACCAGCACAATCGGATCGTCGGCCACCGGCGGCAGCGACGACACCGGGACGGACGACTCCGGCTCGGAGCCGAGCAGTTCGGCGAGCAGATGGTCCGCCAGCGCCGACAGCGTCGGATAGTCGAAGGCCATCGTGGCCGGCAGACGCAGACCCGTGGCGGTGCCGAGCCGGTTCCGCAGCTCCACCGCCGTCAGCGAGTCGAAGCCGAGGTCACGGAACGCCCGCCCCGAGTCGATGTCGGCACCGCTCGCGTGTCCCAGTACCAGGGCCGCCTGGGCCCGTACGACATCCAGCACCACTTCCTTGCGGTCGGCGGGCTCCAGCGCGCCCAGCCGGCGCACCAGAGCGCCGTCCGCGCCCGAAGCCGCGGTCGCCGTCCGGCGCGACGGTGTCCGCACCAGACCGCGAAGCAGCGCCGGTACGGTGCCCAGGGCACGCAGCACCGGGAGATCGAGCCGTACGGGTACGACGACGGCCTCGCCGGTCGCGAGCGCCGCGTCGAAGAGCGCGAGGCCCTGTTCCACCGGCAGCAGTGGCATACCGGCGTCGGCGGCCCTGCGCACATCCCGCGCGTCAAGTCCGCCGGTCATGCCTGCGACCTGGTCCCACGCACCCCAGGCGAGCGACAGGCCCGGCAGTCCCTCGGCCCGCCGATGGGCGGCGAGCGCGTCCAGAAAGGCGTTGCCCGCCGCGTAGTTGGCCTGTCCGGCGCCCCCGAACGTACCGGCCACCGAGGAGAACACCACGAACGCGGCGAGATCCAGCTCACGAGTCAGCTCGTGCAGATGCCAGGCCGCGTCCGCCTTCGGCCGCAGCACACGGTCCAGCCGCTCCGGGGTGAGCGAACCGATCACACCGTCGTCCAGTACACCCGCCGTGTGGATCACGGCCGTCAGCGGATGCTCGGCCGGCACCGACGCCAGCAGCCCGGCCAGCGCGTCCCGATCGGCCACATCGCACGCGGCGACCGACACATGCGCACCCCGGGCGGTCAGCTCGGCCGCCAGATCCTCGGCACCTTCCGCCGCGGGCCCACGACGACTGGTCAGCAGCAGATGCCGTACGCCCCGCTGACCGATCAGATGACGGGCCAGCACCCCGCCCAGACCGCCCGTGCCGCCGGTGATCAGTACCGTACCTTCGGGATCCCAGGCGGAGCCGACCGTCTCGGACCCGGACCTGAGTTCGGACCTGGCCTCGGTCACGGTCACTCGGGTCAGGCGCCCGGCGCGGATCCCACCGTCACGGACGAGCAGTTGTGGTTCCTCGACACCGAGTACGCGCGGCAGCAACGTCGCCGAGGACTCGGCGGAGTCCAGGTCGACCAGCCCGAAGCAGCCAGGGTTCTCCGTCTGCGCGGAGCGCACCAGGCCCCAGACCGAGGCCGCCGCCACATCCGCGACCTCCTCACCACCTCCGGCGACGGCCCCGGTGGTGACGAACACCAGCCGGGAGCCGGCGAATCGCTCCTCGGCCAGCCACTTCTGCACCAGGGCCAGCGCGTCGGCGGTCAACGCCCGGACGGAGTCGGTGACTTCGGCGCCGTACGCACTGGACACGCCCACCAGCACCGCATCCGGCACCGGGGCCGACCCGGCCGCGAGTGACGTCAGATCCCCGTGCCTGACGAGCTCGACGCCCGTACGTGCCAGTCCTTCGGCGAGCCCGACGACATCCGGGCCGATCAACGCGACCGTACGAACGGCGGATTCGGCCGGCAGCGCCACCGGTACCCATCCCACTCCGAACAGCGCGTCGTGGGTCGCCCCCGCGCTGCCGCCGCTCAGCTGTTCGCCCGAGACGGGCCGTACGCGCAGCGAATCGACGGAGGCAACGGGCCGGCCCGCCGTGTCGGCGACCTCCACCGAGAGTGTGTCGTGACCGGCGGGAGTGATCCGTACGCGAAGTGCCGTGGCGCCCGTCGCGTGCAGGGACACACCCTCCCACGAGAACGGCAGACCTCCGCCTTCTCGGGTGCTGTCACCCGCCAGGAGCGAAGCGTGCAGGGCCGAGTCGAACAGCGCCGGATGCAGACCGTACGCTCCCGCCTCGATACCCTCCGGCAGACTCACCTCGGCGAAGATCTCACCGTCACAACGCCAGACCGCACGAAGACCCTGGAACATCGGACCGTAGACAAAACCGAGCTCCTCGAACCGCTCATAGCAGCCCTCCACCGCCAGCACCTCGGCACCCACGGGCGGCCACACCACGGCATCGAACCCGGTGACCGGCTCATGGGCCCCACTGGCCAGCACACCGGTCGCATGCTGTGTCCACGACGGCTCATCGCCCCCGTCAGGACGGGAATGCACCGTGACCGCACGCCGACCGACCTCATCGGCAACACCGACACGAACCTGCACCTGAACCGCACCCAGCTCAGGCAGCACGAGCGGCGCCGCAAGCGTCAACTCCTCCACCCGGTCACAACCGACCCCGTCACCCGCCCGGAACGCCAACTCCAACAACGCCGTCCCCGGCAACAACACCCGACCCAGCACCACATGATCAGCAAGCCAACCATGCGACCGCACCGACAACCGACCAGTGAGCAACACACCTTCGCCCTCGGCCAGCTCGACCGTCGCACCCAGCAACGGATGCCCGGCCGAGCCCAGGCCCGCCGCTCGCATGTCGCCCGTACCGCCGAGCGGACCGGTCGGCCAGAACCACTGGTGCTGGAAGGCGTACGTGGGCAACTCGACCCGTACCGCACCGGTTCCGGCGAACACGGCCTCCCGTTCCATGGGCACGCCCTGCACATGCAGTCGCGCCCACGCGGTGGCGGCGGCCAGCTCCTCCGGCCTGTCCTTACGCAGAACAGGCACCACAACGGCGTCGTCCCCGGCGGACTCGCGTGCCAGTGCGGAGAGAACGCCGTCCGGGCCCAGCTCCACGAACTTCCTTACGCCTGCTGCGTCCAGGCAGCGCACGCCGTCGGCGAAGCGGACGGCCTCGCGGACATGCCGTACCCAGTACTCCGGAGAGCACAGCTCCTCGGCGGAGGCGAGCCCGCCCGTCAGATTGGACACGACCGGAATACGCGGAGGCTGGAAGGTCAGCCCCTCCACGACCGCCCGGAACTCCCCCAGCATCGGATCCATCAGCGGCGAATGAAACGCATGCGACACCCGAAGACGACTCGACTTACGACCCAAGGCCTCCAGTTGGGCCGCCACCTCCAGGACGGCATCCTCCGCGCCGGAGATCACCACGGAGGACGGACCATTGACCGCCGCGATCGCGACTCCATCGGAGAGATACGGAACAACCTCGTCCTCGGCGGCCTGGACCGCCACCATCGCACCGCCCGCCGGCAATGCCTGCATCAGCAAGCCCCGCGCCACCACCAGACGACAGGCGTCCTCCAACGAGAACACCCCCGCCACGTGGGCGGCGGCGATCTCACCAATCGAATGGCCCGCCACGAAGTCCGGCCGCACACCCCACGACTCCACCAACCGGAACAACGCCACCTCAACCGCGAACAACGCAGGCTGCGCACAGCCCGTCGCGTTCAACGCCGCGGCATCCTCACCCCAGATCACCCCCCGAAGCGACCGGCCACCCAGCTCACGACCCAACTCGCCGTCCAACAAGCCCAGTACGGAATCCAGCCCCTCCGCGAACACCGGGAACCGCCCGTACAACTCACGCCCCATACCCAGCCGCTGCGAACCCTGACCCGAGAACAGCACCGCCGACCTCCCACCGGCGACCGAACCCGAGACCGCCAACGGATCGGACTCCCCCGCAGCCACCGCCGCCAGAGCCCGCACCGCCTCACCGGCATCACCCGCCAGCACCACCGCACGATGATCAAACACCGAACGACCCGTCGCCAACGAGAACCCGACATCCACCGGCCGCAGGTCCGGCCGAGCCTCCACCAACGACAACAAACGCGCCGCCTGACCCCGCAACGCCTCCGACGACCTGCCCGAAAGCACCCACGGCACCACACTCGTCTCGATCACCGAAGCCGGAACATCGCCGCTGCCGACCACCGTTCCCTCAACGACCACAGGCGGCTGCTCAAGAATCACATGCGCGTTCGTCCCACTGATACCGAACGACGACACCCCCGCACGCCGGACACGGTCGACCTCCGGCCACACCGTCTCCCCGGTCAGCAACTCCACCGCACCCGCCGACCAGTCCACATGCGACGACGGCGCGTCAACGTGAAGCGTCCGCGGCACCGTCCCGTGCCGCATCGCCATCACCATCTTGATGACACCCGCGACACCAGCAGCCGCCTGCGTATGCCCGATGTTCGACTTCACCGACCCGAGAAGCAACGGACGCTCCGGATCGCGGTCACGCCCGTACGTCGCCAGCAACGCCTGCGCCTCGATCGGATCACCAAGAGTGGTCCCCGTGCCGTGCGCCTCCACGACATCCACATCACCCGCAGACAACCCACCACTCGCGAGCGCCTGCCGGATCACCCGCTGCTGCGACGGACCATTCGGCGCCGTCAGACCATTCGACGCACCATCCTGATTCACCGCAGACCCACGCAACAACGCAAGCACCTCATGGCCATTGCGCCGGGCGTCCGACAACCGCTCCAGCACCACCACCCCCACACCCTCCGACCAGCCCACACCATCGGCCGAATCCGAGAACGCCTTGCACCGACCATCAGGCGACAACCCACGCTGACGGGAGAAGTCCACGAACACCGTCGGTGTGGACATCACCGTCACACCGCCGGCCAGCGCCAACGAGCACTCACCGCTCCGCAGCGCCTGCATCGCCCAGTGCATCGCCACCAACGACGACGAACACGCGGTGTCCACCGTCACCGCCGGACCCTCAAGCCCCAGCGTGTACGACACCCGGCCCGAGGCCAGGCTGGTGCTGCCGCCGCCCTGGAAGCCCTCGAACTCGGGGCTCGCCAGTACGGCGGTGTAGTCGCTGTACATCACTCCGGCGAACACGCCCGTCGCGGTGCCCTTCAGCGACACCGGGTCGATACCCGCCCGCTCGATCGCCTCCCACGACGCCTCCAGCAGCAACCGCTGCTGCGAATCCGTCGCCAACGCCTCACGCGGCGACATACCGAAGAACGCCGGATCGAACTCCCCAGCCGTATGCAGGAATCCACCCGACCGCGTGTACGACGTACCCAGATGGTCCGGGTCGGGATGGAACAGTCCGTCGACGTCCCATCCGCGATTCACCGGGAAGCCCGAGATGGCGTCCCCGCCCTCCATGACCAGGCGCCACAGATCCTCCGGCGATGCCACGCCCCCCGGATACCGGCAGCTCATCCCCACGACCACGATCGGATCATCGGCGATCGCGGCCGAGCGCCGCGCCACGGCAGCGGCCATGGCGGCCGATCCCGCACCTCCGGCGACCGCCGCGTCCGTGTCACCGTCCGCGTCCGCGCCGAGCAGTTCATCGAGAAGGTGGTCGACAAGCGTCTGGACCGTCGGATGGTCGAAGGCCATCGTGGCCGGGAGCCGGAGCCCGCTCACAGTGTTGAGCCGGTTCCGCAGCTCGACCGCCGTCAGCGAGTCGAAGCCCAACTCGCGGAAGGCACGGCCGGGATGGACGGCCTCGGCGTCGGCGTGTCCCAGCACGAGGGCGACCTGCCCGCGTACCAGATCCACCAGCACCTCCTGCCGCTCGACGACGGTGAGCGCCCTCAGGCGCTCCACCAGGCCCTGGGCGGTCGCCGAGCCCGCGACCGCCGCGCGGCGCGCACGTGTGCGGATCAACGCCCGCAGGAGCGGCGGAACTTCGCCTTGCGCGCGGAGCGCCGGCAGGTCCAGCCGTACCGGCGCCAGCACGGCGTCACCGGTGGCCAGCGCGGCATCGAACAGCGCGAGTCCCTGCTCCACCGGGAGCGGCGGCACTCCGGACCGCGCCATCCGGTCCGTGTCGGCCTCCGTCAGTGTCCCGGTCATCCCGCCCGACTCCCACGGGCCCCAGGCCAGCGCGACTCCGGGCAGACCTTCGGTACGCCTGCGCTCCATGAGGGCGTCCAGGAAGGCGTTGCCCGCCGCGTAGTTGCCCTGTCCCGCGTTGCCGAAGGTGGCCGCTGCCGAGGAGAAGACCACGAAGGCCGTCAGGTCGAGATCGCGGGTGAGTTCATGGAGGTGCCAGGCCGCGTCCGCCTTCGGCCGCAGCACACCGCTCAGCCGCTCCGGAGTGAGCGCGCCGACCACGCCGTCGTCCAGGACGCCCGCCGCGTGGACCACCGCCGACACACGGTGTCCGGCCAGCAGCTCCGCGAGCGCCGCACGGTCCGCCACATCGCAGGCCGCCGCGGTGACCTGGGCTCCTCGCCGCTCAAGCTCCGCAACGAGTTCTTCCGCGCCCTCGGCCGCCGGTCCCCGCCTGCTGACCAGCAGCAGTCGTCGTACATCGTGCTCCGCCACCAGGTGCCGGGCCAGCACGGCGCCCAGACCACCGGTACCCCCGGTGATCAGCACAGTGCCGCCGTCGGTGTTCCAGACGGGACGTGCGTCGCTCCCGGCCGCCGGCCGGCGCACCAGGCGTCCGGCGCGTACCTCACCGTCGCGGACCACGATCTGTGGCTCGTCCGTGTCCAGAGCCGCCGGCGGCAGGGCCGTCGTCTCCTCGTCGGGATCGAGATCGATCAGGCCGAAGCAGCCGGGATTCTCCGACTGGGCGGACCGTACGAGACCCCGGACCGAAGCCGCCGCCACATCGTGACCGCCGACGGCGCCGCGTGTCACGAAGACGAAGCGGGAGTCCGCGAAGCGCGCCTCGGCCAGTCGGGCCTGGACCAGAGCCAGGGCCCGGTGGGTGAGCGTGTGTGCGGAGGCGGCGGTGTCGGTCTCGGCGCCCTCTTCCCCGACCACGGGGATCAGCACCACGCCCATCGGCACCACGTCCATGGGCTGACCGCCCGTCGGCTGACCAGACACCTCGCCGGTCGGCAGCTCGCCCGTCGGCAGCTCATCGAGGACATTGACCTCGGCGCCCGCGGCGCGCAGGGCCTCGGCGAGGCCCAGGGTGTCCGGGCCGAGCACCGCCACCGTCCGCTCGGACCACCCGGACCGCTCAGACCGTCCGGCCCGCGCCGAAGCCGCGCCGGAGGGAGCCGCCACCGGCGTCCAGTCGAGCCGGAACAGCATGTCCCGTGTCAGTGCGTCGGCATCGCTCAGGCTCTCGCCGGACAGGGCCCGCAGCGCCAGCGACTCCACGGAGGCGACCGGCGCACCCATGGTGTCGGCGACAGCGATCGACACCGTTCCCTCGGTCGTACGGGACAGCCTGACCCGCACGCTGGAGGCTCCCGACGCCTCCAGCGACACACCGCTCCAGGAGAACGGGACACCCAGCGGTACTCCGCCCGCGCGGCCGTTCGCGTCGGCGGGCGAGCCGATGAACCAGGCCGCGTGAAGACCGGCGTCCAGCAGCGCGGGATGCAGTCCGAACGCCTCCGCGTCGGCCCGGACGCCGTCCGGCAGGCTCAGCTCGGCGAAGACCTCGCCCTCGCGCCTCCAAGCGGCCCGTAGACCCTGGAAGACCGGACCGTAGACGAAACCGTCCTCGGCGCGAGCCTCGTAGAAACCGTCCAGCTCCACCGGTTCGGCGCCCACCGGCGGCCATACCGTGGCATCGAAGCCCGTTGCGCCGAAGCCCGTCGCACCAGAACCTGTGGCGTCGGCCCCGGAGAGGACCGCGGCCGTTGGGCCGGCGGCCAGTACGCCCATGGCGTGCTGGGTCCAGGGCGCCTCGGGCTCACCCTCGGGCCGCGAGTGGATCGTCACAGTACGCCGACCGCTCGCGTCGGCCACCCCTACCCGCACCTGTGTCTGTGTGGCGCCCCGCTCCGGCAGCACCAGCTGCGCCGCGAGAGTCAGTTCGTCGACACGGTCGCTGCCGACCTCGTCCCCGGCCCGGATCGCCAGCTCCAGCAGGGCCGTTCCCGGCACCACGATCCGGCCCGTCACCGCATGATCGGCGAGCCATGGATGGGAGCGCACCGAGAGGCGTCCGGTGAACAACACGCCTTCGCCCTCGGCCAGTTCGACCACGCCGTTCAGCAGCGGATGTCCGGCGGACACCAGACCGACCGCGGCGGCGTCGGCCGCGCCGCCCGTGCCGTCGGGCCAGTAGGGCCGGTGCTCGAAGGCGTACGTGGGCAGCTCCACGCGCCGCGCGCCGCTTCCGGCGAAGTACCGGGGCCAGTCCACGGAGACACCGTGCACATGCAGTTGGGCCAGTGCGGTGACGGCGGACAGTTCCTCGGAACGGTCCTTGCGGAGCACCGGCACCGTGACCGTACCGTCGGGCACCGACTCCCCGGCCATCGCGGAGAGCACCCCGTCGGGCCCCAACTCGACCAGTACGGTGGCACCTTGTCCGGCGAGGGTACAGACTCCATCGGCGAAGCGGACGGCCTCCCGGACATGCCGTACCCAGTAGTCGGAGGTGCACAGCTCCTCCGGGGACGCAAGCCCACCGGTCAGATTCGAGACCAGAGGAATGGTGGGTCGCCGGTACGACACCGTCTCCGCCACGGCACGGAACTCATCGAGCATCGGCCGCATCAGCGGTGAGTGGAAGGCATGCGAGACCCGGAGCCTGGTCACCTTCCGGCCGTCCCGCTCCCACCGGGCCGCGATCTCCAGGACGGCATCCTCCTCGCCCGAGATCACCACCGAAGAGGGCCCGTTGACCGCCGCGATCGACACCTGGGCCTGTGCCCCGTACTCGGACAGCAGCGGGACGATCTCGTCCTCGGTGGCCTGGACGGCGACCATCGCGCCACCGGCGGGCAGCGCCTGCATCAACGAGGCACGGGCCGCCACCAGACGACAGGCGTCCTCCAGCGAGAACACCCCCGCCACATGAGCCGCGGCAATCTCACCGACCGAATGCCCCGCGACGAAGTCGGGCCTGACGCCCCACGACTCCACCAACCGGAACAACGCCACCTCGACTGCGAACAACGCAGGCTGCGCACAGCCCGTCGCGTTCAACGCCTCGGCATCCTCACCCCAGATCACCCCCCGAAGCGACCGGCCACCCAGCTCACGACCCAACTCGCCGTCCAGCAAGCCCAGTACGGAATCCAGCCCCTCCGCGAACACCGGGAACCGCCCGTACAACTCGCGCCCCATGCCGAGCCGCTGCGAACCCTGACCCGAGAACAGCACCGCCGTTTTCCCACCGACGACCGAGCCGGTGAGGGCCAGTGGATCCGGTTCACCGACGGCCAGCGCCGCCAGCGCGCGTACCGTCCCGCCGTCCTCCGCGGCCGTCACCACCGCGCCGTGCTCGAACCTCGACCGGCCGGTGGCCAGCGAGAACCCGATGTCCACCGGTCGTAGTTCGGGCCTGGCCTGGATGCAGGAGAGCAGCCGGGCCGCCTGGCCGCGCAGCGCCTCCGGTGTCTTGCCCGACAGCACCCAGGGCACCGCACCCGGCGCCCGCGACCCGACGGGCGGCGCGGCTTCGGCGCTGCCGGGCACCGAATCCTGGATCACCGTGGGCGGCTGCTCAAGAATGACATGCGCGTTGGTGCCGCTGATACCGAAGGACGACACGCCCGCGCGCCGGACATGATCGGTCCCGGGCCATTCGGTGGGCACGGTCAACAGTTCCACCGCGCCGGCCGACCAGTCGATGTGTGACGACGGCTCGGTGACATGGAGCGTCGGCGGCAGCACACCATGACGCATCGCCATGATCATCTTGATCACACCCGCGGCTCCGGCCGCGGCCTGGGTGTGGCCGAGGTTGGACTTCACCGAGCCCAGCAGCAGCGGACGCTCCGGATCACGGTCACGCCCGTACGTCGCCAGCAACGCCTGCGCCTCGATCGGATCACCAAGAGTGGTGCCCGTACCGTGCGCCTCCACCACGTCCACATCGGCGGGCGAGAGACCACCGGCGGCGAGCGCCTGACGGATCACCCGCTGCTGAGAAGGGCCGTTCGGCGCGGTGAGACCGTTGGAGGCACCGTCCTGGTTGACTGCGCTGCCCCGGAGGACGGCGAGGATCTCATGGCCCCGGCGCCGGGCGTCCGACATACGTTCCAGCAGGAGCATGCCGATGCCCTCGGACCAGCCGACACCGTCGGCCGACTCGGAGAAGGGCTTGGACCGGCCGTCGGGTGCGAGGCCCCGCTGCCGGGAGAACTCCACGAAAGTGTCGGGGATCGACATCACGGTGACACCGCCGGCCAGTGCCAGCGAGCATTCACCGCTCCGGAGCGCCTGGGCCGCGAGATGCATCGCGACGAGCGACGACGAGCACGCCGTGTCCACCGTCATCGCGGGGCCCTCGAAGCCGAAGGTGTACGAGACCCGGCCCGAGGCGACGCTCAGCGCGCTGCCCTGGCCCTGGAATCCTTCGAACTCCTTGCCGTTCAGCGTGGTGTTGTAGCCGCTGTACATCACCCCGGCGAAGACACCGGTCCGGCTGTCGCGCAGCGAGTGCGGGTCGATGCCGGCCCGTTCGATCGCCTCCCACGAGGTCTCCAGCAGCAACCGCTGCTGCGAGTCCGTCGCCATCGCCTCGCGCGGGCTCATCCCGAAGAACGCCGCGTCGAACTCGCCCGCGTCATGGAGGAATCCGCCGGAGCGGGTGTACGACGTACCGGTGTGGTCCGGATCCGGGTGGTAGAGCGCGTCCGTGTCCCAGCCACGGTTCACCGGGAAGTCCGAGACCACATCGGCGCCCTCGGAGACCACACGCCACAGATCCTCGGGCGACCCGATGCCTCCGGGAAAACGGCAGCTCATGCCCACGACGACAATGGGGTCGTCATCGAGCAGGGCCGGGGAGAGCTCGGGTACGGCGGCCGGGGCGGTGTCCGGGCCCAGCAGTTCTTCGAGCAGATGACCGGCCAGTACCTCGACCGTCGGATAGTCGAAGACCATGGTGGCGGGCAGCCGCATCCCGGTCGCCGCGTTCAGCCGGTTGCGCAGTTCGACAGCGGTGAGGGAGTCGAAGCCCAGATCGCGGAAGGCACGCGCCGGATGGACTCCGTCGCCGCTCGTGTGGCCCAGGACCAAGGCCGCGTGGTCACGCACCAGTTGAAGCAGTGTCTCGTGCCGTTCCGCGCGCTCCAGCCGGCTCAGCCGCTCGGCCAGACCGGCGTCCGTGCCCGTGCCCGTACCCGATCCGGCTCCCGCGGCCACCGTCCGCCGGGAACCCGTACGGACCAGTCCGCGCAGCAGCGCGGGAACGGAGCCCTTGGCGCGCAGGACGGGCAGATCGAGGCGTACGGGCAGAACCACGGCCTCGGCGGTCGCGAGGGCCGCGTCGAACAGGGCGAGGCCCTGTTCCACCGGGAGCAGCGGCATACCCGACTCGGCGGCGCGGCGGACGTCGCGGTCGTCGAGCCCGCTGGTCATGCCCACACCCTGGCCCCAGGGACCCCAGGCGAGCGACAGGCCCGGCAGTCCGACGGACCGCCGATGGGCGGCGAGCGCGTCCAGGAAGGCGTTGCCCGCCGCGTAGTTGGCCTGCCCCGGGCCGCCGAACGTACCGGCCACGGACGAGAAGACGACAAACGCGGCGAGTTCGAGATCGCGGGTCAGTTCGTGCAGATGCCAGGCCGCGTCCACCTTGGGCCGCAGTACGGCGTCCAGCCGCTCGGGCGTCAGCGAGCCGACGGTCCCGTCGTCCAGCACGCCCGCCGTATGGATCACGGCCGTCAGCGGATGCTCCGGCGGAACCGACGCCAGCAGTTCCGCCAGCGCCTCCCGGTCCGCCACATCACAGGCGACGACCGACACATGCGCACCCCGGGCGGTCAGCTCGGCCGCCAGATCCTCGGCGCCGTCGGCAGCAAACCCGCGTCGGCTGGTGAGCAGCAGATGGCGCACACCCAGGTCATTGACGAGATGGCGTGCCAGCACACCGCCCAGACCGCCGGTACCACCGGTGATCAGCACCGTACCGTGGGCATCCCACACAGACGGCATCGACAGCACGATCTTGCCCACATGCCGGGCCAGACTCATAAAACGGAACGCATCCCGGGCCCGACGCACATCCCACGAACGAACCGGCAACGGCTCCAGCACCCCTTGGCCGAACAGTTCCATGAGAGAACTCAGCATCCGCTGGATGTCCTCCGGATCCACCCAGCCGAGATCGAACGCCTGATAATCCACCCCGGCAGGAAGATCGGCCACGTCACGAACATCCGTCTTGCCCATCTCCAGGAACCGGCCACCCGGACCCAGCAACCGCAACGACGCATCCACAAACTCACCGGCCAGAGAGTTCAGTACGACATCGATCCCCTCACCACCCGCCACCCCGGCGAAAGCAGCCTCAAAATCCGTCGTCCGAGACGAGGCGATGTGGTCCTCCGCCACCCCCAGCGAACGCAGCACACCCCACTTGCCCTCACTCGCCGTCGCGAAGACCTCCGCACCAAGATGACGCGCGACCTGAACCGCCGCCATCCCCACACCACCCGCACCCGCATGAACCAGCACCCTCTCACCACGACCCAGACCCCCCAAACCGACCAACGCGTGATACGCCGTCAGAAACACCAACGGCACCGAAGCCGCCGTCTCCCACGACCACCCCACGGGCAGTGTGGTGAGCAGCCGCGCGTCGCCCACCACCAGTGAGCCGAATCCTCCGGACACCAGGCCCGTGACGCGGTCGCCGGGCCGCAGCCCGGTCACCTCCGGCCCCACCTCGACCACCACGCCCGAGGCCTCCCGGCCCATACGCCCGGCGTCGCCGGGATACATGTCCAGTGCTTTGAGGACATCACGGAAGTTGACACCGGCCGCACGGACCTCGATCCGTACCTCGAACCCCATCAGCGGTTCCAGTGCCTCCGGGAACGGTGTCGTCGTCAGACCGTCCAGGCTTCCCTTCGCCCCGCTGTCCAGCCGCCAGGGCACATCCGTGGGCGGGATCAGGGCCATGTCCGGCGCCAGCCGCGCGAGCCGCCCGGCCAGGAGTGCTCCGTCACGGACGGCCATCTGCGGCTCGTCCGCACCGGCGGACCGCGCGAGCCGCGTCATGAGCGGGGCAAGGCCGTCGTTCCCGGGGCCGAGGTCCAGCAGGCCGAAGCAGCCCGGATTCTCCGTCTGTGCCGAGCGCACCAGGCCCCACACCGACGCCGCGGCCACATCGGTGACCTCCTCGTCCCCGGCCGCCACCGCGCCTCGCGTCACAAACACCAGCCGCGAGCCGGTGAATCGGTCCTCGCTCAGCCACTCCTGCACCAGGGCGAGGGCATCGGCTGTCAGTACGTGCACCGCCTCCACGGGCCCGGTCCCAGCGCCGGCCCCGGTGCCGACTCCGATGCCTGTGCCGGTGCTGTCGGTGCCGTCCGTGCCGTTGACCTCGACCAGCACGGTGTCCGGTACCGAGAGCTCTCCCGCCGCCAGCGACGCCAGGTCCGCATGGACCTCGATCCCGACGCCGGTACGGACCAGTTCCTCCACCAGCCCGAGGGCATCCGGTCCGATCAGCGCGAGCCTCTCCGCACCGGGCATGGAACCACCGGGCACAGGAACGCCGGGTACGGGGGCCCACTCCAATGTGAACAGTGCGTCGCGGACGTATCCGGCGGCGCTGTCGAGCCGGTCGTCCGACACCGCACGTGTGAGCAGCGAGTCGGCCGAGGCCACGAGCGCACCCGTGGTGTCGGCGACCGCGATCGACACCCCGTTCCTGCCTTCGGCGGGAGTGATCCGTACGCGAAGTGCCGTGGCACCCGTCGCGTGCAGCGACACACCCTCCCACGAGAACGGCAGACCTCCGGTGCCCTCCTCGCCGTCACCCGCGAGGAGCGAGGCGTGCAGGGCCGAGTCGAACAGCGCCGGATGCAGACCGTACGCTCCCGCCTCGGTACCCTCGGGCAGACTCACCTCGGCGAAGATCTCACCGTCACGACGCCACGCGGCACGAAGACCCTGGAACATCGGACCGTAGACAAAGCCGAGCTCCTCGAACCGCTCATAGCAGCCCTCCACCGCCAGCACCTCGGCGCCCACGGGCGGCCACACCACGGCATCGAAGTCAGCAGGCACGAGCTCATGGGCTCCGACAGCCAATACCCCGGCCGCATGCTGTGTCCACGACGGCTCGTCGCCCCCGTCAGGACGGGAATGCACCGTGACCGCACGCCGACCGACCTCATCGGCAACACCGACACGAACCTGCACCTGAACCCCACCCAACTCAGACAGCACGAGCGGAGCCGCAAGCGTCAACTCCTCCACCCGGTCACAACCGACCCCGTCACCCGCCCGGAACGCCAACTCCAACAACGCCGTCCCCGGCAACAACACCCGACCCAGCACCACATGATCAGCAAGCCAACCATGCGACCGCACCGACAACCGACCAGTGAGCAACACACCTTCGCCCTCGGCCAGCTCGACCGTCGCGCCCAGCAACGGATGCCCGGCCGGGCCCAGGCCCGCCGCCCGTACATCATGCGCGCCGGCCGACGAGGCAGTCGGCCAGAACCACTGGTGCTGGAAGGCATATGTGGGCAGATCGACCGGTCGGGCGCCGGTGTCCGCGAACAACACCGGCCACTCCACATGAGTACCGCTCACATGCAGTTGAGCAAGCGCGGTGACGGCCGAGGTCTCCTCGGACCGGTCCTTGCGGAGCACCGGTACGACCACCGCACCCTCCGGCACCGACTCCTGCACCATCCCCGCCAGCACACCGTCCGGACCCAACTCCACAAACGTACGAACACCCTGCTCACCCAGCGTCCGCACACCGTCCGCGAAACGCACCGCCTCCCGCACATGCCGAACCCAATACTCCACCGAACACAACTCACCGGCGGACGCCAGCCCACCCGTCAGATTCGACACCACCGCCACCGACGGCTCCGCGAACGCCAACCCCTCCACAACCGCCCGGAACTCCCCCAGCATCGGATCCATCAGCGGCGAATGAAACGCATGCGACACCCGAAGACGACTCGACTTACGACCCAAGGCCTCCAGTTGGGCCGCCACCTCCAGGACGGCATCCTCCGCGCCGGAGATCACCACGGAGGACGGACCATTGACCGCCGCGATCGCGACTCCATCGGAGAGATACGGAACAACCTCGTCCTCGGCGGCCTGGACCGCCACCATCGCACCACCGGCCGGCAATGCCTGCATCAGCAAGCCCCGCGCCACCACCAAACGACAGGCATCCTCCAACGAGAACACCCCCGCCACATAAGCAGCCGCGACCTCACCGACCGAATGCCCCGCCACGAAATCCGGCCGCACACCCCACGACTCCACCAACCGGAACAACGCCACCTCAACCGCGAACAACGCAGGCTGCGCACAGCCCGTCGCGTTCAACGCCTCGGCATCCTCACCCCAGATCACCCCCCGAAGCGACCGACCACCCAACTCACGACCCAACTCCCCGTCCAACAAACCCAGTACCGAGTCGAACGCCTCCGCGAACACCGGGAACCGCCCATACAACTCGCGCCCCATACCCAGCCGCTGCGAACCCTGACCCGAGAAGAGAATCGCGCGCTTTCCACCGACGGCCGGACCCGAGACCACCGAGATGTCCGGTTCGCCTGCCGCCAGCGCGGCCAGTGCGCGTACCGGATCGGCGGACTCGGCCGCCAGGACCACCGCACGATGGTCGAACACCGAACGACCCGTCGCCAACGAGAACCCGACATCCACCGGCCGCACGTCCGGCCGAGCCTCCACCAACGACAACAGCCGCGCCGCCTGCCCCCGCAACGCCTCCGGCGTCCTGCCCGAAAGCACCCAGGGAACCGCTACCGCTTCGGCCGATTCGTCCATGGAGATCTGCGCCGTCACCGCCTCGGGCACTTCCGGCGGCTGCTCAAGAATCACATGCGCGTTCGTCCCACTGATACCGAACGACGACACCCCCGCACGCCGGACACGGTCGACCTCCGGCCACACCGTCTCCCCGGTCAGCAACTCCACCGCACCCACCGACCAGTCCACATGCGACGACGGCTCATCGACATGAAGCGTCCGAGGCAGAACCCCGTACCGCATCGCCATCACCATCTTGATCACACCCGCCACACCAGCAGCCGCCTGCGTATGCCCGATGTTCGACTTCACCGAACCCAGCAGCAACGGACGCCCAGGATCACGCTCACGCCCATACGTCGCCAGCAACGCCTGCGCCTCAATCGGATCACCAAGCGTCGTACCCGTACCGTGCCCCTCCACCACATCCACATCACCCGCAGACAACCCACCACTCGCAAGCGCCTGCCGGATCACCCGCTGCTGCGACGGACCATTCGGCGCCGTCAGACCATTCGACGCACCATCCTGATTCACCGCAGACCCACGCAACAACGCAAGCACCTCATGGCCATTGCGCCGCGCATCCGACAACCGCTCCAGCACCACCACCCCCACACCCTCCGACCAGCCCACACCATCAGCCGAATCCGAGAACGCCTTCGAGCGGCCGTCGGGCGCGAGACCCCGCTGGCGGGAGAACTCCACAAAGGTGCTCGGAGTGGACATGACCGTCACACCGCCGGCCAGCGCCAGCGAGCACTCGCCGCCGCGCAGCGCCTGCGCGGCGAGGTGCATGCCCACCAGGGACGACGAGCACGCGGTGTCCACCGTGACCGCCGGGCCTTCGAGGCCCAGGGTGTACGAGACCCGGCCGGAGGCCACGCTCGGAGCGCTGCCGTTGCCGCGGAATGCCTCGTACTCCTCGCCCGTGAGCAGGGGACCGTAGTCGTTGTACATCACCCCGGCGAACACACCGGTCCGGCTGTCGCGCAGCGAGTGCGGGTCGATGCCGGCCCGTTCGATCGCCTCCCACGAGGTCTCCAGCAGCAACCGCTGCTGCGCGTCCGTCGCCATCGCCTCGCGTGGTGACATACCGAAGAAGTCGGGGTCGAACTCGCCCGCCGTGTGCAGGAATCCACCGGCGCGGACGTAGGTCCTGCCCGGACGGTCCGGGTCCGCGTCGTACAGTCCGTCGATGTCCCAGCCCCGGTTGACCGGGAAGCCCGAGATGGCGTCCCCGCCCTCCATGACCAGGCGCCACAGATCCTCCGGCGAGGTCACCCCGCCCGGATAGCGGCAGGCCATGCCGACGATCGCGATGGGGTCGTCGGCCACCGGAGGCAGGGCCGTACGGTCGGGCGCCGCCGACGCGTCGGCGGAGCCGATCGCCTCGCCGAGGAGTTCGTCGCGCATATGGTCGGCGAGCGCGCTCGGTGTCGGATAGTCGAAGACCATGGTGGCCGGGAGCCGCAGCCCGGTCTCGGTGTTGAGGCCGTTGCGCAGTTCCACCGCCGTCAGCGAGTCGAAGCCCAGGTCCTGGAACTGGCGGCCGGCCTCGACCTCCGCCGCGTCGGCGTGGCCCAGTACCCGGGCGACCTGGCCGCGTACGAGATCGAGCAGGATCTCGCGGCGCTCGGCGCCGTTCAGTCCGGCGAGGCGCCGGGCGAGGCCGTCGGCGGTGCCGGAGACCCGGGCGGCGGCGCGCCGGGCAGGTACTCGTATCAAACCGCGCAGCAGCGGCGGGACATCGCCCTGGGCGCGCAGGACCGGCAGATCGAGCCGTACGGGTGCCACCGTGGCCGCGCCGGTGGCGAGGGCCGCTTCGAACAGTGCCACGCCCTGGTCGACGGAGAGCGGGGGCATTCCGGAGCGCGCGATACGCTCGACGTCGATGTCGGTGAGTGTCGCGGTCATTCCGACGCTGTGGGTCCATGGGCCCCAGGCGAGGGCGAGCGCGGGCAGGCCCGCGGCCCGCCGGTGCTCGGCCAGGGCGTCGAGGAAGGCGTTGCCCGCCGCGTAGTTGGCCTGTCCAGGGCTGCCGAAGGTGGCGGCGACGGACGAGAAGATTACGAACGCGGCGAGATCGAGATCGCGGGTCAGCTCGTGCAGGTGCCAGGCCGCGTCCACCTTGGGCCGCAGCACGGCCCCCAGCCGCTCGGGCGTGAGCGAGCCGATCACACCGTCGTCGACCACGCCCGCGGTGTGGATGACTGCGGTCAGCGGATGCTCCGCGGGCACCGACGACAGCAGCCCGGCCAGCGCGGACCGGTCGGCGATGTCACAGGCCGCCACGGTGATCTCGGCGCCGTAGGAGGTGAGTTCGGCGACCAGCTCCGTCGCTCCGGGTGCCTCCGTGCCCCGCCGGCTCGCCAGCAGCAGGTGCCGTACGCCCCGGTCGGTGACGAGATGCCGGGCGAGTACGCCGCCGAGTCCGCCCGTACCGCCGGTGATCAGCACCGTACCCCCGGCGTTCCACGCGGCCGGCTCCTCGGGCGCGGGCGAGGACGCGGATACAGGCGGGGGCACGGGCACGCGTGCCAGTCGGGCGGCGAGCAGTCGGCCGTCGCGTACCGCGAGGTCCGGCTCGTCGGCGGCGGCCGGCACGGCCTCCGGGGGGAGTGAGGCCGTGCCGGGGTCCAGGTCCAGGAGGCCGAAGCGTCCCGGGTTCTCGGTGCGGGCCGTCCGTACGAGGCCATGGACCGAGGCGGCGGCGAGGTCGGTGCCGTTCAGCGCGCCGCGTGTCACGAACACCAGACGGGCGTCGGCGAAACGGTCCTCGTCCAGCCAGTGCCGCACATGGGCGAGGACCCGGGCGGTGAGGGAGTGTGCCGCCTCCACCACCGCGTCCGGCCCACCGGACACGGCCATCAGCACCACCTCGGGCACCGGGCCGTCGTCCGCCGCCGCGAGCGACGCCAGGTCGGGGTGGGTCGTCACGGTCGTACCCCCGGTGCGCAGCGCGCCGGCGACACCGGCGGTGTCCGCGCCGACCACGGCGACCGCACTGCCGGGCCCGGCGGGGGCCGCGGCCCTGAGCGCGGTCCACTCCACGCGGAACAGCGAGTCCCGGTGCACGGCCCCGGTGTCGTTCCGCCGCTCGGCGGGCACCGGGCGTGAGACCAGGGAGTCGACGGTGAGGACCGGGCCGCCCGCCATGTCGTACACGGCGATGGAGACGGTGTCCGCGCCCGCCGGGGTGATCCGGGCGCGGACGGCCGAGGCGCCGGAAGCGGTCAGTGACACGCCTTCCCAGGCGAAGGGCAGTCCGCCGCGGCTGATGGCGCCGAGGTCGGTGCAGGCCGCCGCGTGCTGGGCGGCGTCCAGCAGCGCCGGATGCAGACCGAAGGCGCTCGCGTCGGCGCCGGAGCCGATACCGGCGCCGGTTCCGGAGTCGGAGCCGTCCGGCAGGGCGACCTCGGCGTACACCTCGTCACCGAGCCGCCAGGCGGCCCGCAGGCCCCGGAACACCGGGCCGTAGTCGAAGCCGAGTCCGGCGAGCCGTTCGTAGCAGCCGTCGAGATCGACGGGTTCTGCGCCGGCCGGCGGCCATACGGTCGCGTCGAAGCCGGGGTCGGTGACACCGGTGCCGGGCGCGACGAAACCGGTGGCGTGCCGTGACCACGGAAGGTCGAAGCCGTCCTCGGGGCGTGAGTGGATGCCCAGCGGCCGGCGTCCCGCCTCGTCGGCGGCGCCGATACGGACCTGGAGCTGCACGGCGCCGTGCTCGGGCAGTGCCAGCGGCGCCGCGAGGGTCAGTTCCTCGACACGGTCGCAGTCGACCTCGTCTCCGGCCCGGACGGCCAGCTCGACAAAGGCGGTGCCCGGCAGCAGGGCCCGGCCCCGCACCCCGTGGTCGGCGAGCCAGGGATGGGACCGCACCGACAGCCGGCTGGTGAACAGGACACCTTCACCGTCGGCCAGTTCGACGGCCGCGCCCAGCAGCGGATGTCCGGCCGGGCCGAGTCCGGCGGCTCGGATGTCCCCGGCTCCGTCACGGCTGCCGGAGGGCCAGTAGCGCTGCTTCTGGAACGGATAGGTCGGCAGGTCCACACGCCGGGCGCCGCGTCCTTCGTACAGTCCGGCCCACCGTACGGTGGCGCCGCGGACATGCACCTGGGCGAGCGCGGTGACCGCCGCGAGTTCCTCGGGCCGGTCCTTGCGCAGCAGCGGCACGATCACCGCGCCGTCCGTCAGGGAGTCCTGGGCCATGGCGGAGAGCACACCGTCGGGGCCCAGTTCCAGCAGTGTGGTGACGCCCCGTGCGGTGAGGGCGCGGATGCCGTCGGCGAACCGCACGGCCTCACTGACATGCCGCACCCAGTGGTCGGCGGAGCACAGCTCGGCCACCTCGGCGATCCGGCCGGTCAGCTGGGAGACGACCGGGATCAGGGGCTCGTGGTACGTCAGACTCTCCGCCACGGCGCGGAAGTCGGCCAGCATGGGCCGCATCAGCGGCGAGTGGAAGGCGTGCGAGACACGCAGCCGCTTGGTCCGGCGGCCCTGTGCCGTCAGCCGCGCGGCGATCTCCAGTACGGCGCTCTCGTCACCCGCGACCACCGTGGACCGCGGTCCGTTCACCGCCGCGATCGACACCCGGTCGGTGAGCAGCGGGCGGATCTCGTCCTCGGCGGCCTCCACGGAGACCATGGCGCCGCCGCGCGGCAGAGCCTGCATCAGCGAGGCGCGCGCGGCCACCAGACGGCAGGCGTCCGGCAGGGTGAGGACGCCCGCCGCGTGGGCCGCGGCGATCTCGCCGACGGAGTGGCCGCCCACGTAGTCGGGTGTGACGCCGAGTGAGGTGACGAGACGGAACAGCGCCACCTCGATCGCGAAGAGCGCGGGCTGGGTCCACCTGGTCTCGTCGAGCCGCTCGGCGTCGGATCCCCAGACGGTCTCGCGCAGCGGGCGGCCGGCGTCCGCGCCGAGGTGGGTGTCGAGTTCGGCGGCCGCCGCGTCGAATGCCTCGGCGAACACCGGGAAACGGGCGTGGAGTTCACGGCCCATACCGAGCCGCTGGGAGCCCTGGCCGGAGAACAGCACGGCGAGCAGACCCTCGTCGGCGACGCCTCTGGCGGCCTCGGTGACCTCGGGCGCGCTCCCGTCGGCACCCGTACCGGCGAACAGCACCGCCCGGTGCTCGAACACGGAGCGTCCGGTGGCCAGGGAGTGCCCCACGTCCAGCGGCCGTACCCCGGGGTTGCGCTCGACGAAGGACAGCAGCCGCGCGCGCTGGGCCTCCAGGGCGGCGGCGGTGCGGCCCGCGATGGCCCAGGCGACGACGCCCGGCGCCACGGAGCCCCCGGTGGCCGCGCTCCCGGCCCCGGCCTCGGCCTCGGCGCCGGTCCCGCCCACGGGCTCGGGCCCGGACCCGGCCTCCGTCGGCGCCTCCTCCAGGATCACATGCGCGTTGGTGCCGCTGACACCGAAGGAGGAGACGGCGGCGCGCCGGGCCCGGCCCGTCTCCGGCCAGGCCAGAGGCTCGCGCAGCAGTTCCACGGAGCCCGCCGTCCAGTCCACGTCGCCGGACGGCTCGGCCGCGTGCAGACTGCGCGGCATCAGCCCGTGCCGCATCGCCATGATCATCTTGATCACACCGGCGGCGCCCGAGGCCGCCTGTGTGTGCCCGATGTTCGACTTGACCGACCCGAGCCGCAGCGGGCGCCCGGGATCGCGGTCCTGGCCGTAGGTGGCCAGCAGCGCCTGCGCCTCGATCGGGTCGCCGAGCGTCGTCCCCGTACCGTGCGCCTCGACGATGTCCACATCGCCGGGCGTCAGCCGCGCGTTCTCCAGGGCGGCCCGGATGACCCGCCGCTGTGAGGGGCCGTGCGGCGCGGACAGCCCGTTGGACGCGCCGTCCTGGTTGACGGCGCTGCCGCGCAGCACGGCCAGGACCGGGCGCCCGGCGCGCCGGGCGTCGGAGAGCCGCTCCAGTACGAGGACGGCGGCGCCCTCGCCCCAGCCCGTGCCGTCGGCGCCGTCGGAGAACGACTTGCACCGGCCGTCCGCCGCCATTCCGCCCTGTGCGGTGAAGGAGACGAAGGGGCCCGGTGTGGCCATCACGGACGCGCCGCCCGCCAGCGCCATGGTGCACTCGCCGTTGCGCAGGGCCTGCGCCGCCCAGTGCAGCGCCACCAGCGAGGAGGAACAGGCCGTGTCGACCGTGACGGCGGGTCCTTCGGCGCCCAGTGTGTAGGAGAGCCGGCCCGAGATGACACTGGCCGCGTGCCCGGTCATCGCGTACAGCTCGGTGTCCTCGCCGGACGCCTTGACGACCGTGCCGTAGTCCTGTCCCGCCGTACCGACGAACACGCCCGCCCTGCTGCCGCGCAGCGTGGCCGGATCGATCCCGGCCCGCTCCAGCGCCTCCCAGGCCACTTCGAGCAGCAGCCGCTGCTGGGGATCCATGGTCACGGCCTCGCGTGGCGAGATGCCGAAGAACCCGGGGTCGAAGTCGGCCATGTCGTAGAGGAACCCGCCCTCCTGGGCGAGGCTGCGGCCGGGGCCGTCCCCGGCCAGACGCTCCAGGTCCCAGCCCCGGTCGGCGGGGAAGCCCGCCATGACGTCGCGGCCCTCGGTGACCAGCTCCCACAGGTCCTCGGGAGAGGTCACACCGCCGGGGTAGCGGCAGCCGATCCCGACGACGGCGACGGGTTCCTCGGCAGACTCCACCAGTTGCTGGTTGTGCCGGCGGAGCCGCTCGATCTCCTTCAGGGACGACCGCAGCGCCTCGACGTACTTGTTGGGGGACGTGCTCATCGTTCTCTCCAGATCTCTTTCGGTTCGCGTCGCCGGGAGGGCACGGGACCCCCGTGCCACGAGGGCACGGACCCCGTTGCCGCGAGGGGATCGAGTCTTGTCGCCGGGACGGTTCTAGATCTCGGTGGCGAGCCGCAGCAGGCTGTCGGCGTCCATGTCGTCGAGCGAGTCGTTCGCGCCGGCCACGGACGGGCCGGTGGCCTCGGTGGCGTCGTCGGTGGCGGTGGCGAGGCTGAGCACCATGTCCAGGAGGCCCGCCTTACGGAGCCGGCTGATGGGCACGGAGGCGAGGGCGTGCCGGATCCGGGCGTCCGGATCGTTCGTACGGTCCTCACCGTGCGCACGGTCCTCGGTGCCGGTGCCGGTGCCGTTCCGTTCGGGCGCGGTCGCGAACAGCAGCGAGCCGAGGTGGCGCGCGAGGGATTCCGGTGTGGGGTGGTCGAAGACCAGGGCGGCGGGCAGGGGCAGGCCGAGGGCCGTTCGCAGCCTGTTGCGCAGTTCGACGGCGGTCACGGAGTCGAATCCGACGTCGCGGAAGGCCCTGGTCGCCGGGATGGCTGCGGCCGTGTCATGGCCGAGCGTCGACGCCGCGTCGGCCCGTACGGCGTCGAGCAGCGCCCGGCCGCGTTCCGCTGTGGGCAGCGCGTCGAGCCGCTGCCTGAGCGGCGGGACGGCCGGTGCGCCGCCGCCGGTGGGTCCGGCGGTGTCGGCGGCCAGCGCGCGGGCCGCCTCCGGGATCCCGGAGAGCAGCGGGCTGGGCCTGCTCGCGGTGAAGCTGGGAGTGAACCGTTCCCAGTCCATCAAGGTGACGGTGAGCGCCGTGTCGTCGTCCTCCAGCATCCGCTGGAGCGCGGCGATCGCCGACGCCGGTTCCATCGGCATCACGCCCTGGCGGCGCAGCCGTTCACGGACCTCGTCGACGGTGGCCATGCCGACCTCGGCCCAGGTGCCCCAGGCGACGGACGCGGCGGTGAGTCCCTCGGCCCTGCGGTGCTCGGCCAGGGCGTCGAGGAACGCGTTGGCCGCGGCGTATCCGGGCTGGCCACCGCTGCCCCAGACGGCCGCACCCGAGGAGAACAGGACGAAGGCGTCCAGTTCGAGGCCGCGGGTCAGTTCGTGGAGATGGAGGGCTGCGGTCAGCTTGGCGCGCATCAGCGCGTCGAGCGACGCCAGTGTCAGCGACTCCACCGGATCGTCGCCGTCCGCGACTCCCGCCGCGTGGAACACCGAGGTCAGCGGCGCGTCATCGGGAACGGCCGCGAGGACGGCGGCGAGCGCGTCACGGTCGGCGGCGTCGCAGGCGGCGACGGTGACCCGGGCGCCCAGCCCCTCCAGTTCGGCGCGGAGTTCCGGCGCGCCGGGCGCGTTCTCGCCGCGCCGGCTGGTCAGCACCACGTGCTCGGCGCCGCGTTCGACCAGCCAGCGGGCGATCCGGCCGCCGATACCGCCGGTGCCGCCGGTGATCAGTGCCGTGCCCCGGCTACGCCAGTGGCGCTCGGGCGTACCGGCGGTGGGTACGGCACGCACCATACGGCGGCCGTGGACGCCGGACGGGCGGATGGCGATCTGGTCCTCGCCGCCCGAACTGCCCGAACCTTCCGGACCGCCCAGCCCCTCCTGCCCGTACAGACCGGCGAGTACGGCTGTGAGCCGGGCCCCGGCCCGAGCGTCGAGCGTCTCCGGGAGGTCGACGAGACCGCCCCAGCGGTCCGGGTGCTCCAGCGCGACCACCCGGCCGAGACCCCACAGGGCGCCCTGCACGGGGTGGCCGAGCCGGTCGTCGCGGCCGACCGAGACGGCGCCCCGGGTGGCGCACCACAGCGGCGCGCGCAGCCCGGCGTCACCGAGCGCCTGGACGAGGGTGAGGGTGAGCGCCAGCCCGCCGGGCACCGAGGCGAAGTCCGGACGCGCCTCCTCGACCGGGGCCAGCAGGGACAGGACGCCGGTGAACTCCCCCGCGTCCGCGCTCAGTTCGCCCAGTCGCTTGGCCCAGGCGGTACGGTCGGTGCCCGCGTCGGCCTCGAAGCGGACCGTATCGGGACCCAGCGCGGCGAGTGCGTCCGAGACCCAGGGGTCGTCGGTCCGGCCCGCCGCGACCACCGCGAGCCAGCGGCCGGCGGAAGGTCCCGCGGGACGGGCGGCGGCGCCCGGATCGCCCAGCCGGGTCCAGTCGACGCGGTAGCGCCACTCGTTGACGGTGGAGCGCTCGCGCGACTTGGCACGCCACGCGGAGAGTGTGGGCAGGACCGCGCCCAGCGAGGACAGTTCGCCGTTGGCGGCGACGCCCAGTTCACCGGCGAGGGACTCCAGATCCTGGCTCTCGACCAGCCGCCAGAACGCGGCGTCCGCCTCGCTCCCGACGTGCCCTTCGGTCCCTGCGGGCCTCTGCTCGGGCCAGTACCGCCGGCGCTGGAAGGCGTACGTGGGCAGCTCGACCGGCGGGTGGTCGCCCCCGGCGAACGCGGTGCGCCAGTCGACCGGCGTGCCGTGCACATGGGCCTCGGCGAGGGAGGTCAGAAAGCGCCTGGTGCCTCCCTCGTCCCTGCGCAGCGATCCGAGGACCACCGCTCCGGCCACCGGCTGCCGGGTCTCCCCCGTCTCCTGGAACTCCTGCGTCTCCTGTGTCTCCTGGATGGGCGCGGCCAGCACGGGATGCGGGCTGACCTCGATGAAGACACGGTGGCCGTCGGCCAGCAGCGCCCGCGTCGCCTCCTCCATCCTGACGGTCTGCCGCAGGTTGGTGTACCAGTAGCCGCCGTCGAACACGGCGTCCTCCACCCGGCCCCCGGTCACCGTCGAGTAGAACGGCACCCGCGGGGGCGCGGACCTGACCGGTGCGAGCACCCGTGCCAGTTCGTCGCGTACGGCCTCCACGTGCGCGCCGTGCGAGGCGTAGTCGACCGACACCTTGCGGGCCCGGACGTCCTGTTCCCCGCAGAGGGCGAGCAGTTCGTCGAGCGCCGTCACGTCACCGGAGACGACCACCGAGGACGGGCCGTTGACGGCGGCGACGGAGAGCCGGGCGCCCCAGGGCTCCAGCAGAGCGGTCACCCGCTCGACGGGAGCGGCCACCGACATCATGCCGCCGAGACCGGACAGCCCGGGCAGGGCCTGGCTGCGCAGGGCGACGACGGCGGCGGCGTCCTCCAGGGTCAGGGCACCGGCCACATGGGCGGCGGCGATCTCGCCCTGCGAGTGCCCGACGACCGCAGCGGGCTCGACACCGTACGAGCGCCACAGCGCGGACAGCGCCACCATCATCGAGAACAGCGCGGGCTGCACCACATCGACGCGTTCGAGCAGTTCCGGGTCCCCCTCGCCGCTCAGCACCTCGTGCAACGACCAGTCGATGTAGGGGGCGAGAGCGGCGGCGCAGGCGTCCACGCTCTCGCGGAACACCTCGGAGTCCGCGAGCAGTTCGCGGCCCATGCCCCACCACTGCGAGCCCTGGCCGGGGAAGACGAAGACGGCGCCCGTCGAGCCCTCGCCGACGGTGCCGCGCACCGTACCGGGCGCGCTGCCCGCCGCGACGACGGCGCCGAGGGAGCGCAGGAGGTCGTCCCGGCCCGCGCCGAGGACCACCGCGCGATGCCCGAAGGCGGACCGTGTGGTCGCGAGCGACCAGCCCACGCGTGTCGGCGAGAGCGCGGGATCGGCCTCGACATGCGCGAGCAGCCGTGCCGCCTGCTCGCGCAGCGCCTCCTCGGACTTGGCGGAGATCAGCCAGGGCGTCACGGCCGCTGCTTCCTCCATGGCGTCCCGTCCGGGCCCGTCGGCGGTCCGCGCCGCCTCGGCCGCCTCGGTCTCGGGAGCCTGTTCCAGGATCAGATGTGCGTTGGTGCCGCTGATCCCGAACGACGACACACCGGCACGCCGGGGACGGCCCGCGTCCGGCCACTCGGTCCTCTCACGCAGCAGTTCCACCGCGCCGGCGCTCCAGTCGACATGCGACGAGGGAGTCTCCGAGTGGAGCGACCTCGGGAGGACGCCCTTGCGCAGCGCCATCACCATCTTGATCACACCGGCCACACCCGCGGCGGCCTGCGTGTGCCCGATGTTCGACTTGAGCGAACCCAGCCACAGCGGACGCTCCGGATCACGGCCCTGACCGTACGTCGCGAGCAACGCCTGGGCCTCGATCGGATCACCCAGCCTCGTCCCCGTACCGTGCGCCTCCACCGCGTCCACCTCGGACGGCGACAGACCGGCGTTGGCGAGGGCCTGGCGGATCACCCGCTGCTGGGACGGGCCGTTGGGCGCGGTCAGTCCGTTGGACGCGCCGTCCTGGTTGACCGCCGAGCCGCGTACGACGGCCAGGACACGATGGCCGTTGCGCCGCGCGTCCGAGAGCCGCTCCAGCAGCACGACGCCGACGCCCTCGGCCAGGGTCATACCGTCGGCGGCCTCGGAGAACGGCTTGCAACGGCCGTCGAGCGCGAGGGCGCGCTGGCGGCTGAAGCCCACGAAGGCGTGCGGTGTGGCCATCACGGCCGCGCCGCCGGCCAGCGCGAGCGAGCTCTCGCCGCTGCGCAGCGACTGGCAGGCGAGATGCATCGCGACGAGCGAGGACGAGCAGGCGGTGTCGACGGTGACGGCGGGCCCCTCGAAGCCGAAGAGGTACGAGACCCGGCCGGACAGCACACTGGCCGCCGTGCCGGTGACCATGTGCACCTCGGAGCCCTCGGTACCGTTCTGCACGCTCGACGAGTAGTCCTGGTAGCTGGCGCCGAAGAAGGTGCCCGCCGCGCTGCCCCGCAGCGAGTCCAGTTCGATCCCGGCGCGCTCGAATGCCTCCCACGAGGTCTCCAGCAGCAGCCGCTGCTGCGGATCCATGGAGACCGCCTCGCGCGGTGAGATCCCGAAGAAGCTCGGGTCGAACTCCGCCGCCTCGTGCAGGAATCCGCCCTGGAGCGAGTAGGTCCTGCCCTGCCGGTCGGGATCCGGATCGTAGAGCGCCGCCGCGTCCCAGCCACGGTCGGCGGGAAACCCGGAGATCACATCGGCGCCGTCGAGGGCGAGCCGCATCAGCTCCTCGGGCGAGCCGGCTCCGCCCGGATAGCGGCAGCTCATCCCGATGATCGCGATCGGATCGTCATCGGTGCCGGCGCCCGCCGCGGCCGGGAGGGCCGGGGCCGCCGCCGTACGGTCGTCGCCGCCCAGCGCCGCCGACTTCAGGAAGCCCGCGAGCGCGACGGCGTTGGGGTGGTCGAAGACCGTGGTCGACGGCAGCCGCAGTCCGGTGGCCGCCACGACGCGGTTACGCAGTTCCACGGCGGTGACGGAGTCGAAGCCGATGTCGCGGAAGGCGCGCCGCTCGGGGAACGCCTCGGCCGAGGCGTGGCCGAGGACTGCCGCCGCCTCCGTCCGGACCAGGGTGAGCAGCAGACGGTCCTGCTCGGAGCCGGTCAGCTCGCGCAGCCGGGTGGTGAGATCGCTCGCCTCCGGCCGGACACCCGCCTGCCGGCCGTCCGCGGCGAGCCGGCGTCCGACCTCCGGCACCTCGTCGAAGAGGCGCGTGGGACGGCCCGCGGTGAAGACGGGATAGTAGGTGTCCCAGTCGATGTCCATGAGGCCAATGACGGTCTCGTCGTCCTCCAGGACCGTACGCAGTCCGCTCAGCGCGAGTCCGGGGTCGAGGTGGCGCAGACCGCTGCGCCGGATGTGGTGCGGGTCGGCCAGTCGGCGCTCGATGTCGTCGGGCCACTTGCCCCAGTGCACCGAGGTGGTGCGCAGCCCGCGCGCCCGGCGCTCGACGGCGAGCGCCGCGAGATACGCGTTGCCCGCCACATAGGCCGCGTGATGACCGCTGCCCCACATGCCGGCGGTGGACGAGTAGAGGACGAAGTCGTCCAGTTCGTCGTCGTCGAGCAGTTCGTCCAGATGGCGGGCGCCGGCGACCTTGGCGTGCACGACGTCGGAGAAGGACTGTGTCGTGGTCTCGTCCAGGGTGTGGAGCTCGATGACGGCGGCGGTGTGGATGACGGTGCGTACCGTACGTCCCTCGGCCTTGAGCCCCGCCAGGAGCGAGGCCACCGCGTCCCGGTCCGTCATGTCGCAGGCGACCGCGACGGCCTCGGTGCCCGACTCGGCGAGTTCGGCGACGAGTTCGGCCGCGCCGGGGGCGGCCGGGCCACGGCGGCTGGCGAGCACCACGTGTCCGGCGCCCCGGGCCGCCAGCCAGCGCGCGAGATCGGGGGCGAGTGTTCCGGAGCCGCCGGTGATCAGTGTGGTGCCGCGTGGTGTCCAGCTGCGGGACGGGCCCGGCCCGCCGGACCCCGGCCCACCGGGGCCGGCGCGGACGATACGGCGGGTGAACACACCGGAGGCACGGATCGCGAGCTGGTCCTCCTCACCGGCGGCGCCGGCCAGCACCGAGGCGAGCCGCCCGGCGGCCCGCTGGTCGAGTACCGGGGGCAGGTCGACGACACCGCCCCAGCGCCCGGGGTGCTCCAGGGCCGTGGTCCAGCCCACGCCCGCCACCTGTGCCTGGACGGGCGAGACGAGCGTGTCGGAGCGGCCGGTGGAGACCGCGCCCCGGGTCAGGAACCACAGCGGCGCGTCCACCGAGGCGTCGCCGAGCGCCTGGACCAGGGAGACCGTCAGGGCCAGTCCGAGCGCCAGGCCCGGATGACGCGCGCCCGGCTGCTCCGCCTCGGCGAGCACCGACACGATGCCGGTGATGCCGTCGAGACCTGCCAGCCGCCCGGCGAGGACCGTACGGTCCGCACAGGACTCGTCCAGGACGAGCCGCCGTACCTCGGCGCCATGGCGGCGCAGGGCGCCGACGGTCTCGCTGTCGTCGATGCCGTCGGCGGAGACCACCAGCCAGACGCCCGACGGCGGCACCGCCGGGACCGTCGGCACACCGCCCAGCGGTGACCAGGAGACGCGATAGCGCCAGGAGTCGACGGCGGAGCGCTCCTGGCGTGACCTGCGCCAGGAGGAGAGCGCGGGCAGCACGGCCGCCACCGAGTCCTCGTCGGTGCCCAGGGCGGAGGTCAGCGCGGAAAGGTCCTCCTCCTCCACCGCCGTCCAGAACTCCGCGTCCAGCGGATCGGGCGCGACGGTCCCGTCGGGAGCGGCGGGGATGTTCCAGAAGCGATCGCGCTGAAAGGCGTAGGTGGGCAGATCGACCCGTCGGGCGCCGGTGTCCGCGAACACCCGGGCCCAGTCCACGTCCACGCCCCGGACGAAGAGCTCGGCGGCGGAGAGCAGGAACCGCGACAGAGCGCCCCGGTCGCGCCTCAAGGTGCCCGTGACAACGGCGGGTTCACCGTACTCCTCGGTCATGTCCTGCATGGCCATGGCCAGTACGGGGTGCGAACTCAACTCCACGAACGCGCGATGCTCGGTGGCGAGGAGTTCGGCGACGGCGTCGGCGAAGAGCACGCGCTGCCGCAGGTTGCGGAACCAGTACTCCGCCCCCATCTCCGCCGTGTCCAGCCGGCCCCCCGTCACCGTCGAGAAGAAAGGCACTTCGGCCCTACGGGGACGCACCGGACCCAGCACATCCAGAAGCTCCTCGCGCAAACCCTCCACCTGCGCGGAATGCGACGCGTAGTCCACCGCCACACGACGAACCCGGACCCCCTCGCCCGACAGTTCGGCGAACAGCCCGTCCAGCGCCTCGGGATCACCGGAGACCACCACGGAACGCGGACCGTTGACGGCGGCAACGGAGATCCGGCCGGGCCACGCCGCAAGCCGGCCCTCCATCTCGGCCACCGGAAGCGGCACCGACATCATCCCGCCATGCCCGGCCAGACGACGACCGATCGCCTGACTCCGCAACGCCACCACCCGCGCACCGTCCTGGAGCGACAACGCACCCGACACCACAGCAGCCGCGATCTCACCCTGGGAATGGCCCACCACCGCGTCCGGCTCGACGCCATGCGCCTGCCACAACGCCGCCAGTGACACCATCACCGCGAAGGAA
>NZ_MAUD01000104.1 GCF_001700515.1 Streptomyces lushanensis
CAGCGGCCGGCCGCTGAGCGTGAAGCCGTTGCCGCCGTTGGACAGCGCCTTGGAACCGGTGACGCGGACCTGCTGGGTGGCGCGGGACAGGACGAAACCGTCGCCGCCGTTCCCCTGGGAGACGGTACGGTCCACGACCACATTGGTGACGCCGCGGTGCAGCACCACGCCGTCCTCCAGGTTGTTGATCACCTTGGTCCGGATGATGTTGGCTCCGGTGGCGCCCGAGAGGAACAGCCCGTACAGATTGCCCGAGATGGTGGAGTTGGTGATCTCGGCCGACACATAGGACAGATCGGGCACGGAGAACCGGCTGTCCGGAGTGGCCAGTTCACCGGCGGGCTGGGCGATCACACCGCCGGCGTGCGGCGTCTGCTCCGACTCCTGCTCGGCCTTGTCGTCGGCCGCCGCCAGCTCGCGCCGGTTGAGGTCCTGCTCGCCGTCCGTGTACTTGATGTTGCCGGTGTCGGGCCGGTCGGTGCCGGTGAGGCTGAGACCGCCGGTGCGTCCGCTCCAGAAGCCGAGATCGGAGACCTCGGCGTGAGTCATCGAGAACTGGCCGCCGATGGCGCGCACATAGGCCCGCCCGTCCCGGACGTCCGTGTCGGGCTTGTTGGTGGCCGGATCCCAGCTGCTGATCCGCATCGGCGCCTGCGGAGTGCCCTCCAGGGTGAGCCGTCCGCCGAACGAGACGATGGAGACGAAGCCCCTGCTGTTGCTCGCCAGCCGCAGCGTCAGCCCGCCCGGGCTGGACAGCTTCAGCTTCGCGCCCGCGAGCAGATAGACGTTCTCGGTCAGCAGGTACGAGCCGTCCCGCTTGCTGCGCACAAAGGTCTGCGGGGCGAGTTTGAGCAGATCGGAGACGCCGTAGGGCTGGGTGCGCGGGGTGAACACCAGCGTGTACCCGCCCGCGGTCTCCAGCCGGTACGGCCGCGTCCACTTGTCGCCCTTCAGCGGCGCGACCGCGGCCACCGCGCGGACCTGGTCGAGCCGGTGGTCCTCCGCGGCGACGAGCGCGGTCTCGTTCTCCGCGTCCTCGGCCGTGGTGACCTGCTGCCCGTCCTTGCCGTCCCCGCCGTCGGACGGCGCGGCGAAGGACGCGGGCGCCGGGGAGCCGAGGAACAGGGCTGCGGCGAGCGGCAGTACGGCCGCGAGGCGGGCGGTACGAGGGCTGCGCCACCCGGACCGCCCGCGTGTGCGTCCGTACCCGCGCTCGTGTCCGGGCGTGCGCGCCTGCCCGGACGCGTGCCCGCGTCCGTGCTCATGTCCGTGCTCGTGAGTCATCTCTGGACCACCCCTGCTCGGGAAGCCGCGTCGGAGGCCTGACCGGGCACGGAAGCCGCGCCCGGGAACGCGCCCGCCCGGCCCGCGTTGGTGAGGGAGGCGGAGTCCTGTCCCTCGCCGCCCACGCTGGTGCTGGTACGGGTCAGCCAGCCCTGCTTGTTCATGGTGAGGAAGGCGTAGAGCTTGATCGGCAGTGAAATCATGATGACCACCAGCGCCAGCAGCGGCAGCAGGAAGATGTCCTGCGGATATCTGCGCAAGTGGGAGTAGCCGCGGATGCCGCGTCCCACGATGAGCCAGATCAGGACGAGCACCACACCGCGCCCGTTCATCTCCAGCCTGCTGAAGAGGAGATAGCCCAGCGCCATGCCCATCGTGACCGGCGTCAGCAGGATCTGGAGCACGGTGATCTTGGTGACCAGCGGCACCCGCCAGAGCCAGCCCTTGTAGACCGCGGTCAGATAGCAGCGGTAGGAGTTGCGGCTCCAGCGCACCCGCTGCTTCACGAAGGCGGAGAGCGAGGACGGGAACATCGACAGCGCCCGCGCGGACGACTGGTGCACCGTCTTGTAGCCGGACGCGATCACCAGCCAGGTCAGCCGGCCGTCGTCACCGGCCACACAGCGGCGGCCGAGGAAGAACTCGTTCTCCAGGTTCTCCAGCACCGGCTCGATCGCCGCGCGCCGGTAGGCCGCCGTACGGCCGGACAGACACGCCACCGCGCCCGCCCGTCCCATGGCCGGGACGTAGTCGTAGTAACGGAGGTTGACCAGCCAGTCGGCCACACGCCGCCAGACGCTGGTGCCCCGGAGATAGACGTTCTGCTGGGTGCCGACGCCGCCCACCTCGGGATCCACGAACGGCATCTGGACCGCCGCCAGCAGCCCCGGCTGCCAGCGGGTGTCCGAGTCGACCAGGACGACGAGTTCGCTCTTCGCGGCCCGGATGCCCACACCCAGCGCCGACCGCTTGCCGCGGTGCTCGAACGCGAGCACCCGCACCCGCGGATCCTCCACCTGCGCCAGCCTGCGCAGTACTTCCGTGTCCTCCACGTCCGGCACGATGATGATCTCGGCCGGGTCCTGGTTGAGCCAGGTCTCCAGGCAGTCCATCAGGATGTCCGGATCCTCGCGGTAGGCCGGGACCACGACCGAGACCGTGGTACGGAACTCGTTCACCACCGGTCTCGCGAACCGCGAGAGCACCGCGCGGTAGAGCCACAGTGCCCATACGAAGGCCCCGGCCAGGCCGAGCGGCATCACCTCACGCCACGATGTCTCTCCTACCGCCGTGACGATCCATGACCATATTTCGTCGAAAAAGCCCGACACCTAACCGTGCCCCCCACCCCACATGGCGACTGATTTGAGTCAGATATGCGCGTGACGCGCAACTGTACGGGAGAATCTAGGGCCTATGTGAGTATCTCTTCACACCTGAAACGCAGGGTTCACTCACTCTTCTCCGGATACCTCCACACCTCGGTCACCGTTGGTGAGCAACGGACGGGGGAGGAGAAGGCGGCGGGCCGGGGAGAGGGAGGGCTGCCGGAGGCGGTCAGGCGACCTCGTCCAGGCCGGGCACGATCATAAGCGGAGCCGCGGTGTCCGGCAGGACCAGGGGCTGTTCGGTCCAGATGCACTTCCCGGTGGCCGTGTACCGGGTGCCCCAGTGCTCGGAGAGCGCGGCGACCATCTGGAGACCGCGCCCGCTCTCGTCGGTCTCGGCGGCGCGCCGGATACGCGGGGTCGTGGGGCTGCCGTCGTAGACCTCGCAGACCAGAGTCGTGCTGTGCAGCAGACGCAGCCGTACGGGGCCCCGGGCATGCCGGACGACATTGGCGATCAGTTCGCTCACGAGCAGTTCGGTGGTGGTCACCAGGTCTTCGAGATGCCAGGCGGCGAGCTGCTCGCCCACATGCTTCCTGGCGGTGCCCGCGGACTGCGGATCGTCGGGCAGGTTCCAGGTCGCGACGGCGTCGGCGGCCAGCCGGTGGGCGCGTACGACGAGCAGCGCGGTGTCGTCGGCGTTCTGCTGGTCGGCCGGGAGCAGATCGGCGGTGAGGGTGTCGCAGAGCTCGTCCAGATCGCCGTCGGGGTGCTCGCCCAGCAGCTCGGCGAGGCGGCCCATCCCGGCGTCGATGTCACGGCAGGCCGACTCGACCAGGCCGTCGGTGTAGAAGACCAGCAGGCCGTCCTCGGGGACCGTCAGCTCCACCGTCTCGAAGGGCGGTTCGGCCGCGCCCAGCGGCGGGTCGGGGGCCGAATCGGGGAAGGACACGGTGCCGTCCGGGCGGACCACGGCGGGCGGCGGATGGCCGGCGCGGGCGAAGGTGCAGACGCCGCTCGTCGGGTCGTACACCGCGTAGAGGCAGGTGGCGAAGGAGTCGTCGCCGAGTCCGGAGATCAGGTCGTTGAGATGGATCAGGATCTCGTCGGGCGGCAGTTCGAGGTCGGTGAGGGTCCTCACGGCGGTACGGAGCCGGCCCATGGTGACCGCCTCCGGCAGCCCGTGCCCCATGACATCGCCGATGACGAGGGCGACCCGGCAGCCGGAGACCGGTATGACGTCGTACCAGTCGCCGCCCACGTCCATGCTCTGCCCGGCGGGCAGATAGCGGGCGGCGGCGGTGACGGCGGGCAGCTCGGGCAGGGTCTGCGGGAGCAGTGTGCGCTGGAGCTGCTGGGCCCGGCTGTGCTCGGCGTCGTAGAGCCTGGCCCGCTCCAGCGCGTGCGAGACCAGACCGCTGACCGCCATCAGCAAGGTCTGCTCCTCGCCGGTGAAGTGGTGCGGCTCGTCGAAGGCGATCACGCAGACGCCGATGGCCCGTCCGGAGACGATCAGCGGCAGGAACGCCCAGGCCTGTTTGCTGATCGCGCCCGGCCGGTCGGCGTGCTCCGGATAGGTCCGTACGTACTCCTCGGGCGTGGCGCAGAACCAGGGCGCGCGGGTGCGCAGCCGGTCGGCGCCGGGCGACCTCACCGACATCGACGCGCCGCTGACCTTGTTCAGGAACGCCTGGGGATAGCCGACGCTGCCGACGACCCACATCCGGTCGTCCTCGTTGACCTGGATGATCAGCCCGGAGGCGCCGAACGGCCGCAGCACCCGTCGGGCGACGGCATGGGTCACGTCCTGGGTGGTGACCGCCTCGGCCAGATCGGCGGTCAGCTCCTGGATACGGGCCGCCCGTTCGGCCGCCTGCCGCTCGGCCGCCACCCGGTCCGCCTCGCGCTGTCTGGCCTCCGTGATGTCGGCGAAGTAGCAGGCCAGACCGTCGGGTGAGGGGACGAGCCGGATGTGGAACCAGCGCCCGGTGTCCGGCCACTCCACGTCGAAGCCCGCGGCGGTCGCTCCGGCGGCGGTCTCGCGGCAGCGGGACTCCAGGCCCGGCACCCGCCGTACCACCGGCACGTCCCACAGCACGGCGCCGATCAGCCGCCGGCGGGAGGAGTCGAGCAGGCGCTCCGCCCGCACATTGACGAAGGTGATCCGCCATGTGTCGTCCAGGGACAGGAATCCGTCGCTCATGAAGCGCAGCGCGCGGCGGATGGCGTCACGGCCGATGCCGGACTCGGTGCTGTCCCACGCCGTGCCCACGACACGGGACGGCCGTCCGTCGCCGTCCGGCTCCGCGCGTCCCCGGACATGGGCCCACATCAGCGTTCCGTCGTCGGGGCGGCGTACCCGGTACTCCAGGTCGATCAGGCCGAACGTACCCACCGCCTGGTCCCACTCGCCGGCCACCCACGGCCGGTCGTCGGGGTGGATGATGCTCATCCAGGTCTCGGTCCGGCCGTCGTAGGTGTCCGGGTCGAAGCCGAACGTCTCCAGCAGGGAGTCGTCGACACGCAGGCGCCCGGAGCGCGCGTTCAGCTCCCAGGAACCGATCCGTGTCGCCCTGAGCGCGTCCTCCGCCTCGGGCGACTCCGGCGGCCCCGGCGCGTCTGACCCCGGCACATCGGGCGCCCCCGGCACGGCCTGCCGATCCGGGGGCGTGACGACGGGGTCCCCGGCGCGTCGGAGGCGTTCGGCGGCCCATGCCGCGACGGCCCGCAGGGTCTCCTGCTGTGCGGCGGCCGGCCCACCGGGGGTGGTCGTCACCACGGAGAGCGCCCCGAACGGTCCCTTCCGGGAGAGGAGCGGCGTGGACACCATGCCGGTGCCGGGACCGGCGGGAGCGGGCAGCCATACGGTGGTGCCCTCGCGCAGGGCCTCCGCCGGAGCCTTCGGAGCGCCGTCCGGAGCCCCGTCCCACGACCGGGTGAACGCCCTGGGCAGACCACTGACGGCCACCAGATACATGCGCCGGGTGTTCGCCGACCCGCGCAGATGAACCACCCCGCCGAGGCCGCCGAGCTCCGCGACCGCCTGCTGGAGGGCGAGCCGCAGCACCTCGGTCTCCGGGAGAACGGCGTCCACGGCATTCAGCAAAGCCAGCCGCTCGTTCATATGCGCCAATCATATACAAATCGGATGAGAAGCGTGCTTGTGGGTCCATGGTGTCCCTTGCCCCGCACAAGCACCACTCCTTCCGCTGCCGCCCCGGGGCGCTGCCCGGGGCACTGCCAGGGCCTAGCTGAGCAGCTCCCTGCCCGACTTCACGGCGTCGGTGCTGCCCTTGACGACGCCCTTGGCGGCATTCACCTTCCTGTTCACCTTGTCGCCGATGACGCCCTCCACCACCGGGCCGGCCTCTTCGCCGACGGCCGACGCGGTCTGGGCGGTGCTGCTCAGGGTGTCGCCGAGATCGGCCGCCTGGGCCGTGGAGGGAAGGACGGCGGCGAGCAGGGCGGAGCCGGCCGCGGCGAGGAGAAAACGATGCGAGTTCATGATCGGTACAACGCGCGGAAGCGCTCCAGGGCACGCGGGTGACGCCCGGACAGGACCTAGCGTGGAGACATGAACACCAACGCGAACTCCGGCGCGAACACCGGCACGAGCCGTGACAGCGCTCTCACGGAGACGACGATGCCCGCCGTCGCGTACCGCAAGAGCCTGCCCGTCGACGATCCGCTGAGTCTGGAGGACATCGAACTGCCCGTCCCCGAGCCCGGTCCGCGCGATCTGCTCGTCCGCGTGGAGGCCGTCGCGCTCAATCCGGTGGACTGCAAGGTCCGCCGGCGCACCGATCCCGGCGGGCGGCCCAAGGTCCTCGGCTGGGACGCGGCGGGCACGGTCGTCGCGGTCGGTGACGAGGTGGAGCTGTTCCGCGTCGGGGACGAGGTGTACTACGCCGGCGCGGTCGACCGGCCCGGGGCCAACTCCCGCTTCCACGCCGTGGACGAGCGCCTCGTCGGCCTCAAGCCCACCACGCTCGGCCACGCCGAGGCGGCGGCGCTCCCGCTGACCGGGCTCACCGCGTGGGAGGGACTCTTCGACCGGATGGGGCTGCGCACCGGGGCCCTGGAGCAGACCGGCGCCCTGCTCGTGACGGCCGCGGCGGGCGGAGTCGGCGCCATGGTCGTACAGCTCGCGCGGGCGCTCACCAGTCTCACGGTGATCGGCACCGCCTCACGTCCGGAGACCGTCGAGTTCGCCCGCCGGATGGGCGCCCGGCACCTCGTCGACCACCATCGCCCCCTCGTCGAGCAGCTCAAGGCGGTGGCTCCGGAGGGGATCGACTACATCTTCGGTACGGCGGCCACCGACCGGAACATCAAGGCGTACGCGGAAGTCCTCAACCCGTTCGGGCACATCGTGTCGATCGACGACTACGACTCGCTCGACATCGGTGTGCTCAAGCCCAAGAGCGTCTCCTTCCACTGGGAGTTCATGTTCACCCGGTCGTTGTTCCGCACGCCCGACCTGCGCAGGCAGGGCCATGTCCTCGCGCAGATCGCCCGGCTCGTGGACCAGGGAGCCCTGACGACGACCGCCACACGCGACCTCGGTCCCATCAACGCGGCCAACCTCCGTGAGGCACACCGGATCCAGGAGTCGGGCACCTCGATCGGCAAGATCACCCTCAGCGGTTTCTGATCGCGTCCGGCCGGGGCGGCTCCCCTCACTTCGCGTCGGAGTACCGCTCCACCGTCGCCGTCGTGAACGGGAAGCGGACCGGTGTCTCTCCGAAGGCGATCCGCCCGGCCAGCTCACCGGCCGCGCGGATCGCGTTCGCGACCTGTGCCGACTCCTCCTGCGGGCAGTGCACGATCACCTCGTCGTGCTGGAAGAAGACCAGCTCGGCCCGCATGTCCGCGGTCGCCCTGCGCAGCGCCGCCAGCATCAGCAGGGCCCATTCGGCCGCGCTGCCCTGGACGACGAAGTTACGGGTGAAACGGCCGCGGGCCCGGCCGTTCGACGACGCGTACCCCGGGGTGAACTCACCGCCGGCGCCCGCCGTCCCGTCCGTCCCCCGCCCCGTGCCCGATTCCGTTCCCATGGGTATCTCCTGCGGGATCCCGGCCTCGTCGGCGTCCTCCGCACCGGCCGCCCGAGGGCTCGTCCGCCCGAGCCAGGTCCGTACGAGCCTGCCCTCCTCGCCCGCCCGCGCGGCCTCGTCCACATACGCCACCGCCAGCGGGAATCTCCGGCGCAGCGCGGCCAGGTTCTTCAGTCCGTCGCCGGAGGTCTGTCCGTAGACCGCTCCCAGGAGCGCGACCTTCGCATGGGCCCGGTCGCCGGAGAACGCCCGGTCGGAGAGCGCCGTGTACAGATCGCCGTCGTGTCCCGCCACCTCCATCAGCCCCGGATCCCGGGAGATCGCGGCCAGCACACGGGGCTCCATCTGATCGGCGTCCGCCACCACCAGCCGCCAGCCCTCGTCGGCGACGACCGCGCGCCGGATCACCCGGGGGATCTGGAGCGCTCCGCCGCCATTGGTCGTCCAGCGGCCGGTGACCGTACCGCCCGGCTGGTACTCCGGCCGGAAGCGGCCCTCCCGCACCCAGTCCTGGAGCCAGCTCCAGCCGTGGGCCGTCCAGATCCGGTAGAGCTTCTTGTACTCGATCAGCGGCTTCACCGCCGGATGGTCGATCTCCTCCAGCTCCCAGCGCCGGGTCGACCGCACCTTGACACCGGCCCGCGCGAAGGCCCTCACCACCTCCGCCGGCAGATCGGGCCGCACCCGCCACCCGAACGCCTCCGACACCTCGTCCGCCAGCTCGGCCAGCCGCCGGGGCTCACCGCCGCCCGCGTACCGCTCGCCGAGCAGCTCGTGCAGCACCTCGCGATGCACGTCCGCCCGCCAGGGCAGCCCCGCGCGGTGCATCTCGGCCGCCACCAGCATCCCCGCCGACTCGGACGCCGTGAGCAGCCGCATCCGGCCCGGGTGCTCGGCGGCCGTGTGTCTGCGCTGCTGTTCCGCGTACACGTCGAGCAGTCCCTCGAACGGAATTCCCGCGCCCGCGTGCGGCTCGAACAGCGAGGACTGGGAGCCCGGCTCCGCAGAGCGGGCCGGCGGATCGGGCGGCACCGGCGCGTTCCGCAGCCGGGCCCAGGCCGCGGCGGCCGATCGGGGCTCCCCGAGCCGTCCCTCATGGCCGAGCAGCAGCAGCTCCGCCACCTCGATGTCGTAGCACCGCTCGATCCGCACGCCCGCCGCGAGCAGCCGTGGATACACCTCGGTGGTCGACCGCCACACCCACCGTCCGACCTCGGGCAGCCGCGCCCGGACCGCCGTGACGAGGTCGCTCTCGCGCAGCACGGGCCCCGCCGCCCGGCCGTCGTCGCCCAGCGGGGCCAGCAGCGCGCCGCCGCCCTCCGTCGGTGCCAGAGCCCATCTCCCGGTCATGCGCCGAGTCTCGCAGCCCGGTCCGACATCGCCCCGGCGCCCGCTCGGAAGGCGGTCCCGGCCGGACGACGGGAGGATCGGACATACGGCCAGGACCACCATGGCCACGGCCCGCACGGACAGGGAAGGGATGCGGATATGCGAGCGGCAGTGTTCGAGAAGTTCGGCGGCCCGGACGTCCTGCGCACCGGGGACGTCGACGAACCGCACGCGGGACCCGGCGAGGTCCGGGTGGCGGTCCGGGCGGCCGGCGTCAACCCGATGGACTACAAGATCCGCCACGGATGGATGGAACAGCTCTTCTCCACCCGGCTGCCCGCCATCCCCGGTTCGGAGTGCGCCGGAGTCGTGGACGAGACGGGCGAGGGCGTCACCGAATTCGCCGTCGGCGACAGCGTGGTGGGCTGGACCGCCACCGGCGCCTATGCCCAGTACGCCCTCGCCGAGACCGTCGTACCCAAGCCCGCCTCCCTGGGATGGGAGGAGGCGGCGGCGGTCCCCGTCGCGGGCGGGACCGCCCGCCGGGTGCTCGACCAGCTCGCGGTGCGCAGGGGCGAGACCGTGCTGGTGCACGGCGCGGCGGGCGGCGTCGGCTCCGTGGCCGTCCAGCTCGCGGTGGCACGCGGCGCGACCGTGATCGGCACGGCGTCTCCCGGCAACCACGACTACCTCCGCTCGCTGGGCGCCCTTCCGGTGGCCTACGGCGAGGGTCTCGTCGGGCGCGTCCGCGCGGTCGCGACCCAGGGTGTGGACGCGGTCTTCGACGTGGCGGGCAAGGGCGCGCTGCCCGACTCGATCGAACTGCGCGGCGGCACCACGGACCGGATCATCACGATCGCCGACCCGGACGCGGCCGGCCACGGGGTGGCCTTCTCCGCCGGGGTGGCCGCGCCCGGCACCAAGCGTGCCGCGCTGGCCGAGAACGTCCGTCTGGCGACGGAGGGCGCCCTCCGGCTCCGCGTCGCCAGGACCTTTCCGCTCGCGGACGCGGCCGAGGCCCAGAAGACGAGCGAGGAAGGCCATGCGAACGGGAAGCTGGTGATCACGCCCTGAGCTCAGGAACGGGTGACGTGGCACGTCGGACCCCTCTCACGCACCGTAGATTGCTCTCAGTAATCCTTTGATGTCCGAGAGTAACGATGCCCACTGACAGTGGACTTGTGCACGGCGTCTACGACCCCGGCCGGTCCTGGCTGCCCCTGACCCGAATCCCGCTTCCCCACAAGCCGGAGGCGGCTCCCAGGGCGCGCCGTCACACCCGCGAGGTGCTCGCGTTGCGCCGCGTCGACGCCGAGCTGACCGCCACCGTGGAACTGGTGGTCAGCGAACTCGTCACCAACGCGGTACGCCACGGCGTCTGTCTGTGCGGCTGCACCCGCGGTCCGGTCTCCCTCAGCATCCTGCGCACGGAGGACCGGCTGCGGGTCGAGGTCGCCGACCCGTCCCGGACGCCGCCGAGATGGCCGGCCGGACCGGCGGGGGCCGGGGCGGACGCCTCGGACCCGGAGGAGGGCCGGGGCCTGCTGCTGGTGACGGCCCTGGCGGCGGACTGGGGCGACCACGCGGGCCCGGTCCGGGGGAAGGTGGTGTGGTGCGAGTTCGCCCGCCGCCCACGCTGGCCGGGCGCGCCCGCGGTGGCCCGGCGTGTCACCGAGGAAGCCGGATGTCCACAGCCTGTGGACAGTGCCTCCCACCCCGACCCGGCACCGGCCCAGGACCGCGGGCCGCACCTGGGATCATCGGAGCCATGAGTGACACGGATGCCGGCGGCGCGGGTGCGGGGACCGTCGAACGGGCCCTGCGCGCCGTGCTGTCCACGACGGGCGGCGGGCGGACCGAGGGCCTCGACACCGGTGCCTCGCTCCTCGCCGCCGACCCGTCGGCCGACGCCGAACTGCGGCTGCGCGGCGTCGGGTTCGTACGGCTGGTCTGGGAGCGCGGCTGGCAGCCCGCCGATGTCGTACGGCTCGTACGGCGCGACCTCGAAGACCCGCATCTGCGGCTGTTCGCGGAGCTGACAGCGGCGGAGGCGAGGCGGTACGAGCGGCTGGCGCCGCGCTGGGCCGCGCAGCTCGCCGACATCGCGCGGGAGTCGGGCCCGGAGCCCTACCGGGCCGACCGTTTCTCGTACGCCACCGCCGTACTGGAGCTGTATCTGCTGCTCGCACGGCTGCCGGCGGTCGAACCGGTGGGGCCGGTGCCCGGAACGCCCGTCCATCTCCCGTCCGCGGACGGCGAGCCGCGCATGCTCACCCGGATCCGGGCGCTGCTCGCCAAGGCGGAGGCGACCGGCTATCCGCAGGAGGCGGAGGCGCTCACCGCGAAGGCGCAGGAGCTGATGGCGCGGCACAGCATCGACGAGGCGGTACTGGCCGACCGGACCCGGCGGGGCGATGTGCCCGGCGCCTGCCGGATCGGTGTGGACGCGCCCTACGAGACGGCGAAGGCGATCCTGCTCGACGCCGTCGCCTCGGCCAACCGCTGCCGCGCCGTCTGGAACAGCGCCTACGGCTTCTCCACGGTCGTCGGCTTCGACTCCGATCTGGAGGCCGTCGAACTGCTCCACACCTCTCTGCTGGTGCAGGGAACGACGGCGATGACCCGTGCGGAGGCCGCCCAGCGGGCGGGAGGACGCAAGCGGACGAAGACGTTCCGGCAGTCGTTCCTGATGGCGTACGCGCACCGCCTCGGTGAACGCCTGGCCGAGGCCACGGCACGGACGACGCACGAGGCGACGGCGGACACGGAGGGCGGCGCGCTGCTGCCGGTGCTCGCGGCGCGGGACGTGGCGGTGGCCGACCGTACGGACCGGATGTTCCCGGAGACGGTGGCGACCCGGGTCCGGGGCGCGACGGACGCCGAGGGCTGGCACCACGGCACCTCGGCCGCGGACGCGGCGCATGTGCCGGGCGGGGCCGCGGGCCAGGACGTCCGTCCCCGTATCCGCCCCGGGGGCCGGGGCTGACCGTACGGTGGCGCGTGCCGCGGTCGGTCACCGCGGCCCGTACGAACCGGCCCCCGCGAGGTCGTTCGCGCGCGCCGGGCCGACCGCCGCTACGAGGTCGGGAGATCCGTCGGCAGGTCTTCGGGCAGGTCTTCGGGCAGGCCCTCGGGCAGCGCCCCGGTGCCGGTCTTCGCCAGCTTGTCCTTCTTGCCCTTGTCCCAGGCGATCACCAGCGTCTTGCCGTCGTTGGACTCGATCGACCCCATCGTGCGGTCGGTGTTCCCGTCGGCGCAGGTGAGGGAGAGCATCGGCTCGCCCATGTCCTCCACCGAGCCCTGGCAGACATGGCTGTCGGCGACGAGCGCGACCTTGCCGCCCTTCACGGAGAGCGCCACGGCCTTGCCGTCGGTCAGCCCGGCCCAGCTGCCCTCGACGGCGCTCGCACCGGCCCCGCCGGAGCCGGTGTCGGCACTCGCGCCCGCGTCCGAACCGGAGCCGTCGGCCGACGCGCTCGGCGCGTCCGCGCCGCCCTTGTCCTTGCCGGAGTCGACGCCGTCGCCGCTGCCACCGCCGCAGCCCGTGAGCGCGAGTGCGAGCGCGGTGACGAGGCCCGCCGCGGCGAGGCTGGGCCGTAGGAGCTTCTGCACGTTCAAGTCCCCCTTGTCGGTTACCGGACCGCGCCAAGCTACCAGGACGACTTACGCACTTCCGGCAGAAGTCCGGCGCGCTTCGGGTGCGCGGACGCACCTGGTGTTCACCTCGCCGGTCCCGACGGGGAAGGCGCCGCGCGGGAAGGCGTCGAGCGGGAAGGGGCGAGCGGCTTCCCGATTCCCGTCCGCTCACCGATACCGAGTACGCGACGGGCCATACCGCCCGGAAGCCCGCCCGGAAGCGACTACCGACTACCGCCCGCGTTCGACTCCTTGCTGGAGGTTCGATGTCCGACCGGCGCCGGGATCGCAAACCGTCCGCGTCCGGCCCAATCCACTGGACCGCATGGGTATCACCTATATCGACTACAAGGACACAGATCTGTTGCGGAAATTCATCTCGGACCGCCGAGGGATTCGCGGCCGTCGGCCGACAGGTGAGCGCGCGGCGGCGGCGGGCGGCGGAGCGCGCGGTCGAGAACGCCGGGAAAAGGGGTTGCCGCCGTACCGCCCGGTGTGCCGTCGATCCCCCTCCAGGCCCCTCCTGAGCAGGTCAGGAGGGGCCCCGATGTGTCGTACCGGTCTCCTGTGTGGAGACTGGAGCGGCGAATTGGGATCCGAATGGCCGTGAAACGCGTCTCTTCCTAGAGCACGGGGGGATTCGCTCCGGACGGCCGTCTCGGTGCGGTGTCTGTAATCAAAGGAACACCCCGCGTGCACGTGCATTTGCTCATGCATCAGCACATGAAACACAGCTATGATCCGAGACAGTTGACACCTGCACCTTGCAACTCGGGGAGCGACCTGTGCACCACGTGTACAACGGCATAACGGCCACAAAGCTTCACGGAGTCGTCTGGCAGAAGAGCATGCACAGCAACTCCCAAGGATCCTGTGTGGAGTTCGCCAAGCTGCCGGGCGGGGAGGTGGCGGTGCGTAACTCGCGCTTCCCCGACGGTCCCGCGCTCGTATACACGATCGCGGAAATCGAGGCTCTGCTGCTGGGCGTCAAGGACGGGGAATTCGATCATCTGACGGCGGACGCCTGAGGCAGGCGCCGAGCCGGGCGTCCCGTGCGCGCAGGAACGATCCTGCGCGCACCACGCCCGGCAGTCGGGCTCCTTGGGCCTGTCCGTGTGTCAGGACGACAACGTCATGATTCGGCCACCGCGTGCCCCGGGGTGACCCCGGCACGGTGGTCCGGTTGGTCCGGTCCCGGTTGGTCTGGACCTAGTTGGCCCGCCCGGTACCGATGGTCCGGTCTGCGCGGAGCCGCGAGCTGTCCCGCCGCACCGGGATCAGGAGCCGATCGGGGGCCGCCTCACGGGGCCGCCGGCCGGGAGTACCGGCCACCGACCGGGCGTGCGGGCCCACCGGCGCGGAGTGCGGGCCATCGGCGGGGAGCGCGGGCCGCGGGGCCGGGCGTACGGGCCGGGAGCCGGCCCGTACGCGAGCGCGGCGAGTCAGTCCCGCCGCAACTGGAACAGCGCCCAGACCACCTTGCCGTGCAGCGAGCCCGCCAGCGGGTGCCATCCCCAGGTGTCGCTGAACGACTCGACCAGGAACAGCCCGCGCCCGGACTCCGCCGCGCCGTCCTCCTCCGTCTTCCGCGTCGTGGGCCCCGCGTGGCTGGGGTCACGTACCGCGCACACGAGCCGTGACGTCCACCGCATCAGATGCAGCCGTACGGGCGGATCGTGCGGCTCCCGCGGGGTGTCGGCGGGCAGCGCGTGGCGCAGGGCGTTGGTGACCAGTTCGGAGACGACCACCGCGACATCGTCGAAACGGTCGTCGAGCTCCCACTTGTTCAGGGTGGCCCGGGTGAACTGCCGTGCCCCGCGCACCGCTTCGTAGCGGGCGGGCAGGGCGCACGACGCCGAACCGGCGGCCCCCGCGGGATCGATCGGCGGAAGTCCCTGCCTTAACGGCTCGAGCATGGTCGATCCATTCATCCCCATGCGAGGCACTCCCGGGATTCGCGGCCGTAGCGATACTGCGGTGGTCCAGCGTCACATCACGTCAATCACGAACGAGCGCGCAGGCGCGCGAGCACCATGGTTCCGAATGCGTAGGGCAGATGCAAGGGCAGATGCACGTGCACGCGCCGGACTTGACCGATCCCGTACCGTTTCTGACATGTTTCTCCCCGTGACCAGTTTTGCTCGCTACGCAAAGCCTTCTTATTTCCGTAATCGAATGAGTACGGGCTGAAGCGTTTTGATGGCAGAATCCGGCACTTGGAGTTCTCGGGGGCGCTCCGATGAAGAACCACATGCGATGGGGAGGGTTGGAGACGTGACCGCAGCCGAATCGGGCGGTTCCGTGGTGCGGCGCATCCTGCTTGGCTCACAGCTGAGGCGGCTGCGCGAGACGCGCGGCATCACACGTGAAGCCGCCGGCTACTCGATCCGCGCTTCCGAGTCCAAGATCAGCCGTATGGAGTTGGGACGGGTGAGCTTCAAGGCCAGAGACATCGAGGACCTGCTGACTCTCTACGGAGTCGCCGACGAGGGCGAGCGTGGCGCCCTCCTCGGCCTCGCCCGGGAGGCGAATGTCGCGGGGTGGTGGCACAGCTTCGGTGATGTGCTGCCCGGCTGGTTCCAGACCTATATCGGCCTGGAAGGCGCCGCCTCACTGATCCGTATCTACGAGGTGCAGTTCGTGCACGGCCTGCTCCAGACCGAGGCGTACGCGCACGCCGTGGTCACCCGCGGCCAGCCGGAGGCGCCACGCAGCGAGGTCGACCGCCGAGTCGCGCTCCGTCTGGAGCGGCAGAAGGTCCTCGTCTCCGAGCGGGCACCACGCTTCCACGCCATTCTCGACGAGGCCGCGCTGCGCCGCCCCTACGGCGAGCGCGCCGTGATGCAGGGCCAGTTGAAGCATCTGATCGAGATCTCGGAGCAGCCCAACATCACGCTCCAGGTGATGCCGTTCAGCTTCGGCGGGCACGCGGGCGAGAGCGGCGCCTTCACCATGCTGAGCTTCCCCGAGTCGGACCTCTCCGACGTCGTCTTCCTGGAACAGCTCACCAGTGCGCTGTATCTGGACAAGCGCGAGGAGGTCGCCCAGTACGAACGGGTGATGGGACGGCTACAGGCGGACAGCCCGGGACCGGAGGAGAGCCGAGATGTCCTTCGCGGACTGCTCCAACTGATCTGAGACATCAGTACGATGGCCTCACATCAGGAGTTTGCACCTGCAGTAAGGGATCGCATGTCCTACTTCACCGATCTGGCCCACCAGTACATCGACGGCGAGTGGCGGACCGGCAGCGGCTCGTGGGACATCATCGACTTCAATCCGTACAACGGTGAGAAGCTAGCGGCCATCACGATCGCGACGGTGGCCGAGGTCGACGAGGCGTACCGCGCCGCTGAACGCGCGCAGCGCGACTGGGCCGGGACGAACCCGTACACGCGCAGGCTGGTCTTCGAGCGGGTGCTCAGGCTGGTCGAGGAGCGCAAGCACGACATCATCGAGGCGATCATCGATGAGCTGGGCGGCACACGTGTCAAGGCGGAGTACGAGGTCCGCACCGCCCAGGAGTTCCTCCGCGAGGCCATCCAGCTCGCGCTGCGCCCCGAGGGCCGGATCCTGCCGTCGCCGGTCGACGGCCGGGAGAACCGCGTCTACCGGCTGCCGGTGGGTGTCATCGGAGTGATCAGTCCCTTCAACTATCCCTTCCTGGTGACGATCAAGTCCGTGGCGCCGGCGCTGGCGCTCGGCAACGCCGTGGTGATCAAGCCCAACCAGAACGCGCCCGTCGTGGGCGGCGGACTCATAGCCAAGCTCTTCGAGGACGCGGAGCTGCCGGCCGGACTGCTCAATGTCGTGGTGACGGACATAGCGGAGGTCGGCGACGCGCTGATCGAGCATCCCGTGCCCAAGGTGATCTCGTTCGCGGGCTCCGACCGGGTCGGCCGCCATGTCGGCGCCGTCGCGGGGAGCAACTTCAAGCGGGCCATCCTCGAACTGAGCGGCAACAGCGCGCTGGTCGTCCTCGACGATCTCGACGAGGCGGGCCTGGACTACGCGGTGGACGCGGCGGTCGCCAGCCGGTTCATCTACCAGGGACAGGTCGGCATGGCCGCCAACCGGATCCTGGTGGACCGGAGCGTCGAGCGGGAGTTCACCGAGAAGTTCGTGGCCAAGGTGACCGCGCTCAGGACCGGTGATCCGCGCGATCCCGAGACCCAGATCGGCCCGGTCATCAACACGTTCCAGGCGGACGCCCTGACGGCGCTGGTGGAGCAGGCGCTCGCGGAGGGCGCCACGGCGCTCGTACGGGGGCGTACGCGCGGCAATCTCGTGGAGCCGACGGTCCTGGCGGGGCTCTCGGAGGACTCGCCGCTGATGCGCCAGGAGATCTACGGCCCCGTGGTGCTGCTGATCCCGTTCGACGGCGAGGAGGAGGCGGTACGCCTCGCCAACAACACTCCGTACGGGCTGAGCGGGGCCGTGCACACCTCGAACGTGGAGCGCGGCGTGGCGTTCGCCAAGCGGATCGTCACCGGCATGATCCATGTCAACGACTCGACCGTGCAGGACGAGCCGCTGGTGGCGTTCGGCGGGGAGAAGTTCTCGGGGCTCGGCCGGCTGAACGGTGACTCGACGGTCGAGGCGTTCACGACGCAGAAGTGGATCTCGGTGCAGCACGGCCGTACGACGTTCCCGCTCTGACGGCGGGAGCGAGGCCCCGGCCGGTCCTCGCGCCGCGGGTCATAATCTGGACGGATGTCAGCGATCCGTTTGCTCGTACTCTTCGCGGTCCGTCAGCACGGGCGGGCCCACGGCTATCAGGTGCGCAACGACCTGGAGTACTGGGGCGCCCACGAGTGGTCCAACGCCAAGCCCGGCTCGATCTACCACGCGCTCAAGCAGATGGCGAAGCAGGGCCTCCTGCTGGCGCACGAGGTCGCGCCGAGCACGGCGGGCGGGCCGCCGCGTACCGAGTACGAGATCACGGACGCGGGCCGGGCGGAGTACTTCAGGCTGCTGCGTGAGTCGCTGACCTCGTACGACCAGCGGATGGACGTGCTGTCGGCGGGACTCGGCGCCATTGTCGACCTGCCGCGCGCGGAGGTCGTGGAACTGCTCAAGGAGCGGGTGGCCGGGATCAAGGCCTGGCGGGCCGCGGTGACCGAGCACTATGTGCCCGAGGAGGGCCTGGGCCGGCTCGGGCACATCGGCGAGCTCATGAATCTGTGGGTGCACTCGGCGGACACCGGCGCGGAATGGACCCGGGGCCTGATCAAGCGCATCGAGGACGGCGCGTACACCTTCGCGGGTGAGGGCGAGCCCTTTGTGGGAGTGCTCGCGGAAGGCCGGCCCAACCCGTATGCGACGGGGATCCCCGACGAGGGGGATCATCACTAATCAAGTTTGACCGGCCGATGGGCGAGGGCATGCTCTCGCTGTGTAGTAGTCAAATTTGATTACCGGCAGGGGTGGTGAGGGAATTGGCTGATGTGACGGACACGGCCGGCGGGGCCGGCGGGGCCGAGGCGGAGGAGGCCGACCAACTGGCCGACCGTGTCTCGGTGGTGGACAGCGGCCGGGTCGTCGCCGGGGGCACTCCGGACGAACTCAAGGCCAGGTGCGGCGGCGACCGGATCGATGTCGTCCTGCGCGACGCGGACCGGCTGGCGGACGGCGCGCGGACCCTGGCGCGCCGGCCGTACGTGGCCGGACCCGGGCGTACGCGGAGGCCCCGCCCCCGGAGCGGAACCGGGGGCGGGGCGATCAGTGGTGGAAGGCCGTCGCGGCGGCCTTGTCCCGCTCCAGGGGATGCGGCTGGCGGCGCAGTTCGGGGAGCAAGGCCTCCAGATCGGCCATGAGCAGCGCGGCCAGATCGGCGGAGAAGCCGTTGCGGCACACGATCCGCAGGACGGAGAGATCCTCGCGGTTGGCCGGGAAGGTGTACGCGGGCACGAGCCAGCCGTGCCGGCGCAACCGGGCCGAGACGTCGAAGACGTCGAAGTTCTCGATACCGGGAGCGGTGGTGAAGGCGAACACGGGCAGTTCGTCGCCCCGGGAGAGCAGCCGGAAGGCGTCCAGCCCCTCGATCTGCCCGGCCAGCTTCATGGCAATGTCCCGGGCCGTCTGCTGGACGGCGCGGTAGCCGTCGCGGCCCAGTCTGAGGAAGGTGTAGTACTGCCCGACCACCTGGGCGCCCGGCCGGGAGAAGTTCAGCGCGAAGGTCGGCATGTTGCCGCCCAGATAGTTCACCCGGAAGACCAGGTCCTCGGGCAGATCGGCGGGTGAGCGCCACAGCGCCCAGCCGACGCCCGGGTAGACCAGCCCGTACTTGTGGCCGGAGGTGTTGATGGAGGCGACGCGCGGCAGCCGGAAGTCCCAGACCAGCTCCTCGTCGAGGAAGGGCGCGACCATCCCGCCGGACGCTCCGTCGACATGGACCGGGATGTCCAGGCCGGTGCGTTCCTGGAGGGCGTCCAGCGCCGCGCACACCTCGGCGACCGGTTCGTAACTGCCGTCGAAGGTGGAGCCCAGCACGGCCACCACACCGATGGTGTTCTCGTCGCAGAGGCCGACGGCGGCCTGCGGATCGAGATGGAAGCGGTCGCCCTCCATGGGCACCGTCCGCGCCTCGACCTCCCAGAAGTCGCAGAACTTCTCCCAGCAGACCTGGACATTGACGCCCATGACGAGATTGGGCCGGGCGTGCGCCGGATAGCGGTCCGCGTTGCGCTTGGTCCAGCGGCGCTTGAGTGCCATCCCGGCGAGCATGCAGGCCTCGCTGGAGCCGGTCGTCGAGCAGCCGACGGCCGCCGCCGGGTCCGGCGCGTTCCAGAGGTCGGCGAGCATCTCCACGCACCGCCGCTCCAGGACGGCCGTGCGCGGGTACTCGTCCTTGTCGATCATGTTCTTGTCCCAGCACTCCGACAGCAGCACCGTGGCCTGCGGCTCCATCCAGGTGGTGACGAAGGTGGCGAGATTGAGCCGGGAGTTGCCGTCGAGCATCAGCTCGTCGTGGACGAGCTGGTACGCGACGGTGGGCGGGATCGGTCCGTCGGGCAGCCGGTGGGTGGGCGGCGCCGAGGTCATCCCGCTGATCGGATCGGCCTCACCGTAGAAGGGATTGAGCGAGAGCCTCCGCAGCTCGGCGCGCTCGGCCTCGGAGACACCGCCTTTGGTGTCCGCGCCTCGGTGGAGTGGCATCGGCGGTTCTCCTCGGGGCATCGGCGCGGTCGCGGCATCGACGCGATGGGGGCATCCATGCGGCTGGGGCATTCATGCGGACGTTTTCCCTATTTATGCCCGATACGCGGCCGTGGCGCATCCGTGGGGCGAGCCGAGGGGCCCGGGTGGAACCTGGAGGAGTGGAGGGGCGTTGATAGCTTGTGCGCGGCCGACCACGCCGAATTGACGATCGACCGACTATCGACACAGGAGTCCGGAACCCGTGACCACCCTTGCGCTCGGACCAAGCTGGCTGGACCCGGACTATCTGATCGGGACCTTCGGGCTCATCGGTGTTCTGGCCATCGTCTTCGCCGAGTCCGGCCTTCTCATCGGTTTCTTCCTGCCGGGTGACTCGCTCCTCTTCACCACCGGCCTGCTGGTGACGGCGGGCACGCTCGACTACCCCCTGTGGCTCGTCTGTGTCCTGGTGGTGTTCGCCGCGATCATCGGTGACCAGGTCGGCTATCTCTTCGGCCGGAAGGTCGGCCCGGCGCTCTTCAAGCGCCCGGACTCCCGGCTCTTCAAGCAGGAGAACGTCGAGAAGGCGCACGAGTTCTTCGAGAAGTACGGTCCCAAGTCGCTGGTCCTGGCGCGGTTCGTGCCCGTCGTGCGGACGTTCACGCCGATCATCGCCGGTGTGAGCCGGATGAACTACCGCTCGTTCATCATCTTCAACGTCATCGGCGGCACGCTCTGGGGCGCGGGTGTCACCCTGCTCGGGGCCGCGCTCGGCAAGATCGCGTTCGTCAACAAGCACATCGAGATGATCCTGATCGCCATCGTGCTGATCTCGGTACTGCCGATCGTGATCGAGTTCCTGCGGGCCCGCTCCAAGTCCAGGAAGGCCGCCCTGACCGCCGGTCACCAGGACCCGGCCGCGTCCTCCTCGGACACTCCCGGCGCTCCGGGCGGCGGCCGTGGCCGCCACGCCAAGCGCTGACCCGGCCGCCGCCGCGCCCGTGAGCCGGGCCGAGGGGCCGGTACGTGTCCGCGTCAGAAGCCGCGCGTCCGCTTGGCCGCGCGGCGGCTCGATGCCCGGCCCGCTCCCGGCACCGTGAGGAACAGCCGGGAGATCTCACCGCCGAGATTCACGCCGATCGCGATCGCCAGGGCCAGCGCCGCCGCCTTGGACAGCGAGGTCAGCCCGCGGTCCGGGTTGTTCTGCGCGATGCCCAGCAGCCCGAAGTAGGTCGCCGAGCCCGGCAGCAGCGGCCCGATCGCCGCCGTGACGTACGGCAGCGCCGAGGCGTACTGGTAGCGCGAGAAGAGCTGGCCGAACAGCCCCACCAGACCGGCCGCCACGGCCGTCGCGGCCACCGGCGAGATCCCGCCCGTGTCGTGCAGTGCCGCGTAGACGACCCAGGCGATACCGCCGTTGAGGGACACCATCAGCACAGTGGAACGTTCCTGCTGGAGCAGGATCGCGAAGGTGAAGCTCAGCACCACGGCCGCGAGGATCTGCACCACGGGACGCTCCGCCGTGTGCGGCGCGGCGTCCGGGTTGAGCTGCGCGTCGAGCTGCACCCCCAGATACAGCACGGTCAGCACACCGATGATGATCGCGATGAAGAAGTACATCACCTCCAGCAGCCGCGCCGAGGCGGTGATGTAGTAGCCCGTCAGCCCGTCCTGCACGCCCGCCACCAGTGCCCGTCCCGGCAGCAGCGCGAAGAGACCGCCCGTGATCACGGCGGAGGGCCGCACCTCCCACTGCGCGGCCGAGCCCACCAGTGTCAGCGCCACCCCCATCGCCGCGGGCGGCATCGCGGCCACCACGAACTGGTAGAACTCCGGCAGCCCGCGGCCCGCGCACAGCCAGGCCAGCCGGTCCCCGAGCATCGCGCCGAACGCCGCCGCCACGAACACCAGAAGCCCACCGCCGACCAGCACGGACGCGGAGCCCGCCAGCACCCCGCTCGCCACGGTCAGCACCCAGCCCGGATACGGATGCCGGTTGCGGCGGATCACCGCCAGCCGCCGGTACGCCTCCTCCAGCGTGATGTCCGTGTCCCCGCTGGTGATGTCGTCGATCAGCGTGAAGACGGCGGAGAGCCGGGTGTAGTCGGTGCCCCGCCGCCGCACCGTCCTGCTGGCCGTCACCGGATCCTCCACCAGCGACGGCTGATGGGAGATCGACAGCAGGGTGAAGGTGACGTTGGGCTCGCAGCGGTCGAGTCCGTACGCGCGGCTCACCGCGAACATCGCGGCCTCGACATCCTCGGCGCCCTCGCCGCCGGCCAGCAGCAGCTCGCCGATACGGAGCGTCAGATCCAGTACGCGCGGTACGGCGGGCCCGTTGCCGTCGTGCCGCTGCACCGTCTCCGGTACGGGCCGCTCGCCGGCCGGCATCCGCAGCAGCGTACGCATCCGGTCCTGCCAGGGAGCGCCCTTGGCCGGTATCACCGCGGGGACGCCGCCGGAGACTCCGGCGGGAACACCGGAGGGCAGGGCGACGGGCGCGGCGACGGTGTGCGGCTTGCGGGCGCCACCGCCCGGCCCGGGGCCGGTCCCGTTCCTCCGCTCGGCCCGTGGCGCACCGAAGGCCGAGCGACCGGGCGCGGGCTGCTGCTCCGTACCCAGTCCCCCGGGAAGCGCGAACTCCGATGTCGGGTGGCCGTCCCCGGAGAGCGCCGGCCGCTCCGTGCCGTGCGGCGGTGTGAAGGCACTGTGCGCCTCGTCCGGCTGAGGCTTCCGCTCCTCGGGGCCGTCCGGCCCGGCCACCACTGTCGACGCCGTCACTCACTCGCTCCCTGTCGTACTCGCTCTCGTGTTCTGCTTCCGCCGATCTGTTCGTAGCTCCGCGTCTGCCCAGTATGAGCACGGACATGGGCAGTCACACCCGCACCCGTGCCCGCGTCCGCATCACACCCACGCGCCTCCGGCACACGTCGGCGCGGGCGTCGGCGCGGGCGTCCGCGCACACGGACGGGCGGCGCACCTCCCGAGAGGTACGCCGCCCGTCGTGGTGACCGGCCGTCCGGCCGGTCACACGGAGAAGGAGTGCGCGCTCAGTGCGCGCCGCCCTGCGCCTCAAGTCGCTTGTACGAGGCCTCGATCTCGGCCTCGGCCTCGGCGCGGCCGACCCACTCGGCACCCTCGACCGACTTGCCGGGCTCCAGGTCCTTGTAGACCTCGAAGAAGTGCTGGATCTCCAGGCGGTCGAACTCCGAGACATGGTGGATGTCCCGCAGGTGCTCCACGCGCGGGTCCGAGGCCGGGACGCAGAGCAGCTTGTCGTCCCCGCCGGCCTCGTCCGTCATCCGGAACATACCGATGGCACGGCACTTGATGAGGCAGCCCGGGAAGGTCGGCTCGTCCAGGATGACCAGCGCGTCCAGCGGGTCGCCGTCCTCACCGAGGGTGTTCTCCACGAAGCCGTAGTCGGCCGGGTAGCTGGTCGAGGTGAAGAGACGACGGTCAAGGCGGATCCGACCGGTCTCGTGATCCACCTCGTACTTGTTCCGCGAACCCTTAGGGATCTCGATGGTGACGTCGAACTCCACGGGTGGCTCCTCCATGATCAACACATATGTCCGGTGATACTGCGTCTTCGCGGAGGAGGACCCCCCGGACCGGCGGTCTGAAGGCCGCTTCTGGCCGGGGTGCCATGCTCGTGGCAAGGCGCAGTGATTAAGTGTCCCCCACGCAGCAGTGTGATCGCGAAAGGGGCTGGTCAGCCGTGCTTGAGCCGAAAGTGTGGCAGCTCACGGCAGGTTCCGTGGCGGCCGGTCTGGCGCTCGCGGCGGTCGCGGTGGCCGTGGCCGGCCCCTGGGACTCCGGTCAGCGTAAGGCCGAGCGGGAGTGGGCCGCCGCCCAGGGCCGTACGGGTGGCACACATCACGACCCGAGCGCCCCCCGTACACCCTCTCCCGCCCCCAGCGCTCCGGACGTGCTCTCCGTGCTCACCACCCGGAGCGCGGAGCCGGCGGCGGAGACGGCGGAGCTGGCGGCGGGACTGCGGAAGTCGCTCGGCCCGCTGCTGGACGACAAAGCCCTCGGCGGACTCCGTACGGCCTCGGTCGTGGACGCCGCCACCGGCAAGCCGCTGTACGGGAAGGCCGCGGACACCCCGATGACCCCGGCCTCCACCGTCAAGATCGCCACGACGGTCGCCGCGCTCTCCGCGCTCGGTCCCGACCACCGCATCGCCACCACGGTGACCGCCACCCGGGACGGCAGGACGCTCACCCTCGTCGGCGGCGGGGACGCCACGCTCGGCCGCGAGGGACTGCGCGCCCTGGCCGAGGACACCACGCGGGTGCTGCGCGACCGCGGCGTCACCAAGGTCACGCTGCACTACGACGCCTCTCTCTACTCGGGTCCCCGGGCCCATCCCATCGGCCCCAACGACAACATCGCGCCCGTCGACGCGCTGATGGCCGGGCAGGGCCGGCTCGACAGGTCCACCCGTGGACCCGCGCCGCGCAGCGGGGACCCGGCGGGCGACGCCGCCGACCTCTTCGCCGAGCTGCTGCGCGAGGCGGGTGTCCGTACCACCGCGCCCCCCACCGCGGCAAAATCCGCCAAGCCCGCCAAGCCCGGCGGGTCCGCCGGATCCGACGCGTCCGCCAGGAGCGCCGAGGTCGTCGCCAGGACCTACTCCCGGCCGCTCTCCGCCCTGGTCGAACGCACACTGACCGAGAGCGACAACGACGTCGCGGAGTCCCTGGCCCGCCAGACCGCGCTCGCCACGGGCCGCCCGGCGAGCTTCGCGGGTGCCGAACAGGCCGTCCGCGCCCAGCTCGGCAAGCTCGAAGTGCCTCTCGACGGCGCCCGTTTCGCCGACGGCAGCGGTCTGAACCGCAAGGACCGGGCCAGTGCGGCGCTGCTCACGTCCCTGCTGGCACGCGCGGCGGACCCGGACCATCCCGAGCTGCGTCCCGTTCTCACCGGGCTGCCCGTCGCCCGGTTCAGCGGCACTCTCCGGGACCGGTACCAGGACGCGGCGCCCGCGGCCGGACTGGTCCGGGCCAAGACCGGCACGCTCACCGGTGTGAACACCCTGGCGGGCACGGCCGTCGACTCCCGGGGCCGGCTGCTGGCCTTCGCGTTCATGGCGGGCTCCACCCCCTCGCCCGACGGGGCGCAGGCGGTCCTGGACCGGCTCTCCGCGTCCCTGGTCCGCTGAGCCCGGCCCGGCCCGAGCCCGGACGTCTCCCGGGCCAGGTCGGCCCGAGCCGGGCCGAGCCGGGTCGGCCCGAGCCCGCTCGTCTCCAGGTCCGGTCGGGCCCGGTCCGGTCGGGCCCGGCCCCGGGAAGGCCCTCCGACGGCCCAATCGGCTTCCCGGCCCCGGTCCCGGCCGGTCTTCGGGCCTGGTTACGGGGCGCCCGCGATCCCGTGGGGGACCGCAAGAGGGAAGATCCGGGCCACGGACACCTCACCGCTCCGCGGGCCGAGCACGTACGGTTGACGCATGACGAGCATCGGTGGTGCCGAGATGGTCGACTGGAATCTCGCGGTGGCGACCGCGACCCGCCTGGTACGGCCGGGGCCCGAGGTGACCCGGGACGAGGCGCGCGAGATCGTCGCCGAGCTGCGCAGGCATGCCAAGGCCTCGGAGGAGCACGTCCGCGGGTACACACGGATGATCCCCGACGGCCACGAGCCCCCGGACACCCCCGTCCTGGTGGTCGACCGGGCCGGCTGGGTGAAGGCGAACGTCGCGGGATTCCGCGAGCTGCTCAAGCCCTTGTTCGACAAGATGCTGGAGCGTCGCGCCGCCACTCCCGGCGGCGCCGTGCTCGGCGCCGTCGGCGGCAAGGTGACCGGCGTCGAGCTGGGCATGCTGCTGTCGTTCATGGCCTCCCGGGTGCTCGGCCAGTACGAGACGTTCGCGCCCGCCACCCGCGATCTTCCGGCCGGTGAGCACAGCGCGGGACGCCTTCTGCTCGTCGCCCCGAACATCGTCCATGTCGAGCGTGAACTGGACGTCGATCCGCACGACTTCAGGCTCTGGGTGGCGCTCCACGAGGAGACGCACCGTACGCAGTTCACCGGTGTGCCCTGGCTGCGGGACCATCTCCAGGGCGAGATCCAGTCCTTCCTGGAGGAGACCGAGGTCGACCCGATGACCGTGCTGGAGCGGCTGCGCGAGGCCGCCCAGTCGCTCGCGGGCGGCCGTCCCGAGGGCGAGGAGGACGAGCACGGCAGAAGCATCGTCGAACTGGTCCAGACGCCCGGCCAGCGCGAGATCCTCGGCAGGCTGACCGCGGTGATGTCCCTGCTCGAAGGGCACGCCGACTATGTGATGGACGGCGTCGGCCCCGAGGTCGTGGCCTCCGTCGCCGAGATCCGTGAGAAGTTCCAGCAGCGCAGGGCGCGGGGCGCCGGCCGGCTCGACCAGGCGCTGCGCAAGCTGCTCGGCCTCGACGCCAAGCTGCGCCAGTACCGCGACGGCGAACGGTTCGTACGGTCCGTCGTGGAGGAGGTCGGCATGGCCGGCTTCAACCGGGTCTGGACCTCGCCCAACACGCTCCCGACCAAGGCGGAGATCGCCACACCGGCGGACTGGATCGCGCGGGTGCACCGCAGGCCGGATTCATGAGCCCGATCCGGCGTGCGGCGGAAGCCCGATCCGGCTTCCGGCAGAAGTACGCCGCATGTATCACCCATCCGAGGGACCGTGAGTGAGGGATAGGCGTGCAATGCTCGGGTAATGGCTCGGTTCTGTCACCATCGACGCACTCTGAGTGACGCTCTCCGTCCGTACACCGACCGAGGCACCCCCCAAATAACATCACGAAGGGCACCGGACATGGGTCCCCATCCTGCGGTCGCGGCGATACGCCTGGCGGTCCGCCGCGTACTCCACGACGTCCTGACCGATCGCGCGGAAAATCCCCCGACCGTCCCCCCCTCCGCCGCCACGCCCGCCGCCCGCAGGCGGCCACTCGTGCTGGTCGCCTGCTCCGGCGGCGCCGACTCCATGGCGCTCGCGTCCGCGCTCGCCTTCGAGGCCCCCAAGCTCTCCGTACGGGCCGGTGCCGTCACCGTCGACCACGGTCTCCAGGCCGGCTCCGATCTGCGGGCCGCCGAGGTCGTGGCCCGGCTCAGCGCCATGCGGCTCGATCCCGTCGAGTCCGTCGCCGTGACCGTGGGCCGCGAGGGCGGGCCCGAGGCCGCCGCGCGCGACGCGCGCTACGCCGCCCTCGACGCCGCGGCCGAGCGCCACGGCGCCGCCGCCGTCCTGCTCGGCCACACCCGCGACGACCAGGCGGAGACCGTGCTGCTGGGCCTCGCCCGCGGCTCGGGCACCCGCTCCCTGTCCGGCATGGCGGCCGTCTCCGGGACGGCCGGCCGCTACCGGCGCCCCTTCCTCCAGCTCGACCGCCAGACCGCCCGCAAGGCCTGTCTGGTCCAGTCGATCCCGGTCTGGGACGACCCGCACAACAGCGATCCCGCGTACACCCGCTCACGGCTGCGCCACGAGGGCCTGCCCGCGCTGGAGAAATGTCTCGGCAAGGGTGTCGTGGAGGCCCTGGCCCGTACGGCGCAGCTCTCCCGCGACGACGCCGACGCGCTCGACGCCTGGGCCGCCGACGCGGACCGCGCCGTACGGGACGCGTCCGGGCTGCTGGATTGCGCCAAGTTGTACGCGCTCCCGCCCGCCGTCCGCCGCCGTGTGCTGCGCCGGGCGGTCATCGCCGCGGGCGCCCCCGCCGGATCGCTGTTCGCCCGTCACATCGAAGAGGTCGACCGCCTGATCACGGGCTGGCGCGGCCAGGGAGCCATCAACCTGCCCGGCCGCGTGGAGGCCAGGAGACAGGGTGGCAGACTGGTCGTCCGGCAGGGCTGAAGCGCGGAAGCACTACGGCTGTGTCTCCCGGGGCGCGAGTCCCGGACCCCCGGCCGACAACGAAAGTGATACGGGTGGACGACAAGGACATGGGCAACGACCTCCAGTCGGTGCTCATCACCAAGCAAGAGATCGACGCGAAGCTGGCCGAACTGGCCGCGAAGATCGACGCGGAGTACGCAGGCAAGGATCTGCTTCTCGTCGGGGTCCTCAAGGGCGCCGTGATGGTCATGGCGGATCTGGCACGCGCCCTGTCCACCCCTGTGACGATGGACTGGATGGCCGTCTCCTCGTACGGAGCCGGCACCCAGTCCTCCGGTGTGGTCCGGATCCTCAAGGACCTCGACACCGACATCAAGGGCAAGCACGTCCTGATCGTCGAGGACATCATCGACTCGGGTCTGACGCTGTCGTGGCTGCTCTCCAACCTCGGTTCGCGGGAGCCCGCGTCGCTGGAGGTGTGCACCCTGCTGCGCAAGCCGGATGCCGCGAAGGTCGCGATCGATGTGAAATGGATCGGCTTCGACATTCCCAATGAGTTTGTCGTCGGATATGGCCTGGATTACTCGGAAAAGTACCGCAACATGCCTTTTGTCGGGACACTCGCCCCGCATGTCTACGGCGGCTGAGGGTTGTCCGACAGGGCCTAGGGTCTTTCGGATCGGGCCCGATCCCGTTCGGATCCCGTCCGGCGCGGAAAGGCTCCGCGGCCGCCGGGAACCCCAGCGCATCTCGCGCCGTTGGAGCATGGGAAGACGGGTTTGTCAGCCGTCCCGTGCCATCGCGGGCCACAATGCTGGGGTACCGTCCGAAGAACAGTCTTTTCTCACAGCAGCATTTACCTACGGGCAGGAGGGACGGGGCGACTTCGCTCCGTATGGATGGACGTGAAGCGATACTTCCGTGGGCCGGTCATGTGGATCGTGCTGGCCGTCCTCGCCGTGGTCGTGTTGATGCAGGTCGTCGGCTCGTCGGGCGGCTACAAGACGGTGGACACCGGTGAGGTTGTCCAGGCGATCGACAAGAACCAGGCCGAGCAGGTCAAACTGACCACCGGCGACGAACAGATCATCAAGGTCGACCTCAAGAACGGTGTGAAGGTCAAGGGCAGCGACAAGATCCAGGCCAGCTATATCGGCAGCCAGGGATCCGCGCTGGCGGGCACTCTTCAGACCAAGTTCCAGAACGGCGACATCAGCAAGGGCTACACGGTCTCGCCCTCGAAGCAGAGCCCGTTCGTCTCGGTGCTGCTGTCTCTGCTGCCCTTCGTCCTGATCGTCGTGGTCTTCCTGTTCCTGATGAATCAGATGCAGGGCGGCGGCTCCCGGGTCATGCAGTTCGGGAAGTCCAAGGCCAAGCTCATCACCAAGGACACCCCGAAGACGACCTTCGCCGATGTGGCGGGATCCGACGAGGCGGTCGAGGAGCTCCACGAGATCAAGGAGTTCCTCCAGGAGCCGGCGAAGTTCCAGGCGGTCGGCGCCAAGATCCCGAAGGGCGTGCTGCTCTACGGCCCGCCCGGTACGGGCAAGACGCTGCTCGCCCGCGCTGTCGCGGGTGAGGCCGGTGTGCCGTTCTACTCGATCTCCGGCTCCGACTTCGTCGAGATGTTCGTCGGTGTCGGTGCCTCCCGGGTGCGCGACCTCTTCGAGCAGGCCAAGGCGAACGCTCCGGCGATCGTCTTCGTGGACGAGATCGACGCCGTCGGCCGGCACCGCGGCGCGGGTCTGGGCGGCGGACACGACGAGCGCGAGCAGACTCTGAATCAGCTCCTTGTGGAGATGGACGGCTTCGACGTGAAGGGCGGCGTCATCCTGATCGCCGCCACGAACCGGCCCGACATCCTCGACCCGGCGCTGCTGCGTCCCGGCCGCTTCGACCGGCAGATCGCCGTCGACCGTCCGGACATGCAGGGCCGGCTGGAGATCCTCAAGGTCCATCAGAAGGGCAAGCCGGTCGCACCGGACGTCGATCTGGGCGCGGTCGCCCGTCGTACGCCCGGCTTCACCGGCGCGGATCTGGCGAACGTGCTGAACGAAGCGGCGCTCCTGACGGCGCGCAGCGACAAGAAGCTGGTCGACAACCACGCTCTGGACGAGGCGATCGACCGCGTCGTGGCGGGCCCGCAGAAGCGGACCCGGATCATGTCCGAGAAGGAGAAGAAGATCACCGCGTACCACGAGGGCGGACACGCCCTGGTCGCCGCGGCGTCTCCGAACTCCGACCCGGTGCACAAGATCACGATCCTGTCCCGAGGACGGGCCCTGGGCTACACCATGGTCCTGCCCGACGAGGACAAGTACTCGACCACGCGCAACGAGATGCTCGACCAGCTCGCCTACATGCTGGGCGGGCGGGCGGCCGAGGAGCTGGTCTTCCACGACCCGACCACCGGCGCGGCCAACGACATCGAGAAGGCCACCGCCACGGCACGTGCGATGGTCACGCAGTACGGCATGACCGAGCGGCTCGGCGCGATCAAGTTCGGCGGCGACAACACGGAGCCGTTCCTCGGCCGGGAGATGGCGCATCAGCGCGACTACTCGGAAGAGGTCGCGGCACTGGTCGACGAAGAGGTCAAGAAGCTCATCGAGACCGCGCACAACGAGGCCTGGGAGATCCTCGTCGAGAACCGTGACGTTCTCGACAATCTGGTTCTGGCGCTCCTGGAGAAGGAGACACTCAACAAGGACCAGATCGCCGAGGTCTTCGCGACCGTCGTGAAGCGCCCGTCCCGCCCGGCCTGGACCGGCTCCTCGCGTCGTACGCCTTCGACGCGTCCGCCGGTGCTCTCGCCGAAGGAGCTGGCGCTGACCAACGGCGCGGCCGGTGCGAACGGCGGAATGCCCGCCGGGACCAATGGCGACACCTCCACCGAGGCCCTCCCCGAGGAGCGCCCGGAGAGCTGATCCCGGACCTCTCGTACGGCCCGGAATGGATGCCGCGCCTCCCAGGTTTTAGCCTGTGGGAGCGCGGCATTCTTATGCCCGCCCACCAAGGACGGCACAGGAACGAGGCACACATGACCGACCCGGTGACGCTGGAGGGCGCGAGCCCCGTCCGCGAATTCGACGAGAAGCGGGCCGAGAATGCGGTGCGTGAGCTGCTGATCGCGGTCGGGGAGGACCCGGACCGCGAGGGTCTGCGCGCGACCCCGGGCCGGGTGGCACGGGCGTACAGGGAGATATTCGCGGGACTGTGGCAGACGCCCGAGGATGTGCTGACGACGACGTTCGATCTCGGCCATGACGAGATGGTGCTCGTGAAGGACATCGAGGTGATGTCCTCATGCGAACATCACCTTGTCCCGTTCGTGGGTGTCGCCCATGTCGGCTACATCCCTTCGGCGGACGGGAAGATCACCGGTCTGTCGAAGCTGGCCCGGCTGGTGGATGTCTATGCCCGTCGGCCGCAGGTCCAGGAGCGGCTGACGACCCAGATCGCCGACTCGCTGATGGAGATCCTGGATCCGCGGGGGGTGATCGTGGTCATCGAGTGCGAGCACATGTGCATGACCATGCGCGGAGTGCGCAAGCCCGGCGCGAAGACGATCACTTCGGCGGTCCGTGGCCAGTTGCGCGTGCCGGCGACCAGGGCCGAGGCGATGAGTCTGATCATGGCCCGCTGACCGGCCCGGCCGGAGCCGACGGCCGGTGTGGTCCGGGCAGGTCAGACCGGGCCGACGGGCGCCGTGCCGTGTTTGTCGTGATCGTTGTCGTCCGGGCCCTCCGGGAGTTTGCAGACGCGCTCCAGGAAGAAGGCCGCGACGATCACCGCGAGGCCCGCCAGTACGGAGAAGCCGGCGTAGACGGCCTGGTCGCGGCGGGAGGGGATGTCCAGATGGCCGAGCAGATACACGCCCGTACCGCCGTAGATCCCGGAGACCAGGGCCGCCACCAGGGCGCTGGCCTGGCCGAAGACCACCGCGCGGGCCGCCATCAGAGGATCGACGCCCTTGGCGTCCGGGCGCCGCTCGCGCTGGGCGCGTAGCCGGGAGCGCAGGGAGAGCGCGGTCGCGGTGAGCACGACGGCGATCACGGCGAGGACGATGGGTGCCGCGAGCGGCACGCTCGGCAGGGTGCCGAACGAGTCCCAGAGGCGGGCCCCGGCCCAGGAGAGCACACCGGCCACCACGAACAGGCCGGCCAGGACGCCGATCCGCAACTGCTTCACCGAGAGAGCCGCCCTTCGCCTTGCTGTACCGACCCGCTGAGCCTAACGACTACTCGGGCAGGCGGAGTTCCAGATCGGTCCTGGGCCGCACTCCACCGCGGCCGACCGACGAGAGCAGTTCGGCGACCGCGCCATGGCCCGGCACCTGTGCCTCCGGCTCCACGTCGTGCCACGGGGCGAGGACGAAGGCCCGCTCATGGGCCCGGGGATGGGGAAGGGTGAGCAGCGGATCGTCCGAGACGACATCCGCGTACGCGAGGATGTCCACATCGATGGTGCGCGGGCCCCACCGCTCGTCGCGCACCCGGTCGAACGCCTCCTCGATGGCCTGGCCGCGCTCCAGCAGGGACGACGGCGGCAGTGTCGTCCTGATCACGACCACCGCGTTGAAGTACGTGGGCTGGGAGCCCGGTTCGACGCCCCAGGGCTCGGTCTCGTACACCGGGGAGACCGCCTTGACCCGCAGTCCGGGGGTGTCCTCCAGCGCGTCGATGGCGCCCTGGAGCGTCTCCAGCCGGTTGCCGAGGTTGGAGCCGAGGGAGACCACGGCCCGTTTCGGATTGGAGAGCGTGGTGTCCGCCGCGTCCACCTGGGCGACCACGGAGGCGGGTACCGGCTGTACGGTCGGGTCGCTCTGCGGCCCGTCGGCTGAGAACAGGTTCATACTCGGCTCCGGGTGATGGTGACGGTCACATCGTCGAAGGGGACGGCGATCGGGGCGTCGGGCTTGTGGACGACCACCTCGACCTCCTGGACGCCGTCGTGCTTCAGGCACCGCTGGGCGATGCGCTCGGCCAGGGTCTCGATCAGATCGACCGGCTCTCCCCGGACGATCTCGACGACCTCCTCGGCCACGATCCCGTAGTGCACGGTCTTCGCCAGGTCGTCGTCGGCTGCCGCGGGGCGGGTGTCCAGGCCGAGCACCACGTCCACGATGAAGGTCTGCCCCTCTTCACGCTCCCGGGGGAAGACGCCATGGTGCCCACGGGCCTTGAGGCCGCGCAGCGCGACACGATCCACGCGAATCACTCCTGCTGTCGTTGGTCTCGGGGCACCTGTCCGGTCAAGGGCGGCACCGTGCCCCCGTTTGAATCTACCCGCGAGCGCCGACACCGTTCCCCCGCGGGGGACGGGCGGTGTGTCACATGGGCCGTGACCACCGCCGTCCACCGCTGCCGGTATCCCGTTCACAGGGGCCGCCTACCCACTCAGGCGGGTGTCTCGTCGTCCGGTTCGTCATCGGTTTCGGTCAGAACGGGTGAACCGTGATGCGACCAGAGCTTCCAGCCCTCGGGCGTACGCCGGAACACGTTGGTGGCGACGACGAGCTGGCCGACGAGCGGTCCCAGCTCGCCGCTCTCCTCGGCCGGGCCGCCGCTGAGGATGTTCTCGGTGCAGGTCACCAGGGCGGTGTCGGCGGCGACGGAGACCGTGACATCGGTGAGGAAGAACTGGATGTACTCGGTGTTCGCCATGATCAGGGCGTACGAGCGCAGGACGTCGCCGCGGCCGGTCAGAACCGGCCAGCCAGGATGGACACAGGAGATCTCGTCGTCGTCGTCCAGCCAGAGCCCGGACAGCGAGTCGAGGTCGCCGCGCTCCATGGCCTCGTAGAAGGTGGTGTTGGCCTGCTCGACCCGCTCGTTGTCCGTGAGGGCGGTCACCGGGCGGCGCCCTCGACCGCGCGGGCCACGCGGACCGCGTCGGCCGTCGCCCGCACCTCATGGACCCGGACCGCCCAGGCGCCCTGGTGCGCGGCGATGGCGGAGACGGCCGCGGTGGCCGCGTCGCGTTCACGGGCGGGCGGCGGGGCGCCTTCGCCGACGGCCAGAACACGGCCGAGGAATCGCTTGCGGGAGGCGGCGACCAGCAGCGGACGGCCCAGGGAGCGCAGCTCCGGCAGATGGGCGAGGAGCGCCAGATCGTGTTCGGCCTGTTTGGCGAAGCCCAGACCGGGGTCGATGACGAGGTACTCGGGGCCGATACCGCCGGCGATCACCGCGTCCATCCGGGCGCGCAGCTCGGTCACGACCTCCCCGACGACGTCCGTGTAGACGGCCCGGCTGTTCATGTCCTGGCTGAAGCCGCGCCAGTGCATCACCACGAAGGGCACCCGGGCGGCGGCGACCGCGGGCACCATGGCCGGGTCGGCGAGCCCGCCGCTGACGTCGTTGACGAGGACGGCGCCGGCCGCGACGGCCTGCTCGGCGACGGAGGCGCGCATGGTGTCGACGGAGACGGTGACGCCCTCGGCCGCGAGGCCCCGTACGACCGGTACGACGCGCCTCAGCTCCTCGTCCTCGTCGACCCGGGTGGCGCCGGGCCGGGTCGACTCGCCGCCGACGTCGACCAGATCGGCGCCCTCGGCGACCAGATCGAGGCCGCGCTTGACCGCGGCGGTGGTGTCGAACCAGCGACCGCCGTCGGAGAAGGAGTCGGGTGTCACATTGACGACGCCCATGACCGCGCAGCGGTCCCACCCCGGCAGGCCCTCGACGGTGCCCCGTCCACGCAACGTACTCATATGCCCACCCTAGGCCGTGTCCGGCACATCGCGTCGTCCGCCCGCGGGGCGGGGAGGGCTCAGACGGGCGTGGTGTGGGCGCACGGGCGGCGGCGGTCACGGGCCGGACGGCGCAGCGGGCGCGGCAGGGTGATCGTCACGAAGCCCTCCGCCCGCATCGCGGCGAAGCCGATCCTGGGCAGCTCGCCGGTGGAGCGGAAGACGACGTACCGGGGCTCCCAGCGCGGCTGGAACTTCGCGTTGAAGCGGTACAGCGACTCGATCTGGAACCAGCGGGAGAGGAAGACGAGCAGAGCGCGCCAGCCGCGCAGCACCGGCCCCGCGCCGAGCCGCTCGCCGCGGGCCAGCGCCGAGCGGAACATGGCGAAGTTGAGGGAGACACGTGCCACGCCCAGTCCGGGCGCGGCCCGCAGCGCGGCGACGATCAGCAGTTCGTTCATGCCCGGGTCGGCGGTGCGGTCGCGGCGCATCAGATCGAGGGACATGCCGTCCGTACCCCAGGGCACGAAGTGCAGGACGGCCCGGAGATCGCCGTACGGTCCTGGCCCGGGTGCGCCGGGGGCGCAGGGCCGGTGCGCGGTGGCGATCACCGAGTCGCCGTCCGCCGGGTCGCCGATCCGGCCGAGCGCCATGGAGAAGCCGCGCTCGGTGTCGGTGCCGCGCCAGTGGTCGGCGGCGCCGCGGATCCTGGCCAGCTCCGCTTCGGAGAGATCAGCGACGCGCCGTACCCGTGTTTCGTAGCCCGCGCGTTCGATGCGCTTGACCATCTGGCGTACGTTCCGCATGGCGCGTCCGTGCAGGGAGAAGTCCGGTACGTCCACCACCGCCTCGTCGCCCAGCTCCAGCGCGTCGAGTCCGGTCTCACGGGTCCAGACCTCGCCGCCGGTCTCGCTGCACCCCATGACGGCGGGTGTCCACGAGTGGGCCCTGGCCTCGTCCATGAAGCGTTCGATGGCGCCCGGCCAGGCCTCGACGTCGCCGAGGGGATCGCCGCTGGCGAGCATCACTCCGGAGACGACGCGGTAGCAGACGGCGGCCTTGCCGCTGGGGGAGAAGACGACGCCCTTGTCGCGGCGGAGCGCGAAGTGGCCGAGGGAGTCGCGGTGGCCGTGGCGCGCGAGCAGGGCGCGCAGCCGCCGCTCGTCCTCCTCGGTCAGACGCGCGGCCGGGTGTTCCGGGCGGAAGGCGAGGTACATGGTGGTGAGGGCGGTGAGCAGGCCGAGCGCGCCGAGCGAGTAGCCGACGGTCCAGTCCACGCTGCCGGTGTAGTCGACGGGGCCCTGCGCGCCGAACAGGCCGTACAGCACATGTTCGAGACGGTCCGTCAGACCGGGGTCGCCGAGGGTCCGGTGCGGATGGGCGCTGACGATGACCAGACCGAGACCGAGGGAGCCGGCACCCATCAGGACGAAGTTCGCCAGGGCCTTCCAGCGGCTGCGCGGATCGGGCAGGGCCGCGAACTCGCCCCGGTGCCGCAGCAGAAGGGTGAACAGGACGAGCGAGAGCAGGGCGCCGACGAGGGAGTGCCGGTAGCCGAACTGGGACACGGCGCCCGCGGGCAGCAGGACGACCGCGGCCCGCCAGGCGCGGCGCTTGCGCCGTTTGAGGCCATGGGCGAGCAGCAGCAGAAGGACACCGGCGCTCAGGGAGAGCGCGGCGGCGAACGGGCCGAGGGCTCCCGGGAGCACCTCCGCGAAGCTGTGCATCCTGCTGTGGCGGAAGCGGGGGAAGACACCGGCGGCGATGTCGACGAGACCGATCAGGGCGCAGGCGGTGCCGACACGCGCGGGCACCGACTCGGGACGCGGACCTCGCCACAGCCGTGGCAGACGGCGGAACAGCCGCGGCGGGCGCGGGGACAGGTCCCGAACGCGGTGGAACGGAGGCGGTACGTCGGGGAGCGGGCGGCCCGTCAGCCGATCGGCGGGTATCGCCGGGGTGTGGCGCGGCCGAGTCGGAGCCGATTCCGATTTGTCCCCATCTAGCGTCTCAGACATCGCTTCCCGTGGCTCCGCGAGAGAGTGTGGTGTCCGAGTCCGCCTCTTCTGTGCGGCACCGGACATTTTGCGATCTCTAGGACGGGGCTTTCGGGGGGCGGGTTCCTCCGCGTTCGGGAAAATCTCACGGGAGAAAGCTCGGTGGACATGGGTCTTACCAGCCGTAAAGTCCTCGCCCTGGCCGTCCTGCTGGCCGTGCTGCTGTTCTTCGCCACGGTCTGGCTGTGGCCGCGGCTGTCCGCGCGTACCGCGCGTGCCGTGTTCGGCCGTGTGGGTCTGCTGTTCGCCACTCAGGTGACGCTCTTCATGGCCGTCGGTCTGGTGGCGAACCAGTACTTCCTCTTCTACGGCTCCTGGCGGGACCTCTTCGGCCAGGAGCAGGAGCTGGGAGCGGTCGTCGGCCGGGCGGGCAACGGCAGGAACATCACGGTGATGGACACCCAGCGCTCGCCCGTGCCGGGAAGCAAGCAGCCCACGGTGGCCGGCCAGATCCAGAAGATCGCCGTCGGCGGCCCGAGGTCCGGGATCGACAGCACCGCGTACGTCTATCTGCCGCCCGAGTACTTCCAGCACCACTTCTCGCGGCTGTCCTTCCCCGCGACGGTGGTGCTCACCGGCTATCCCGGTGTGGCGGAGAATCTGATCAAGGGCCTGAACTATCCGAGGACCGCCTGGGAGCTGGCCAGGAAGGGCAAGATGCAGCCGATGGTCCTGGTGATGCTGCGGCCCACCGTGGCGCCCCCGAGGGACACCGAGTGCGTGGACGTGCCCGGCGGTCCGCAGACCGAGACCTTCTTCGCCAGGGATCTGCCGCTGGCGGTGTCACGGACGTACCGCGTCAAGAGCGAGCCGCGCAACTGGGGCATCATCGGCAACTCCACCGGAGGCTACTGCGCGCTGAAGATCGCTCTGCACCATCCGGAGCGGTATTCGGTGGGCGCGGGACTCTCCGCGGACTACAAGGCGGCGGAGGACCCGACCACCGGTGACCTCTTCCACGGCGACCAGCGGCTGAGGAACCGGGCCGATCTGCTCTGGAGCCTGGAGCATCTCCCGCAGGGCAACTCGTCCCTGCTCGTCACCAGTTCCAGGAAGGGCGAGCGCAATCTCCGGGCCACCCGGGAGTTCATCAGCAAGGTCAGACCGCCCGCGCAGGTGTCGTCGATCATCCTCGACAGCGGCGCGCACAACTTCAACACCTGGCGCAGGGAGATCCCGTCGGCGCTGGAGTGGATGAGCGGCCGGCTCAGCGCCGACTGAGGCTGATCGTCTCCAGTTCCACCTCGGTACGGGGGATGTCGTGCGCGTCCGCGTCGATGGAGCGGCGCAGCGCCTCGTGCAGCCGCGCGGGCGTGAGGACGCCCAGGAACCGTCCGGTCTCCTCCTTGTCGATGACCGCGATCCATCCGGCGTCGTGCTGGAGCATCGTGGCGAACGCCTGTTTGAGCGAGGCACCGAGCGGCAGCCACGCGTCCATCCGGCGGGCGTGCTCCCGTACGGTCCCGGTCCTGGACGAGCCGGTCCGGTCGGTGGAGATCCAGCCGTGCAGATTGTCCTTCGAGTCCAGGACGACGGCCCAGCGCGCGCCCTCCTCGGCGAGCTTCGCGGCGGCGCCGCGGAGCGGGTCGTCGAGATGCAGGACGGGCGGCTGTTCGAGATCGCCCTCCTCGATGGGGGTGACGGAGAGCCGCTTGAGACCGCGGTCGGCGCCCACGAAGTCCGCGACATACGGTGTGGCGGGAGTGCCGAGCACGGCGGCGGGAGCATCGAACTGTTCGATCCTGCCCTGTCCGTAGACGGCGATCCGGTCGCCGAGACGGACGGCCTCCTCGATGTCGTGCGTGACGAACAGCACAGTCTTGCGGACGGCCGCCTGGAGCTTGAGGAACTCGCTCTGGAGATGGTCGCGTACGACGGGATCGACCGCGCCGAACGGCTCGTCCATCAGCAGGACGGGCGGGTCGGCGGCCAGGGCGCGGGCCACCCCGACGCGCTGGCGCTGGCCGCCGGAGAGCTGCTCGGGATAGCGGTCGCCGTAGACGGACGGGTCGAGACCGACCAGGTCGAGCAGTTCGGCGGCGCGCCGGCGGCCCTTGGCGCGCTGCCAGCCGAGGAGATGCGGAACGGTCGCGGTGTTCTCCAGGACTGTCTTGTGCGGGAAGAGCCCGACCTGCTGGATGACATAGCCGATAC
>NZ_MAUD01000105.1:0-56182 GCF_001700515.1 Streptomyces lushanensis
GCACCTCGCGGCGTTGTCGGAGTCGCCCGAGTACGTCCAGTACACGGGCGATCCTCCGCCTTGCGATCCACCGCACCGGACGCCGCGGCCTGATCCACGAAGATCGCCCGGACAGCCCCTAGTTCCAGCCGGACAGGCCCGCGCCGTAGGGGTAGAGCGGGTTTCCGTAGGTCGTCGGCACCGGCTGGCCGGCGTCGATCTTCGCCCGGATGTCCGCGCGTTCGGCGTCCGTGGCGCCGAGATCGTACGGAAGATCCCACTTCTCGTTCGCGTCCGCCTGTACGTCACCGCCGCCCGGCTTCAGGATCTGGTCGAGGCTTCTGGGCAGCTGCCAGGGAAGCTTGCCCTTGGGCGTGTAGTCGCCGAAGAGCAGGGAGGCCGTGGCGGGTCCCACCTCCTCACCGCCTCGGTAGGTGACCACGATGGCGTCCGCCAGACCGTTCCACTCGCTGATCACGATCGGCCGTGGCAGGGTCAGCACCACGACCACCGGGATCCCCTGATTCTTGAAGTTCTGGATCAGGGCGAGCTGGTCCGCCGGCAGATGGGGCTGGAGGTTCGGCCAGGCGGTGGCGTGGGTGTACGACGGCTCGCCCACGGCCACGACGGCCAGCTTGGGTGACGGTCCGGTGTCCTGGTAGACGTTGACACCGGCGGTGGAGGCCCTGGCTCTGATGGCTTCCAGAGTGGTCTGCGAACCGTAGTTGGGGTGGAAGTAGCTGGACCAGATGCAGCACGCGGCGCCGTCGGTGGCGCGGGCGCCCGCCACCACGATGTTGTCACCGCGGTTGAGCCTGACCGGAAGCACACCGTTGTTCTTGAGCAGCGTGTGGGACTCGCGCGCGGCCTGGTTCGCCAGCGCGACATAACTGGGCTGGTGGAACCGGTAGGGACCGTTCACCGGGTCGCCGTAAGGGCGTTCGAAGACGCCGAGCTGGAACTTCAGCCGGAGGATCCGCGTCACCGCGTCGTTGATCCGCGCGAGCGGCACCCGGGTCTGGAAGTCCGCCATGGTGAAACCGGTCGCGCCGGGATCGGCTCCGCCCATCACGTCGGAACCGGCGTTGGCCGCGTTCACCCAGGCGCCGGAGGGCAGCCAGTCCGTGGTGATGAGTCCCGTGTAGCCGAGGTTCTGCCGCAGATACGCGAGGATCTTGGCGCTGTCGCCCGCGCCCGGCCCGCCCGGGTCGAGATAGGAACTGCCCGCGTACCCGGGCATGATGTTGACGGCACCGGCCTCCATCGCCGCCCGGAAGGGGATCATGTGGTACTTGATGGTCACCCCGTCGTAGACGATGCCCGCCTCACCGCCGGCGCCTTCACCGGGCCAGTGCTTGACGGTCGCGAGGACGGAGGCGGGATTGAGCTCCGGGCCTCCCTGGAGACCGGCCACCAGGGCCCGCAGCTGAGCGGCCACGACATCGGCGTTCTCGCCGCCGCCCTCCTGGATACGGGGATAGAGCACCTTGGTGCCGACCTCCGCGAGCGGTGAGAGCGTCCCGCGGGTGCCGACCTCCAGCTGCTCCTTGCGCTGCATGTCGCCCAGTTGATGATCGAGCGCGTAGTTCCTGTTCGCGGCGAGCGTGCTCTGCAACGGATAGGTGGTCTGGTAGCCGGCGGTGGTGTCTCCCGCGGAGACCGGCGGGATTCCGAGCCTCGTGGCCGCCGTGGAGAGCAGGATGTCATGGAGGTCGGCCGGCTGAGCCGGTCCGAAGTGCCAGCCGGACCTGGGGTACGACTGGACGTTGTAGAACATCTGGAAGGCCTTCTCCTCCAGCGTCATTCTGCCGAGGAGATCACCGACCCGTGTCTCGACCGGTTGGCGCCAGTCCTCGTACGGTTCGATGGCCCCGTTCTTGTTCAGGTCGCGGGCGCCGTTGACGAGAGCCACGCCGTCGCCGACGGTCTCGACCGCCGGCAGATAGACGCTGAAGGCACGGATGTTGGAGGTGGTCCTCGCACCGGAGCCGCTCACCGCGACGACGAACCACTTGTAGGTCCACCGGTCGGTGATGTCCCAACTCGGCGTGTACGTCGCGGCGGTGGGCTCGGCGACCTTGGTGTACAGGTCGAGGAGGTTGCCCGAGGCGGCGAAGTCGTAGTCGTTACGCGTGACATTGAGCCAGAGCTCGTAGCGGACGGCGCCCTGGACGGGGGCCCAGGAGAACGCGGGCCTGCGGGTGCTGGTGATCATGGCCCGGTCGGCGGGCGCGGACAGCGCGAACTGGTTGAGCGTCGCGGGCGCCTTGGTGGGCCCGGAGAGCAGAGGCGCGGTGGCGGAGGAGCTGTCGACGGATCCGAAGACCTGGAACTCCCAGAGCGAGACGCCGTATCCGGTGGCGCGGGTGGTGGCGTACAGCCGGACGTACCGTCCCTGGCCGGTGATGTCGAGTGTCTCGGTTCCGCCCCGGCCGGTGGTGGTGGAGTGGACGGTGGACCAGGCCGAGGCGTTGTCGGACACCTCGATGCGGTAGCCCGTGGCGTAGGCCGACTCCCAGTTCAGCACGATGCCGTTGATCCTGGCCGCGCCGCCGAGGTCCACCTGGATCCACTGGTTGTCGGCGAACTGGCTCGACCAGCGGGTGTCCGCGCGGCCGTCCAGCGCCGCCGCGGGCGCGTTGGCGCCCTCCCAGGTCGAGGCGGACACCTGCTTGTAGGCGGAGACGGGCGTTCCGGAGGGGCCTCCGCCGGTGCCACCGGCCGAACCGTAGACCTGGAACTCCCAGAGGGAGTAGCCGTACCCGGTGGCCCGGGCCGTCCCGTACATCCGCACATAGCGGCCGGAGCCGCTGACGGTGAGTGTCTGGCTGCCGCCGGGCCCGGTCGTCGTGGAGTAGACGTCGGTCCAGTTCTGGGCGTCGCCCGACACCTGGATCTTGAACGATGTGGCGTACGCCGTCTCCCAGTTGAGGACGACGGAGCTGATCGCCGCGGTGGCGCCGAGATCGATCTGAAGCCACTGCGGGTCGGCGGCGGCGCTGGACCAGCGGGTCCCGGCGTCGCCGTCGACAGCGGCCGAGGCGGGTGTGCCGGCGTTCTCGGTCGAGGAGGTCGTGACGGCCCTGCCCTGCGAGAGCAGGGTGTCGGCGGCCTCCGCACTGCCGGCCGACGTCCCGACGGCACCGCCCGTCGCGAGGCTCAACGCGACGGCCAGCGCGACCAGGGGTCTCCGGCGCCGGGCGTTTCCGCGTACGCGTACACGTAAGCGGAAGAGGGACAGGAGGCTCATATGCATCTCCACGGGTGTGGTACCTGTCCACCACAACGTCGTGGCACGGTCAGCGACGGCACGCGATGGGTGGCTGTCGGTGGCTCCGGACTCATCGCTCCGTGACTGGAAATCCGTCGGAGAGCGCTCTCCCGAGAGACTGCGCCAATGACTGACCACTGTCAACCCTTATCGCGTCGCCCGCAGGACACCGGTCCTCGGGGGAGCGGGCCCGTCGGCGCGGCCGGCGCGGGTCCCGCAAAAGGAACCGGCCCCGGTGCCCAACTGGGCACCGGGGCCGTCCGTCACACCCGGGAAGCGATACCTGCCCCGCCTCGGGGCATCACCGCCGTGTCAGTTCGAGAACCGTGTTACTTCGAGGGCTTCCGGAACTGGTCGATCATCGCGGCGTAGCTGAGACCGTTCTGGCCGGCGGCCACGGCGCGGTCGGTCAGCGCCTTGACGAACTCGGGCAGTTCGGGGCTGATGCCCGTGGCCTCGCTCTCGTGGATCAGGTGGATCATCGTCGCCAGGTGGGTGTCGATGGTGGCGTCGTGGGCGGTGAAGTCGCCCTCGTCGATCTGGCCCGCGTAGGCGGTGACGAAGTTGGTCACGGCGCCGATCCAGTTGTTCGCGAAGGGCGCGAAGGTGGACGCCTTCACATTCGCGGCGCCCAGGAGGGCGGCGCCGTGCAGGAAGCTGTTCAGGACGCCCCACATGATGCCGAGGAGCGCCACGTCGTACAGCGAGGCCAGCCCGTGGTCCTCACCCAGGTGCGTCGTACCGGCGGGGGCGACGGCCTGCAGGGCGGACTCGTTGGCGTCGTACACCTCCTTGGAGCCGGCGTACAGCAGAACGGCGTGCTCCGTGCCGATGACCGGGGGGATGGCCATGATCGCACCGTCGAGGTACGCGGCTCCGAGCTTGGCCGCCCACTCGGCCGTCTCACGGGCACCCTCGGAGTGACCGGAGGTGAGGTTGACCAGCGTCTTGCCGGACAGTTCGCCGCTCAGCGGGTCCAGCACGGTGTGCACGACGTCGTAGTCCGTCACGCACAGCACGACCAGGCCACTGGCCTTGACCGCGTCCTCGGCCGAAGGGGCGAGCACCGCTCCCTCGGAGACCAGGTCGGCGGCCTTCTCGGCCGACCGGTTCCACACGGTCGTGGGGTGGCCCGCCTTGAGGAAGGCCCCGGCCAGCGCCTGGCCCATGAGGCCCAGGCCGATGACCGTGACGGGGGTGCGATTCTCAACCGCCATCAGAAAATTCCATTCTCGCAGGGAGAACAAACGCCGCGCACGAAAGCCGCGCCGATCTCAATTGCACATGATTACAGGGCGGACCTGGGTCGCGGCGCACATCAGCTCACCCGGAACGCAGGCCCTTCCAAGAGATTGGCCCAGCACTTCGCAGGCGGCAAGTACCTACTTTCTGGTTAGCGCTCACCAATTGGTAAGTAACCCTTGCACGCTTCGTCCTGACGGGCGCTCATCGCCCCACGCGCGGGGGAATGACGCCGCAACATAACGGGCCCACCGTGAAGTTGGCGAGCCCCTGTCGCCGGTACGACCGGTCCGTCAGACCCGTGAGCTTCACCCGTACAGCCGTCACCCGCGCGGCCGTCACTCCCTCACGTCATGGCGGCGCGGAGCGGGGAGCCGAGGACGGCCGAGGGACCGTACGCACTCGGCGGCACGCTCCCCGTCGAATCCTGTTTGCCACGGGCCGGCCTGGGCAGGAAGTACACCGGCGCGGTCGACTCCCGCGGTTCCTCGGTCACTTCCGTCGCCGGGCAGGCCCTGTCCGGCCGTTGTCCGGGCGGCCTTCGCGGGCCCGGAGCACCTGACCGCCGGCCCGGAACCACGTGCGCAAAATGATCGCCGAAGAGGGTACCCGCATTCGGCGCACTCGATTCTCCGTCGAGACCGGTCCCTTACCCACGAGTTGACGACCGATGACCGGAGAGTGGGATTCCGCCAGAAGCGTGTAAACGGCTTGTTTCCTCCTTGCCCGGACGGCGCCGAGGTGATGAGTAGCCCATTACCGGCGCATGAGTGAAGACCGAATTCGGTCAAGTACGGTCTGCGACAGGCGAGCCGATCCTTCGCCAGGACCGACAGAAGGCAGAACAGTGCAGAACAGCAAATCAAGCTCCGGTTCCGCGGGTAGATTCTCCCGACGCTCGATTCTCCGGGCCGGAGCGGGCATTACCGCGGCCACTGCCGTGGCCGCCGCGGCACCCGAGGTCTTCGCGCCCGCCCAGGCGTCCGCCTCCCCGCGCGTGACCTACGACGTCATCGTCGTCGGCGCGGGATACGCCGGCATCACCGCCGCGCGTGAACTCAGGCTCAAGGGCTACCAGGTGCTGGTCCTCGAGGCGCGCAACCGCATCGGCGGACGCACCTGGACCGACACCTTCGCCGGACAGCAGATCGAGCTGGGTGGTACCTGGGTCGAGTTGACCCAGCCTCACGTCGGTGCCGAGCTCAAGAGGTACGGAATCCCTCTGGTCGCGGACGCGGCTCCGGAGCGCACCTTCTTCCCCACGCCGTCGGGACCTGCCGAGTTCACTCCCGACGAGGGCTTCACCCGCATGGGTGCGACGTACGAGAGGATCTTCGAAGGCTCCCAGCAGTACTTCGAGCGTCCTTTCGAGCCGCTGTACCGGGCGGACCTGCTCGCCGGCATCGACAACCTCTCGCTGCGCGCCCGCCTCAACCAGATGAGCCTCACGCCCGAGCAGGAGCTTCTGGTCAACGGGCAGACCGCGGTGTACTCGGGCGGCTCCAGCTCGAACGGCGCGCTGACCATGCTGGCCCAGTGGTGGGCCCTGTCCGGCTGGAACAACGACGGCTGGAACGAGACCATGAAGTACCGCATGTCGACGGGCACCGTGGGCCTGCTCAACGCCATGCTGAACGAGTCGCAGCCCACCGTGCGTCTCAACTCCCCGGTCGCCCAGATAGCCCTGAGCGGCACGACCTACCACGTGACCACGACGGCCGGGGTGACGGCGTCCGCGAAGGGTGTCGTGCTCGCCGTCCCTGTCAACGTATGGCAGACGATCAAGTTCACGCCGTCGCTGCCGGCGGCGCAGACCACCGCGGCGTCCCAGGGCATAGGCGTGAGGACGGGCACCAAGCTCTGGATCCACGCGCAGAGCCCGCAGGGCAGGTTCTACGCCCAGGGCGCGGAGGGCGGTTCGCCGATCACCATGATGATCCCGGACAAGGTCACGTCCAGCGGCGGCATGCTCTACTCGGCCTTCAGCACCGACCCGAACTTCGACCCCACGAACACGGCCCAGATCAGCGCCGCCGTCAGCCAGTTGGGCGCGAACGTCAACATCCTCGGCGTCAAGTCCCAGCGCTGGGGCAGCGACGCGTACTCCCGCGGCGGCTGGGCCTTCAGGAAGCCCGGTCAGCTGACCAACCTGTACCCCAACGTCCAGCAGCCCGGCAGCCGGCTCGCCTTCGCCAGCGGCGACATCGCCAACGGCTGGAGCGGATACATCGACGGCGCCATCGAGTCGGGCCTGCGTGCCGCCCAGCAGATCGCGACGATGATCTGACCTCGGTGCGAAGACTCCGATGAGTGTGTGTCCCACCGGACCGCGGATCCTCCGTGCCCGGTGGGGCGCGGCCCGTGCCCCGGGCCCGGCCGGACACCGACCACGGTGTCCGGCCGGGCTCCCGGCCACTGCCCTCGCGCGCGGTACAGGTGTACGCGCGCGAGGACGACGCCGTGCCCGGTCCTGACGGACGGGACCGGGCACGGTGTCGTGCGTCGCGGCCGGTCGGGTCACAGGTAGTCGTTGTCGGGGTCGAGTCCGAGCAGGACGCGCCCGTGCACCTCGAAGCTGCTCAGCGGGTTCATCAGGCCGTGCAGGTAGAGGCCCTGGATGTCGCGGTAGACACGCTGGAACGCCGAGGCGCGCGCGATGACCGAGGCACTGCTCACGGCGTGCAGGGTGTCCACCGCCTCCTTGGCCAGCTGGACGGCGAATCCCATCTGCCCGCGCATGGCGGCCTTTTCCGGTACCTCCAGCTGGACGCCCGCGTCGGCGCCCCGCTGCATGTCACGCGCCCAGCCGGCGGCGAGCGCCTCGGCCGCGGTGATCCGGTTGGCCGCGAGACCCACCTGAATCTGGGTGTGCGGGTGCTGGCTCTGGTCGCTCCAATGTGTGTAGGCGAGAGCCTTGCCGGGGACCCGTTCGAGGGTGAGCTCCAACGCGGCACGGGCCAGGCCGATAAAGACCGGTACGGACAATGCCATGACATAGGCGGTCAGCCCGTAGTTACGGCCGTTCGCCCCGGTGTTGGAACGTCCGCCGACGAGGCCCTCCAGCACCTCGATCCCGTCGACCATCCGGTGGGCCGGCACGAACAGGTTCTTCACCGTGGTGGTGAAACTTCCCGTACCGGACGCCGAGGTGACGTCCCAGTCGTCGGCGATCTCCACTTCGGAGGCCGGGACGATGGCGAAGACCTCAACAGGCTCGCCGTCCTTGGATTCCAGCATGGCCGCGTAAATGTTCCAGTCGGCGCCCCGGATACCCGTGTTGAAGCGCCAGCTGCCATTGAGAACGTATCCGCCCTCGGTCTCGACGGCGGTGCCGGTCGGCGTGAACCCTCCGGAGATACGGACCGAGCCGCCCGCGAAGATCTCCTCCTGGGCCTGGTCCGGATACTGGCTCGCGATCCAGGCGCTGGAGACCCAGGCACAGGCGACCCAGCCGGTCGAACCACAGCCGCGGGCGATCTCCGCCACGATGTCCACCTGGTCGGCTACCGGCAGGTCGAGACCGCCGAACCGGCGCGGAACCGCGATACGGAAGACGTCGGCCTTTTCCAGGAGTTCAATGTTCTCGTCCGGTATCCATCCCCGCCTTTCGGCCTCCGGACCATTTGCCCTCAGCGTCGGGACAACGCTCCGCACAGCATCCAGAACGGATGCGGTTTCCTGCCCGGCGTCAGCCATTCCATCTCCTCGTCGCAGCTTTTCCTGAGTGGAACCGATGGCGAGGCTAGCAAGAACGGACAGCGCCTTCGACAACGACTGCTCACCTGTCAGTAACCGCGCTCCCCTGCCTGCGATTACCGTGTGATTACCTCGTGCTCCACGGATATGGGCGACGAGTTACAGCCACGGTTTCAGCCCCTTGACGGGGTTTGGAAATTACTGGCAGCCGGAATCAGGGCGCCGCGATTCATGGAATCTCGCCGAGGTCGGGATTCCCTCGGGAATGACAGCACGGAACTCACCCCGGTACCCGCGCATTCACGCCACACGCCGCTTTTGACGGCACTCGCCCCGGCCGTCCGGGCGATGGCCGGTCCGATCCGGCGGCCGTCGTCCCGGACCGCCGGCGACCGTGGTGGCCGTCGCCTCAGACCGCCGGCCTCTTGAGCACCTCGATGAGGCTGGAGAAGCTGTTCTCGGCGAAGCCCCTGTCCATGCCCGCCTTGAAGATCTCGGCGACGGCGGCCGGCAGCACGGTGCTGACGCCCGCGTCCTGATGTGTGTGCAGGACGTGCTCGACACTGGCCGCGCCCATCGCGAGCCGGTCCACGTCGCCCGGGTAGTCCGCGGAGTCCACGTGCTCGGCGTAGAGCTCCAGGAAGTGCGGCATCATCGACGTCATCATCGTGGCGTAGGGCAGCAGTTCCTTCGCCGGGACACCGTTGGCCTGGCCCAGGGCGAGGGTCTGGTAGTAGCTCAGCATCGTGGTCCAGAAGATGGTCATCTGGGCCTGGTAGTACATGGCCGCGAGGCCGGCGTCCTCGCCGCGGTAGTCCGCGTCGGTGAGGACCTTCAGGGTGTCCTCGTGGGCGTCGAAGACATCCTTGGGACCGCTGTAGTAGGTGGAGGACCCGGGCCTGCCGATCAGCGGCGGCGGCACCTGCACACCGCCGGTGAGATGCTTCGCACCGTGCCCGGCCGCCCAGGCCGCCGCCTCGCGGGCCCGGTCCGGGGTGTCGGAGCTGAGGTTGGCGATGACCTTGCCGGACAGGGCGTCCGCCGCCGGCTCAAGAAGGGCGTACACCGCGTCGTAGTCCGTCAGGCTGAGCACGATCAGCTCATTGGCACCCAGGGCGGCCTCGACGGAGGGAGCCAGTACGGCACCCCGGGCCACGAGTTCCTCGGCCTTGCCGGCGGTCCTGTTCCACACGGTCACCTCGTGGCCGTGGTCCAGGAAGGTGCTCACCATCGCCCGGCCCATCGGCCCCAGACCGATGACCGTTACCGACTGCCTGCTCATCAGGAGGTCTCCTTGACTGCTCATCACGTGCGGGCCGCCCGGCCCACCACTAGAACGATCGCTCTATCAAGTGACACGCTATCAGCTCCCTAGAACGATCGCTCTATCGAGTAGATTGACGGCATGCAGACCGAGCCGCAGGGCGTGAGCACCAAGGACACGGAAGCCGGCGTCGGCACGCGCGAGCGCGTGGTGCGCGCCGCGTCGCGGCTCCTCCAGCGGCAGGGCTACGAGGGCACCGGGATCAAACTGATCGCCCGGGAGGCGGAGGCCACACTCGGTTCCGTCTACCACTTCTTCCCCGGCGGCAAGGAGGAACTGGCCGTCGCGGCGATCCGGCACGGCGACCGGGAGTTCGCCGACATGCTGGGCGCCGGGCTCGACAGCTCGGACGATCCGGCCGTCGCGGTGGAGAACTGCGCCCGCCGGCTCGCCACCGCCCTGCGCGCGTCGGGGTGGACCGACGGCTGCCCGATCACGGCGACCGCCCTGGAGACGCTCGGCCGCACGCCCCGCATCCAGGAGGCGTGCGGGGCCGCGCTGCGGAACTGGCAGGAGGTGCTGGCCGTCAAGTTCCGCGACTGCGGCTTCGGCGGGGAGGAGGCGGACGATCTCGCCTGCACCGTGCTGGCCGCCCTGGAAGGGGCCGAGATGACCGCCCAGGTCTTCCGGAGCGAACAGCCGCTGCTCACCGCGGGCCGGCACATGGCCCAGCTGATCAGGTCCCGTTCGTAGAACGCGCCGACAACTCCCGTACGCACGAAAGCGGGAGCGGGAGCGGCGAAGGGTGGATCCGCCCCGAACAGGACGGATCCACCCTCTTTCCGATCGGCCGTCGGCCGCGCGCGGTCAGCCCGTCGCCGCCGGGAAGTGTCCTTCCTGCACGAAGAAGTCCACATACGTGGCGAACAGTTCCTCGGTCAGCGGCGGGCACTCGATCCCCGTGCCCTCCAGAGCCGCTTCCGTCTCCGTGGTGTCGATGGGCGGATAGAAGGCGTCCGTGTCCGAGGTCATCATCTCGAACGCGTGCAGCAGCGGCAGCAGCGCGTTGGTGCGGTCGGCCCGTACCGCCTCGCTCCACTCCTGCCGGCCGGTGTCGCGCAACCGGTACCCGAGGCGGCGCAGCTGGGACACACAGTCGGAGAGGCTCAGAGAACTCCGGTTGAAGAGATGGAAGGTACCGCCGGCCGTGTCGGGCTTGACGGAGATCCCGATGATCGCCGCGCTGACGTAGTCGACGGGCAGCAGATGGAAGCGGCCGTCGGTGCCGGACGGTACGGCCTCCGCCTGGAGCAGCCCCTTGAGGCTGAGCCAGACGAAGTCGCGTGTCTGGCAGGCGCCGTTGCGCCGGTCACCGGAGATCACGTCCACGCGGTAGACGGAGACGGGCATCCCGCGGTCCCGGGCCAGTCCGACGAGCTGCTCGGCGACCCACTTGCTCTGGAGATATCCGCTGGGCAGCGCCTCGGCCGGGCCGGTGGGATCGGTCACCTTGAGCGGGACGCCTGCGGTGACCGGACCGTCGAAGACACCGACCGTGGAGACGTAGTGGACGGGAACCGTGCGATGCCGCGCGGCCAGCCGCAGGATCTCCTCGGTGCCTCGGACGTTGGCCGCCCGCAGCGCCGTGTACGGGTGCAGCCAGTGGACCGTCGCTCCCGCGTGGTAGACGACGTCGGCCGTGCGGGCCAGGGAGTCGAAGACCTCCGGGGCCAGGCCGAGTCCTTCCTCGGCGAGGTCGCCGACCAGTACCGAGAGCCGGTCGGGATCGACTGCGTCCCAGACGCGGTACCACTCCAGGCTCGTACGCAGCCGCTCGTAGGCCGCCGCCTCGTCCGCTCCGCGTACCAGGCAGTGGATCCGCGCCTCGGTGGTGAGCATCAGGTCGCGCAGCAGGAACGCGCCGAGGAAGCCGCTCGCTCCCGTGAGCAGGATCTCCCGAGGACTCGCGGTGGGACTCACGGTCTCGGCGGCGGGCCGGATGTCGTCGGCGAGGCGGATGTCGGCCGTGTAGTCGACGGTGTCCCGGGCCACACCGCCCGGATCGGTACCGGGCCCGCCGCCCGTGGCGAGGAGCTCCGTCAGCAGCCGGGTGGCCAGGGCCGCCGGGGTCGGGTGGTCGAAGACCAGGGTCGCGGGCAGCCGCAGACCGGTCACGGCGGCGAGCCGGTTACGGAGTTCCACCGAGGTGAGCGAGTCGAAACCGAGCTGGGTGAAGGGCCGTTCGGGATCGATGCTCCGGCCGCCGCCGTGCCCGAGGACGCCTCCCATGGCGTCGAGCAGCGCCTTCAGCACCACCTCGCGCTGCTCCGGCCCGGTCAGCCCGGCCAGCCGGTCGGCGAGTGCGGTCCCGTCGTCGGCGGCGGCGCGGGCGACACCGCGGACCGGCGTACGGACGAGGGAGCGCAGCACCGTGGGTATCTGCGGCTGTCCGCGCAGCACCGCCAGGTCCAGCGGGGTGGCGACGGTGTCGGGACGGCCGAGCCGCAGCGCGAGGTCGAGCAGCGCCGGGCCCTGCTCGGTGGCCACCGGGCGGAAACCGCTGCGGGCGATGCGCCGCAGATCGGTCTCGGTCAGTCCTCCGGTCAGTCCGGAGGTCTGCTCCCACAGGCCCCAGGCGAGCGAGAGGGCCGGCAGTCCATGGGCGGCGCGGTGCCGGGCGAGCCCGTCGAGGAAGCTGTTGGCGGCGGCGTAGTTGGACTGGCCGGGCCCGCCGATGACGGCGGCGACGGACGAGAACAGCACGAAGGCGGTCAGGTCCAGGTCCCGCGTCAGCTCGTGCAGATGCCAGGCGGCGTCGGCCTTCGGCCGCAGCACACCGTCCAGCCGCTCCGCGTTCTGCGCGGAGACCAGCCCGTCGTCCAGGACACCCGCGGTGTGGACCACGCCGGTCAGCGGATGCTCCCGTGGCACACGCGCCAGCAGCGCGGCGAGGGCCGCACGGTCGGAGACATCGCATGCCTCGACCGTGACCGTGGCTCCCAGAGCGGTCAGCCCGGCGGCCAACTCGGTGGCGCCGTCGGCCCGTTCTCCCCGGCGGCTGACCAGCAGCAGATGTCTCACACCGTGCTCGGTCACCAGATGCCGGGCGAACAGCCCGCCGAGCGAACCGGTACCGCCGGTGATCAGCACCGTGCCGTCGGAGCCCCAGACCGGCGCGGGGCCGAGGCCGTCGCGCCGTTCGCGCGCCAGACGCGGCAGGAGAACCGAGTCCTCGCGTATCGCCGCCTGGGCCTCGCCGGTGGCGAGCAGCCGGGAGAGCAGCAGGTCCGTGGTCGCGTCCAGGGCCGTGGTCGCCTCGGAGGGCAGGTCCACGAGGACGATACGGCCGGGCGCCTCGGACTGCGCGGAACGCAGCAGCCCCCAGGCCGCCGCACCGCCCAGATCCGTGACATCGTCCCCGTCCGCCACCGCCACCGCGCCCGAGGTCAGCACCACCAGCGGGACATCGGCGAGCCGCTCCTCCGCGAGCCACTCCCGCACCAGTGCCAGGGCGCGGCCGGTGGTGTCACGGACCGACGCGGTGGCGCCGGCGGTCCCGTCCTCGGAGGTCAGATGGACGCGTACGGCGTCGACCGGCGCGCCGGAGGCGATCGCGGCGGCGGTCACGGCCACGGTCGGGCAGGAGGCCGGGGTCCATCCGGCGCCGTCGAGCTGGGCCCACCGTATGTCCGTACCGCCGACGGGCGGGAGCGGGTAGGGCGTCCAGTCCATCCGGAACAGCGCGTCATGGGGGCGGGTCCGCGCGGAGACGAGGGCCGCGGTGTCGAACGGCCGTACGGTCACGGCATCGGCTTCGGCGACGAGCTGCCCGGTCGGGTCGAGCAGCCGCACCGCGAAGGTGCCGCTGTCCTCGGTCGCCCCCCGCGCCGGGGCGAAATGGGCCCGCAGGGCGGTGGCGCCGGTGGCGTGCAGTCGTACCCCGCGCCACTGGGCGGCCGTTCCCGCGCGCGCCCCGGCGCCGGTGCCGGGCGAGGTGGGACCGGTGAGCAGCAGCGGCTGGAGCGCGGCCTCCAGCAGCGCGGGATGCAGCCCGTACTCGGCGGCCCGTTCCGCCGTCGCGTCGGGCAGCGCGACCTCGGCGAACAGCTCGTCGCCCCGTCCCCACAGCCCGGTGAGACCCCCGAACGCCGGTCCGTGCACCGTGCCCGCTTCCGCGAGGCGCCGTCGGACCTCGTCCGCCGGGAGCGGCTGCGCGCCGGCCGGTGGCCACTGCCGCGCCGCCGCCGGAGACGGCGCAGCGATGAGCGGGCCGGAACCCAGCAGGCCGTGCGCGTGCCGGACCCAGGACGCGCCGGTGCCGTCGGGCCGGGAGTGGCAGGCGAGCGCCCGGTGCCCGGAGGCGTCGGGCGCGCCGACCGTGACGCGCAGATGGACGCCGCCCTCGGCGGGCAGCACCAGAGGTGTTCCGACGGTGAGGCCGTCCAGGACCGTGCAGCCGACCTCGTCGCCCGCCCGTATCGCCAGCTCGACCAGTGCGGCGGCCGGCAGTACGGCCGTACCGCCCACGGTGTGCTCGGCCAGCCAGGGATGGGTGCGGACCGACAGTCTGCTGGTGAACACCGCCTCGTCGCTCTCGTCCAGCAGCAGCGCGGCGCCCAGCAGCGGATGCCCGGCCGGCTGGAGTCCGAGCCCGGCGGCGTCCGTCTGCGACTCGGCGGTGTCCACCCAGTAGCGCTGGTGCTGGAACGCGTAGGTGGGCAGCTCCACCGTGCGGGCGCCGCTGCCGGCGAAGAACGCGGACCAGTCGGGCCGCGCTCCGGTCAGGTGCAGCAGTCCGAGCCCGCCCGCCAGACTGCGCGGCTCGGGCTGATCACGGCGCAGCAGGGCGACCGTGGTGGCGGCGCTCCCCGCCTGTTCGGTGAGGACGCCCTGGGCGAGCGCGGTGAGAACACCGTCGGGACCGATCTCGGCGAAGGTCCTCGCGCCCTCCTCGTGGAGGGTCGTCACGGCCTCCGCGAACCGTACGGCCTGCCGGACCTGGGTCACCCAGTAGTCGGCCGAGCGCAGTTCGTCCCCGGTGGCGATCCGGCCGGTCAGCGTCGACACCACCGGAATCCGGGGGGTGTGGTACGAGACGCGCTTCGCCGCCGTACGGAACTCCTCCAGCATCGCGTCCATGTGCGGCGAGTGGAACGCGTGCGACACCGTCAGACGGCTCGTCCGGGCGCCCAGTTCCGCGAAGTGCCGTGCGATCTCCTCGACGGCCTCGGTGTCACCCGAGATCACCACGGAGGAGGGTCCGTTGACCGCCGCGATGCCCACTTCGTGCTCACGGCCCACCAGCAGCGCGGCCACCTCCGGCTCGCCCGCCCGCACCGCCACCATCGCACCGCCCCGGGGCAGTGCCTGCATCAGCCGGGCGCGGGAGGCGACCAGCCAGGCGGCGTCCGGCAGATCGAGCACACCCGACACATGGGCCGCCGCCAGCTCGCCCACCGAGTGGCCGGCGACCAGGTCGGGTGCCACGCCCCATGACTCCAGCAGCCGGAACAGCGCGACCTCGAAGGCGAACAGCGCGGGCTGGGTGAAGCCCGTCTCCGCGAGCAGCGCGGCCTCGGCCGTTCCCTCGGCGGCGAACATCACCGACTTCAGGGGACGTTCGAGATGCGGATCGAGTACGGCGCACACCTCGTCCAGTGCCTTCGCGAACGCCGGATGGGACGCGTGGAGCTCCCGGCCCATCCCCGCCCGCTGTGCGCCCTGGCCCGAGAACAGGAACGCCGTCCTGCCCGGCGACCGTACCGCGCTCAGCACACCGGGAGCCGGTGCGCCCTCCGCCGCCGAGCGCAGCCCCGCGACCAGTTCCTCCCGGTCCGCGCCCACGACGGTCAGACCGTGGTCGTGTGTGGTGCGGGTGGTGGCCAGGGAGAGGCCGATGTCGGTGATGTCCAGATCCGGATGCGCCTCGGCGTACTCGGACAACCGCGCAGCCTGGGCGCGGAGGGCGTCCTCGGTCCTCGCGGAGACCGTCCAGGGCACCACGGGCAGCGGCCGCGCGGTGCGCCGGCGCGCCTCGCCGGCCGTCCCGCCGTCGGATGTGAGTCCCGGCTCGGACGCGGGCTCGGGCTCGGGCTCGGGCTCGGGTTCTTCGAGGATCACATGCGCGTTGGTTCCGCTCACCCCGAACGCGGAGACGGCCGCGCGCCGCGGGCGCTCCGTACGCGCGGGCCAGTCGCGGGCCCGGGTGAGGAGTTCCACGGCCCCGGCCGACCAGTCGACCATGGGCGTCGGTTCCTCGACATGCAAGGTTCGCGGCAGTACGCCGTGGCGCATCGCCTGCACCATCTTGATCACACCGCCGACACCGGCGGCGGCGACGGTGTGACCGATGTTGGACTTCAACGAGCCCAGGAGCAGGGGTTCTTCGCGCTTCTGGCCGTAGGTGGCGAGCAGGGCCTGCGCCTCGATCGGATCACCGAGCCGGGTCCCGGTGCCATGGGCCTCCACCACGTCCACCTCGGCCGCCGTCAGACCTGCGCTCGCGAGCGCCTGCCGGATCACCCGCTCCTGCGAGGGACCGTTGGGTGCCGTCAGACCGTTGCTGGCACCGTCCTGGTTGACCGCGCTGCCCCGTACCACCGCCAGTACCCGGTGGCCGTTCCTGCGGGCGTCGGCGAGCTTCTCGACGACGAGCAGTCCGACGCCCTCCGACCATGAGGTGCCGTCGGCCGACGAGGAGAACGACTTGATGCGGCCGTCGGGCGCCAGGCCCTTCTGACGCGAGAAGTCCACGAATCCGCCGGGCGTGGCGGTGACGGTGGCGCCGCCCGCCAGCGCGAGCGTCGACTCGCCCTGGCGCACCGACCGCACCGCCAGATGCAGGGCGACCAGCGACGACGAGCACGCCGTGTCGACCGACAGCGCCGGGCCCTCCAGACCGAAGGTGTAGGAGATCCGGCCGGAGGCCACGCTGCTGAGCTTGCCGGTCATCAGATAGCCCTCGAACTCCTCGGGCCCCTCGAGTCCCAGGTAACTCTGTTCCACCACACCCGCGAAGACACCGGTCCTCGATCCCTTGAGCGTGGCGGGATCGATCCCGGCGTTCTCGAACGCCTCCCACGCGGTCTCCAGCAGGACCCGCTGCTGGGGATCCATCGCCTGTGCCTCGCGCGGCGAGATGCCGAAGAAGCCGGCGTCGAACAGCGCGGCGCCGTCGAGGAATCCGCCCTCCCGGGTGTAGGAGGTGCCGGGCTCCTCCGGGTCCGGGCTGTAGAGCGCCTCCAGATCCCAGCCCCGGTCGGCCGGGAACCCGCTGATCGCGTCCGTGCCGTCCGCGACCAGCCGCCACAGATCGTCGGGCGAGGTCACACCGCCCGGGAACCGGCACGCCATTCCCACGATCGCGACGGGTTCGTCGCCCGCCGTCTCCAGCTCGGTGATCCGCTCACGCGCCTTCTGCAGATCGGTCGTCACCCACTTGAGGTAGTCGACCAGCTTCTGCTCCTTGGCCTCGGCCTGCTTCTGCTCATGGGACATGTCTGCGGACATGCGGAATCAGTCTCTCCTCGATACGGCAAGATGCCAGGAACGCGGTACATGGCGGGCGTGGGCGGGGCAGGGGGCGTGGCCGGGCAGGAGGGCGCGGCGCGAGGTGGCGCCGGACGGTCAGCCCGTCGCGCGGCCGAGCTGTGTGTCGATGAAGGCGAAGATCTCGTCCGTCGAGGCGGCGGCGATCAGGTCGGGCCGGGCTGTGGTGTCGGTCGTGTCCACGGGCGCGCTCACCTTGGCCAGAAGGGTCTGAAGGCGTACGGAGATGCCGGAGCGGGCCTCGTCGTCCTGCGGGAGCTCCGCCAACGACGCCTCGATGCGGTCGAGTTCGTCGTGGACGGATCGGGCCGGGTCCACGGCCTCGGGAGCGGCCTCGGCCCGAAGGTACGCGGCGAGGGCGGCCGGCGTCGGATGGTCGAAGACCAGTGTGGCGGGCAGCCGGACGCCGGTGGCGGCGCCCAGACGGTTGCGCAGTTCGACACCGGTCAGGGAGTCGAAGCCGAGCTCCTGGAAGGGCCGCTCCGGTCCGATACCGGCCGGGCTCGCATGGCCCAGGACCGCCGCGACCGTCGTGATGACGATGTCCAGCAGATACCGCTCCTGCTGGGCCTCCGGCAGCTCCGCCAGCCGTTCGGCCAAGGACGTGGACCCGCTCGTCTCCGTCGTGGTGCCACCGTTCGCGGCGCCGGGCCCGGCGCCGGCCGTGGCCGCCGAGGGAACCACCGGCGAGGCCACCAGCGCGGCCACCCCCGAGGCCACGCCCCGGTCGAACAGGGCCCGTCCCTCGTCGTCGGTGACCGGCCGGAATCCGTCGCGGGCGAACCTGCTCAGGTCGCGTGCGCTCAGGCCCGCGTTGAGACCCCGGTTCTGCCACAGGCCCCAGGCGAGGGAGGTGGCGGGAAGTCCCTGGGCCGCGCGGTGCTGGGCCAGCGCGTCCAGGTAGGCGTTGGCGGCGGCGTAGTTGGACTGGCCGGGCGCGCCGAAGACTCCGGCCGTGGACGAGAAGAGCACGAACGCCTTCAGATCCAGTTCCCTGGTCAGTTCGTGCAGATGCCACGCCGCCTCGGCCTTCGGCCTCAGCACACGGTCCAGCCGCTCGGCGTTCTGCGCGGGAAGCAGTCCGTTGTCGAGGACTCCGGCGGTGTGGACGACCGCGGTCAGCGGATGCCCGCCCGGTATCCTCGCCAGCACCGCGGCGAGGGCCTCCCGGTCCGAGACATCGCAGGCCTCGACCGTGACCGTGGCTCCCAGTCCGGTCAGCTCGGCCACCAACTCGGCCGCGCCGTCGGCCTGTTCTCCTCGGCGGCCGACCAGGAGCAGATGACGTACTCCCCGGTCGGCCACCAGGTGCCGGGCGAACACACCGCCGAGGGCGCCGGTGCCGCCGGTGATCAGGACCGTACCGTCCGGCCCCCAGGGCGAGTCGGCCCCTCCCGCGTCCGGGCCGGCCTGCGCGTTCTCCTGAACGGCCGTCAGCCGCGGTGTCAGCACGGTGCCTTCGCGTACCGCCGTACGGGATTCCTCGCCGGCGGCGACGGCGGAGAGCGTCGCGTCCGTCACGGAGGGCGCGTCGACCAGGACGATACGGCCGGGCGCCTCGGACTGCGCCGAGCGGAGCAGTCCCCAGGCGGCGGCGGCTCCCGGATCCGGTATGCCGTCGCCTTCGGCCACCGCGACGGCGCCCGAGGTCAGGACCACCAGCCGGGTGTCCGCGAGCCGCTCCTCCGCCAGCCACTCCCGTACCAGTTCCAGCGCGCGGTGCGGACCGTCGGCGAACTGCGCCGCGGAGGAGCGTGCCGGGAAGGGGACGAGTACGGAGTCGATCCGGGCTCCGGAGGCCACCGCACCGGCGATCCCGGAGATCTCGGCGAACCGGTCCGCGTCGGGCAGGTTCCCGTTCGCCCCGTCCATGGGCGCGTCCACCGGTGCGAGAACCGCCCACCGCGGCGGCTGCTGCGGCGCCGGTACGGTCGCGGGCTCCCACACGACACAGAAGAGCGCGTTCTCCGCCGCCGCGGGCTCGGGGGCCTCGGGCCGCAGCCAGTACCGCTCCCGCTGGAAGGCGTAGGTGGGCAGCTCCGCCCGGCGGGCGCCGGTCCCGGCGAAGAACGCCTGCCAGTCCACCGCGGTGCCCCGGCAGTGCAGTGCGGCGAGCGCGGCGACCAGGGCCTCCGGCTCGGGCCGCCCGCCGCGCACGGCGGGCACGGCCACGGTGACATCGGGCAGTCCGGCCGACTGCGCCGCCAGGGCGCTGAGCACTCCGCCGGGGCCCACTTCCAGCAGGGTGGTGACGCCTTCGGACTCCAGCGTGCGCACCGCGTCGGCGAAGCGGACGGCGTGCCGTACCTGGTCCACCCAGTAGTCCGCGGTCCGCAGGTTGTCCCCGGAGGCGGCCTGTCCGGTCAGGGTCGACACGACAGGGATACCCGGGGTCCCGAACGTGACCTCCTTGGCCACGGTACGGAACTCCTCCAGCATCCCGTCCATGTGCGGCGAGTGGAACGCGTGCGACACCTTCAGCCTGCTCGTGCGGCGTCCCCGTTCCGCGAAGTGGCCGGCGATCTCCTCCACCGCCGCCTCGTCGCCCGAGACCACCACCGACGACGGGCCGTTCACCGCGGCGACGGCGGCCTCGGACGTACGTCCCGCCAGCAGCGCGGCCACCTCCGGCTCACCCGCCTGTACCGCCACCATCGCACCGCCCCTGGGCAGCGCCTGCATCAGCCCCGCGCGGGCCGCCACCAGCCTCACGGCGTCGCGCAGCCCCAGACCGCCGGACACATGGGCCGCCGCCAGCTCGCCCACCGAGTGACCGGCGACGACATCCGGTGTCACACCCCATGACTCCAGCAGCCGGAACAGCGCGACCTCGAAGGCGAACAGCGCGGGCTGGGTGAAGCCCGTCTCCCCGAGCAGCGCGGCCTCGGCCGATCCCTCGGCGGCGAACATCACCGACTTCAGGGGACGTTCGAGATGCGGATCGAAGAGGGCGCACACCTCGTCCAGTGCCTTCGCGAACGCCGGATGGGACGCGTGGAGCTCCCGTCCCATCCCCGCCCGCTGAGCGCCCTGACCCGAGAACAGGAACGCCGTCCTGCCCGGCGACCGCACACCGCTGACCACCCCGGAGGCGGGCCGGCCCTCCGCCAGCGACCGCAGCCCGGCGACCAGACTCTCCCGGTCACCGCCGACCACCGCCGCGCCGTGGCCGAAGTGCGCGCGTGTCGTCGCCAGGGAGTACGCCAGGTCCAGTTCGGACCGGGCGCTCTCCGCCTCGGCCACCGCGAGCAGCTTGCGCGCCTGCCCGGCCAGGGCCTCCGGCGTACGGGCCGACAGCAGCCACGGCACCGCACCTGCCGAGGGCTGCCGCTCGTCCTCGGCGCCCCGGGAAGCCTCGGGGGCGGCCCCGGGAGCCTCGGGGGTGTCCTCGGCCCGGGGCTCGGTGCCGGCCTGCTCCTCCAGCGGTGCTTCCTCGACTATCACATGGGCGTTGGTGCCTCCGAAGCCGAAGGAGGAGACGGCGGCGCGGCGCGGGCGGTCCACCTCCGGCCACGGGGTCTCCTCCGTGACCAGCTCCACGGCGCCGGACTCCCAGTCCACGAACGGAGACGGCTCCCCCACATGCAGTGTCTTCGGCACCACACCGTGGCGCATCGCCTGCACCATCTTGATCACACCACCCACACCGGCAGCCGCCTGCGCATGACCGATGTTCGACTTCAACGAACCCAGCAGCAACGGACGTTCACGATCCTGACCGTACGTCGCCAGCAACGCCTGCGCCTCGATCGGATCACCCAACCGCGTCCCGGTGCCGTGAGCCTCCACCGCGTCCACATCGGCCGCCGACAGACCCGCACTCGCCAACGCCTGCCGGATCACCCGCTCCTGAGCCGGACCGTTCGGCGCCGTCAGACCATTGCTCGCACCATCCTGATTGACGGCCGACCCCCTGAGCACCGCCAGCACCTGATGCCCCTTACGACGGGCATCCGACAGCCGCTCCACCAGCAGCAGCCCCACACCCTCCGCCCACCCAGTCCCATCCGCGTCCGCAGAGAACGACCTGCACCGGCCGTCCGCGGCAAGCCCGCGCAGACGGGAGAACTCCACGAACGCGACCGGGGTGGACATCACGGTGACACCGCCGGCGAGGGCGAGATCACACTCACCCGAACGCAACGCGTTCGCCGCCAGATGCAACGCCACCAGCGACGACGAACACGCCGTGTCGACCGACACCGCGGGACCCTCGAACCCGTACGTGTACGACAACCGGCCGGAGGCGATACTGCCCGCGCTGCCGCTGAACAGATAGCCCTCGACGTCCTGCGGAGGCAGATGGGGCCGCGAACCGTAGTCGTTGTACATCACACCGGTGAACACACCGGTACGGGAACCGCGCAGCCCGGCCGGATCCAGACCGGCGCGCTCGAACGTCTCCCACGCGGTCTCCAGCAGCAGCCGCTGCTGCGGATCGACCGCGATCGCCTCGCGCGGGGACATGCCGAAGAACTCCGGGTCGAAGCGGTCCGCGTCGTGCAGGAAGCCGCCCTCGCGGCTGTACGAGGTACCGGTCCGCTCGGGGTCCGGGTCGTACAGCGCCTCCACGTCCCAGCCCCGGTCGGCCGGGAACTCACCGACGGCGTCCGTGCCTTCCGACACCAGCCGCCACAGGTCCTCCGGCGAGGCGACACCACCCGGATAGCGGCACGCCATCCCCACGATCGCGATCGGCTCCCGCTGCCGGTCCTCGACCTCACGCAGCCTCTTGCGCGCGTCGCGGGCGTCCGCGATGGCCTTCTTGAGGTAGTCGCGCAGCTTCCCCTCGTCCGCCATGGTTCTCAACTCCCAGATGTGGTGTGGTCGATGGCCTCTGATGCGCCCGAAGTGCCGCGCTCAGTCGAGTTCGTCGACAAGGGCGAACAACTCCTCGTCGGAGGCGGATTCGAGGCCGGCCCCGTACCTCTCGTCCCGCTCGTCGCCCTCCTCGGAGGCCGCGGTGCCGCCGTTCGCCAGATCCGCGGCGTCGAGCAGTTCACGGAGCTGGGCGGTGATCCGGTGGTAGGCACCGGTGTCCGAGGCGGACTGTTCGATCGCGGACCTGAGCCGGGAGAGTTCGGCGAGCACGGGGTCGCCGGGCGCGGTGTCCACGACGAGCCGTTCGAGGAGGTGCGCCGCGAGCGCCGCCGGCGTGGGGTGGTCGAAGACCGTCGTGGTGGGCAGTCGTAGTCCGGTAGCCGCTCCGAGCTGGTTGCGCAGCTCGACCGCGGTCAGTGAGTCGAAGCCGAGTTCCAGGAAGGCGCGGTCGGGATCGATCGCGTCCTGGTCGGTGTGGCCGAGTACGGCGGCCACCCGGCCGCACACCAGGGCGGTGAGCGTCCGGCCGCGTTCGGCCGGGGACAGGGCGGCGAGCCGCTCGGCGAGTCCGGGCCCGTCCCCGTCGGCCGCCGCCACCGCGCGCCTGGGCGCGGCCGGCACCAGCCCTCGCAGCAGCGAGGGGATCCCGGCGCCGGACGCCCGCAGCGCGGCGGCGTCCAGCCGGGTGACGGCGAGCACCGGTTCGCCGGTGGCGGGCGCGGCGTCGAACTGGGCCATGGCCTCGTCGCTCGCCAACGGCAGCAGACCGGAACGCGCCAGCCGGCGCAGATCCGCGTCGGCGAGATGGCCCGCGATCGAGCCGGTCTCGCCCCACAGGCCCCAGGCGAGCGAGACGCCCGGCAGTCCGTGGGCCCTGCGGTGGGCGGCCAGGGCGTCGAGGAAGGTGTTGCCCGCCGCGTAGTTGGCCTGTCCCGCGGTGCCGAGCAGACCCGCGACGGAGGAGTAGAGCACAAAGGCCGTGAGGCCCATGTCCCTGGTCAGATCGTGCAGGTGCCAGGCCGCGTCGACCTTGGGCCGCAGGACGGTGTCCAGCCGCTCCGGCGTCAGTCCCTCCAGGGGGACGTCGTCCAGCACACCGGCCGTGTGCACCACGGCGGTCAGCGGCTCCTCCGGCGAGAAGCGGGCCAGCAGCTCCGCCATGGCGTCGCGATCGGCGACATCGGCCGCGGCGACGGCGACCTCTGCGCCCAAGGCCTCCAGCTCTCGCGTGAGTTCCTCGGCGCCCGGTGCGCCCGGACCCCGGCGGCTCACCAGCAGCAGCCGCCGCGCGCCGTGCGACACCACGAGGTGGCGGGCCGCGATGGCGCCCAGCGCACCGGTGGCACCGGTGATGAGGACCGTTCCATGGTCCCACCGCGGTGTGATCTCCGGCGCTGTGCCCGGCTCCGGTACGGTGCCCGGCTCCGGTGCCGTGCCGGATCCCCGGGCCGGCCGGGTGCGGGCCAGCCGCGGCACGAGCGGCGTGCCGCCGCGCAGCGCCGTCTGAGGTTCGCCGCTCTGTGCGGCCCGCGCGAGAAGGCCGGCCGGCAGGTCTGCGCTCTCGCCGTCGATCAGGACCAGCCGGCCCGGATTCTCGGTCTGCGCGGAGCGCAGCAGCCCCCAGACCGGGGCATGGACCAGATCGGTCACGTCCTCGCCCGGCCCGGCGGCGACGGCTCCTCGGGTCACCACGACCAGCCGGGTACCGGCGAGCCGCTCCTCGGCCAGCAAGGACCGTACGGCCGTCAGAACACGCTGTGTCCCGGCCCGGACCAGGTCCGGCAGGTCCTTGCCCCCGGCCGGTGCGGGCAGGCAGGGGATCACCAGGAAGGACGGGGCCCGCACGCCCTCGTCCAGCGCGCGGACGACGGACCCGGCGTCGGTGTAGGCGCGCACGGTGCCCCCGGTCAGCCCGAGCCCGTCGGGTCGTTCGTCACCGAGCACGGCCCAGTCGGCGGGCTTCCCGGTGGTCTGCCCGTCCCGCAGCGCGGTCCAGTCGACCCGGAGCAGGGCGTCACCCGTACCGGTCGCCGCCGCGCGCAGCGCCTCGACCGACAGGGGCCGCAGCGTGAGCGCGTCGACGGAGGCGACCGGAGCGCCGGTGCCGTCGGCCACGGTCAGCCGGACCGTGGGCGACTCCGGATCGGTGCCGTGGAAGGCGAGCCGGACACGCAGGGCCGGGGCGCCGGAGGCCCGTACGGTGACGGCGGACCAGGAGAACGGCAGCCAGGATCCGCCGCCGTCCCCGGCGACACCGGGCAGCAGGGCGTGGAGCGCGGCGTCGAGCAGCGCCGGATGGATCGTGAACCGGCCCGCCTCGGCGCGCTGGTCCTCACCGAGGGCGACCTCCGCGTGGAGATCGCCGTCCGCCGTCCACAGCCGGCGCAGATTCCGGAACGCGGGACCGTACGCGTACTGCCGCTCGGCCAGCCGCTCGTAGACGTCGGTCAGATCGGTCTCGACGGCGCCGGCCGGCGGCCAGACCGTGAGGCCGTCGTCCTGAGGGTGGCGGGCCGTCGCGCCCTCGGCCGTGCCGAGCCTGCCCTGGGCGTGCAGGGTCCACTCGCCCGCGTCCTCGTCGGCACCGCCGTCGGGCCGCGAGTAGATCTGTACGGTACGGCCACCGGCGCCGTCGGCGGCTCCGGCGACGAGCTGCAACCGGACCCCGCCGCGCTCCGGCAGGATCAGAGGCGCGGCCAGCGTCAGCTCGTCGACGCCCGGGGTGCCGATCTGCTCCCCGGCCCGCAGCGCGAGTTCCAGCAGTCCGGTGCCGGGCACCAGGACGGCGCCGCCGACGGCGTGATCGGTCAGCCAGGGATGGGTGTGCCGGGAGAGCCGGCCGGTGACGACGTGCTCGTCACGGTCCGCGAGGGCGACGGCCGCGCCCAGCAGCGGATGTCCGGTGGCGGTCAGGCCCAGTCCGGCGGCGTCACCGGCGCGGGCCGGCTCCTCCAGCCAGTAGCGCTGCCGCTGGAAGGCGTAGCCGGGCAGCGCGACCGTACGGGCGCCCGGGAACACGGCGTCCCAGCGCACCTCCGCGCCTCGCGCGGCCAGCAGGCCGAGCGCGGAGGCGAAGGCGCGGTCCTCGGGCCGGCCCCGGCGCAGCGCGGGGGTGAGCGCGCCGGCGTCGGTGGTCAGGGACTCCTGCACCAGCGCGGTCAGCACTCCGTCCGGGCCCAGCTCCAGCCACTCGGTGACGCCCGCGGCGGCCAGCAGCCGCACGCCGTCCAGGAAGCGGACCGGCTGCCGGATGTGCTGTGCCCAGTAGCCGGGCGCGGTGAGCTGTTCGGCCGTGGCGAGCTCGCCGGTGACATTGGAGACGACCGGGATACGCGGCGGATGGAAGGTGAGGCCCTCGGCGACCGTACGGAACTCGTCCAGGACGTCGTCCATGTGCGGCGAGTGGAAGGCATGGCTGACCGGCAGCCGCTTGGTCCGGCTGCCCCTCTCGCGCCAGAGCGCGGTGACCGCCTCGACGGCGGACTCGTCACCGGAGATCACCGTGGAGCGGGGACCGTTGACGCCGGCGACGGTCACCGTGTCGCCGTACCCGGCGAGCGTGGCGCGCACCTCGTCCTCCGGTGCCTCCAGCGCCGCCATGGCACCGCCCTCACGCGCGGCCTGCATCAGCCGTCCTCGCTCGCTGACCAGAACACAGGCGTCCGGCAGATCGAGCACTCCGGCCAGATGCGCGGCGGTCACCTCGCCGATGGAGTGGCCGAGCAGGAAGTCCGGTGTGAGGCCGTGGTGTTCGGCCAGCCGGAACAGCGCGGTCTCCAGCGCGAACAGGGCGGCCTGGGTGAACGCCGTCTGGTCGAGCAGGGCCGAGTCGGCGGAGTCCTCCGGTGCGAAGAGCACACTCTTCAGAGGACGGTCGAGCACGCGGTCCAGATGGGCGCAGACCGCGTCGAACGCGGCGGCGAACACCGGGGAGGAGCCGTACAGTTCGCGGCCCATGCCGAGCCGCTGGGAGCCCTGTCCGGTGAACAGGAACGCGGTCTTCCCCCGTCGTCCCCGGCCTGCGCGGACGACGGCGGGCGAGGCGTCTCCTCCGGCCAGCGCGCGCAGGGCGCCCTGGAGTTCGTCGCGTTCCTCGGCCAGGACGGCGGCGGCGTCACCGTGCAGGGCACGGGTGGTGGCCAGCGACCTGCCGATGTCGTCGATGGTCAGTTCCGGGTGGGTGTCGACGTACTCGACGAGCCGTGCCGCCTGGGCCCGCAGGGCCTCCTCGCCACGGGCCGAGACGAGGAAGGGCGCGATCGAGAGTGCGGGCGCCTGTGCGGAGTCGGGCTGTCCGGCGGCGGTGCCGGTGTCGGGCTCGACGCCCTCCTCGATGATGATGTGGGCGTTGGTGCCGCTGATCCCGAAGGAGGAGACGGCGGCGCGGCGCGGGCGGTCCACCTCCGGCCACGGGGTCTCCTCCGTGACCAGCTCCACGGCGCCGGACTCCCAGTCCACGAACGGAGACGGCTCCCCCACATGCAGTGTCTTCGGCACCACACCGTGGCGCATCGCCTGCACCATCTTGATCACACCACCCACACCGGCAGCCGCCTGCGCATGACCGATGTTCGACTTCAACGAACCCAGCAGCAACGGACGCTCACGATCCTGACCGTACGTCGCCAGCAACGCCTGCGCCTCGATCGGATCACCCAACCGCGTCCCCGTGCCATGCGCCTCCACCGCGTCCACATCAGCCGCCGACAGACCCGCACTCGCCAACGCCTGCCGGATCACCCGCTCCTGAGCCGGACCGTTCGGCGCCGTCAGACCATTACTCGCACCATCCTGATTGACGGCCGACCCCCTGAGCACCGCCAGCACCTGATGCCCGTTACGGCGGGCATCCGACAGCCGCTCCACCAGCAGCAGCCCCACACCCTCCGCCCACCCAGTCCCATCCGCGTCCGCAGAGAACGACCTGCACCGGCCGTCGGCCGAGAGTCCGCGCTGCCGGGAGAACTCCACGAAGACACTGGGCCCGGCCATGACGGTGACACCGCCGGCGAGGGCGAGATCACACTCACCCGAACGCAACGCGTTCGCCGCCAGATGCAACGCCACCAGCGACGACGAACACGCCGTGTCCACCGTCACCGCGGGACCCTCGAACCCGTACGTGTACGACAACCGGCCGGACACGACGCTGGAGAGATTGCCGGCCAGCAGGAAGCCCTCGTACTCCTCGGGGCTCGCGGACAGCCGGGACGCGTAGTCGTCGTACATGGCTCCGGTGAACACACCGGTCCGGGAACCGCGCAGGCCCGCCGGATCCAGACCGGCGCTCTCCATCGTCTCCCACGCGGTCTCCAGCAGCAGACGGTGCTGCGGATCGATCGCGGTCGCCTCGCGCGGCGGGAGACCGAAGAACTCACGGTCGAACTGGTCGGCGTCGTGGAGGAATCCGCCGTGCCGTACATAGGAGGTGCCGGTCCGCTCGGGGTCCGGGTCGTAGAGCGCGTCCAGGTCCCAGCCCCGATTGACCGGGAACTCACTGACCGCGTCGGTGCCGTCCAGCACCAGCCGCCACAGGTCCTCAGGCGAGGCGACACCACCCGGATAGCGGCACGCCATCCCCACGATCGCGATCGGCTCGTCGGCGGCGACGGCCTGCGCACGGGCCGTCGGCGCGGAGGAGGCGGCCGACGCGGACCCGATGTCCGAGACACGGGAGAGGATGTGGTCGGCCAGTGCCTGTGCCGACGGATGGTCGAAGACGGCCGTGGTGGGCAGCCTCAGTCCGGTCGTGGCGTTGAGACGGTTGCGCAGCTCCACTCCGGCGAGCGAGTCGAAGCCGATCTCCTTGAAGGCGCGCCGCGGGTCGAGCGCGGTGGCGTCCGCATGGCCGAGGACGGCCGCGACGGTGCCGCGCACCAGTTCCTGTACGGTCTCGCGGCGCTTGTCCTCGGGAAGCGCGGCGGTCCGTCCGGCCCAGCCGGAGCCCCCGGTCACCGCGGTGGATACGGCCGCGCGGCGCGGGCGCGCCCTGCCGGGTCCGCGCAGCAGCGCCGGAGGCTCGTCGGTGCGGGCGCGCGGCACGGACAGGTCGAGCTCCACGGGCACACGCAGCGCGGGCCCTTCGGTGAGCGCCCTGTCGAACAGGGCGAGTCCGCGCTCCGGGGTGAGCGGTGTGATGCCCATACGGCTCCAGCGGGCCAGGTCGGCCTCGCCGAGTGTGCCGCCCATGCCGTGGGTGCCGTCCCACAGCCCCCAGGCGAGTGAGACACCCGGCAGTCCCAGGGCCCGGCGATGGGCCGCCAGGGCGTCGAGATAGGAGTTGCCGGCGGCGTAGTTGGCCTGTCCCGCGGTGCCGAGCAGACCGGAGACGGACGAGAACATCACAAAGGCGGTGAGGTCCATCTCCCGGGTGAGATCGTGCAGATGCCAGGCCGCGTCGACCTTGGGCCGCATGACCGCGCTCAGCCGTTCAGGAGTGAGGGCACCGATGGTGGCGTCGTCGAGCACACCGGCCGTGTGCACCACGGCGGTCAGCGGCTCCTCCGGCGAGAAGCGGGCCAGCAGCTCCGCCATGGCGTCGCGATCGGCGACATCGGCCGCGGCCACCCGGGCGTCCGCTCCCAACGCGGCGAGTTCGGCGACGAGTTCGCCGACGCCCGGCGCGTCGGGGCCTCGGCGGCTGACCAGCAGCAGCCGCCGTACGCCGTGCGACCCGGCCAGATGCCGGGCGAACAGGGCGCCGAGTCCGCCCGTACCACCGGTGATCAGTACGGTGCCCGCCGGGCCGATCGCGGCCACGGTGTCGGTGTCGGTGTCGGCGCGGCTCGCCCTGACCAGCCGGGGCGCGGTCAACCGGCCGCCACGCAGGCCGAGTTGCGGCTCGCCGGTGGCCAGAGCCGCGGGCAGCAGGGTCTCCGCCTCCGGACCGTCCACGTCCACGAGGACCAGCCGGCCGGGGTGTTCCGACTGCGCCGCGCGGACCAGGCCCCATACGGGGGTGCTCGCCAGCGCGGTGACGCTCTCGCCGGGCTCCGCCGCGACGGCGCCCCGGGTGAGGAGCAGCAGCCGCGTCTCGTCGTACCGTTCGTCGGTGAGGAACCGCTGGATCAGACGCAGCGCGCCCGCCGCGGTCCGGTGGGCGGCGCCGGCCTCGTCCTCCGCGGGCCCGTCGGTACGGAGCTGGTCGACGCGTACGAGGACGACCTCGGCGGCGGCTTCCTCACCGGCGCCTTCAGTACCCTCCGTGCCGTCCGCGCCCGGCAGTTCCCCGTGGAGCGCCTCCGCGATCCGGAGCGCGCCCGGGTCCGCGGCGGCCATGGGCACGGCCGTCCACTCCACGCCGTACAGGGCGTCGGAGCGGCCGTCGGCCGCGGCGAGCCGGTCCCGTACGACGGGCCGCAGGACCAGGGAGTCGACGGCGACGACGAGCCGGCCCGTGGTGTCGGTGGCGGTCAGCGAGAAGGTGTCGGGGCCGACGGGAGAGATACGTACGTGCAGGGCGGTGGCCCCGGTAGCGTGCAGGACGGTGTCGCTCCAGGAGAACGGCAGCCGGATCGAGCCGGCCGCCGCGCTGCCCGCCGACTCGGCGGCGTGCAGCACCAGCGGGTGGAGGACCGCGTCGAGCAGCGCCGGATGGATTCCGAAGCGGGCCGCGTCCGTGTGGTGTTCGCCGGGCAGGGACACCTCGGCGTACAGGTCCTCGCCCTGGCGCCAGAGGCCCGTAAGACCCTGGAAGGCGGGACCGTACTGATAGCCGAGCTCGGCGAGACGGTCGTAGACATCGTCGAGCGGCTGCGCCGCGGCGCCCTCGGGCGGCCAGACCGGCGACTCCCCGGTGGCGGGGTCCTCCGCCCGGCCGAGGACGCCCGAGGCATGGCGGGTCCAGGGCCCCGGATCGTCGGCCGCGGTGTCGTGGCGGGCGTGGATGCCGAAGACCCGGGCGCCGGAGGAGTCGGGGGCCTCCACGGAGACCTGGACCCGTATCGCGCCGTGCTCGGGCAGTGTCAGCGGCGACTCCAGGGTGAGTTCGTCCACCCGCTCGGCGCCGAGGAGTCCGCCCGCGGTCAGGGCGAGTTCGAGGAAGGCGGTGCCGGGCACCAGGACCGTGCCGTCGATGGCGTGGTCGGCCAGCCAGGGATGGCTGCCGGTGCCGAGGCGGCCCATGAGCACATGGTCCTCGCGCCCGGCCAGCTCCGTCGCGGTGGAGAGCAGCGGATGGTCCGCGGGATCGAGACCGAGTCCCCTGGCGTCGGTGACGGTGCCGTTCGCGAGCCAGAAGTGCTCGCGCTGGAAGGCGTACGTCGGCAGGTCGACGCGGCGGGCGCCGGGGAAGAACGAGGCGGTGTCGAGCGGCGCGCCCCGGGTCAGGGCGGTCGCGAGGCCCGTGGCCAGTGTCTCCGCCTCCGGCCGTCCGGCCCGCATCAGCGGCACGGCGGCCGGATCACCGGTGAGGGAGTCGCGCACCATGGAGGTCAGTACGGCGTCGGGGCCCACCTCCACGAAGACGGTGGCGCCGTGGTGCTCGAGGGCGCGGGCCGCGTCCAGGAAGCGGACCGTACCGCGTATCTGCCCGGCCCAGTGGTCGGGCGAGGTGAGGACGGCGGCGTCGGCGATCTCACCGGTGACGGTGGAGACGATCGGCAGGGCGGGCGCGTGGAAGGTGAGGCCCCGCGCGACCGCGAGGAACTCCTCCAGCACGTCGTCCATGTGCGGCGAGTGGAAGGCATGGCTGACCTGGAGCCTGCGTGTCCTGCGGCCCCGGGCCCGCCAGCGCTCCGCGACCTGCTCGGCCGCGTCCTCGTCGCCGGAGATCACCAGCGAGGTGGGCCCGTTGACGGCGGCGATCGAGAGCAGACCCGGGTGCCGGGCGAGTTCGGCGGCGAGTTCGGCCTCCTCCGCCTCGATCGCGATCATGGCGCCCCCGCCGCGCGCCGACTCCATCAGCCGTCCCCGGGCCGCGACGAGCCGGGCCGCGTCGTCCAGCGAGAGCACTCCGGCCACATGGGCGGCAGTCAGCTCACCGATCGAGTGCCCGGCGAGCAGGGCGGGAGTGAGTCCGTGGTGGGCCAGCAGCCGGAACAGCGCCGTTTCCACGGCGAAGAGAGCCGGCTGGGTGAACGCGGTCCGGTGCAGCAGCGCGCCGTCCGCGCTGTCGGCGGAGGCGAACAGCACATCGCGCAGCGGCCGTTCGAGATGCGGGTCCAGTGCCGCGCAGACCTCGTCGAGGGCGGCGGCGAACACCGGTGACGACGCGTGGAGTTCCTTGCCCATGCCGGCCCGCTGCGCGCCCTGTCCGGTGAACAGGAACGCGGTACGGCCGGCGCCCGAGGCGCTTCCGGTGACCACCTGGGGTACGTCGGCGCCCCGCGCCAGGGCGTCGAGCCCCGCGAGGAGCGAGTCGCCCGTGGTGCCGAGGATCACGGCCCGCTGATCGAGGGCGGTACGGGTGGTGGCGAGGGAGAGACCGATGTCCGCGGGGCGGGCTCCGGTGGCGGTGATGTGTTCCCGCAGCCGGACGGCCTGGGCGCGCAGGGCCGTCTCGTCCCGCGCGGTGACCAGCCAGGGGACCGGAGTCGCCGGAACGGGAACCTCCGGGGCCGAGGGCTCGTCCGCGGGCTCGTGTTCGAGGACGAGATGGGCGTTGGTGCCGCTGATCCCGAAGGAGGAGACGGCGGCGCGGCGCGGGCGGTCCACCTCCGGCCACTCCACCCGCTCGGTGACCAGCTCCACGGCGCCGGAGTCCCAGTCCACGAACGGGGACGGCTCGTCCACATGCAGTGTCATCGGCACCACACCGTGGCGCATCGCCTGCACCATCTTGATCACACCGCCCACACCGGCGGCGGCCTGGGCATGACCGATGTTGGACTTCAACGAGCCCAGCAGCAGCGGGCGTTCACGTCCCTGGCCGTAGGTGGCGATGACCGACTCGGCCTCGATGGGATCGCCGAGCCTGGTTCCGGTGCCATGGGCCTCGACCGCGTCGACCTCGGCCGGGCCGAGGCCCGCGTCGGCCAGCGCCTGGCGGATGACACGCTGCTGGGAGGGACCGCTGGGCGCGGTGAGTCCGTTGCTCGCGCCGTCCTGGTTGATCGCCGAGCCACGGATCACGGCGAGCACCGGGTGTCCGTTGCGACGGGCGTCCGAGAGCCGCTCCACCAGCAGCAGACCGACGCCCTCCGCCCATGAGGTGCCGTCGGCACCCGCCGCGAAGGACTTGGAGCGTCCGTCGGCCGCGAGACCGCGCTGCCGGGAGAACTCCACGAACATGCCGGGCTGCGACATCACGGTGGCGCCGCCGGCGAGGGCCAGTGTGGTCTCGCCGGAGCGCAGCGACCGTACCGCCATGTGCAGCGCCACCAGCGACGACGAGCAGGCGGTGTCCACCGTCACCGCGGGCCCGACCAGCCCGAGCTGGTAGGCGATACGGCCGGACATCACACTCGGTGTGGTGCCGGTCAGCAGATAGCCCTCCACACTGTCGGGCGCTTCGTGCATACGCGGTCCGTAGTCGAGTGCCGTGGCACCGACGAACACACCGGTACGGCTGCCCCTGAGCGCGTCGGCGTCCAGCCCGGCCCGCTCCACGGCCTCCCAGGCGGTCTCCAGCAGCAGCCTCTGCTGTGGATCCATGGCCAGCGCCTCGCGCGGGGAGATCCCGAAGAGGGCGTTGTCGAACCGGGCCGCGTCGTGCAGGAAGCCGCCCTCGCGCACGGAACTCCGGCCGCTCCTGGACGGATCGCGGTCGAAGAGCCCGTCGTCCCAGCCCCGGTCGACGGGAAAGCCCGAGATCGCGTCGCCGCCTTCGGCGACCAGCCGCCACAGATCCTCGGGCGAGGCGATCCCGCCGGGGTAGCGGCAGGCCATGCCGACGATGGCGATGGGTTCATGGGCGGCTTCCGCGCCGGGCGGCTCGTCGTCCGCCTCCTCGCTCCGGCCCTCGGTCAGGGTGCGCAGATGGTCGATGAGCGCGGCGGGCGTGGGCCGGTCGAAGAGGAGACCGCTCGGCAGCCGCAGTCCGGTGGCGGCGGACAGCGCGTTGCGCAGCTCCACCGACATCAGCGAGTCGAAGCCCAGTTCCTTGAAACTGGTGTGCGGCTCGACGCGGCGGTCGCCGGAGTACTCCAGTACGGAGGCGATGTGCGCGGTGACGACTCCGGCGAGATCGGCCGCGGTCCCGGCCGGTGACACCGGCGCGTCCGGCCGGCGCTCGGCCGGAACGGCGGCCGACGGCGCGGCGGCCGAGGGGAGCCGCGCGGCGCCGGCCGTGCCGGAGATCCAGTACGGCTCGCGCTGGAAGGCGTATGTGGGCAGCGGGACCCGGCGGGCCGCCCGCCCGGCGTACACGGCCGCCCAGTCCATGTCCGTACCCCGGACGAAGACCGTGGCGAGGGCGGTGAGCAGACTGCGGGGCTCGGGACGGCCGGAGCGCAGCGCGGCCACCGACGCCGTGGCGTCCGCGTCGCTCAGGCACTCGACAGCCATGGCCGAGCAGACGGCGTCGGGGCCCAGCTCCAGGAAGGTCGTGACTCCGGCGGCCTCCAGGGCGCGCACGGCGTCCAGGAACCGCACGGGCCGGCGCACCTGTTCCACCCAGTACTCGGGCGAGGTCCACTCCCCGGGCGCGACGGGCCGGCCGGTCACGGTGGAGATGGCGGGCAGGCTCGGCTCGTGGAAGGTGAGTTGCCCGACGACCTCGCGGAAGTCGTCCAGCATCGGGTCCATCAGCGGTGAGTGGAAGGCGTGCGAGACCGTCAGCGCGCGGATGCTCCGGCCCTGGTCGCACAGGCGCCGGGTGATCCGGCCGACCGCGTCCCCGTCCCCCGAGACGACCGTCGACAGCGGTCCGTTGACGGCGGCGATCGCGGCCAGCGGCTCGTCGGCGAGCAACGGCAGCACCTCGTCCTCGCCGGCCCGTACGGAGGTCATGACCCCACCGGCGGGGAGGGCCTGCATCAGCCGGCCGCGGGCCGCCACCAGGCGTGCGGCGTCCGCGAGCGAGAGCACTCCGGCGACATGGGCGGCGGCGATCTCTCCGATGGAGTGGCCGACCACATACGCGGGGGCGATGCCCCAGGAGGCGACGAGGCGGTACAGGGCCACCTCCACGGCGAAGATCGCGGGCTGGGTGAAACCCGTCCCGTCCAGACCGTCACCGGAGGTGATGATCTCGCTCAGCGGGCGGCCGAGCAGCGGATCGAGATGAGCGCACACCTCGTCGAACGCCTCGGCGAACACCGGGAAGGCACGGTGCAGTTCCTGGCCCATGCCGATGCGCTGGGCGCCCTGGCCGGTGAAGAGCAGGGCGGGCGCTCCGGGCCGCGCCGTACCGGTGACGGCGCCGGGCGCGGGCGCTCCCTGGGCCACCGCCGCGAGCCCGTCCAGCAGCGCCGTACGGCTGTCGGCGAGAACGACCGCACGGTGGTCGAAGACGGTGCGGTGGGCGGCGAGGGACAGACCCACGTCCGCCGGATCGAGCGTCCCGTCGGCGGTGACGGCGGTGTGCAGCCGCTCGGCCTGGCCGCGCAGCGCGGCGGCGCCACGGCCGGACATCACCCAGGGCGTGAGGGCGGGCGTGTCCGCGGGCTCCGGGCGGGGGGCCGGTTCGGGCGCCGGGTGTTCGGCGAGTACGACATGCGCGTTGGTGCCGCCCATGCCGAAGGAGGACACACCGGCCAGCAGCGGCCGGCCGGGCTCCGGCCACTCGGACGGCTCGCTCTGCACCGCGAGGCCGAGCTCGGCCAGCGGGATGTCCGGGCCCGCCGACTCGAAGTTGAGACTGGCGGGGAGCCGGCGGTGGCTGAGCGCCAGCAGCGCCTTGAGCAGGCCGACCATACCGGCGGCCCCTTCGAGATGGCCGACGTTGGTCTTCGCCGAGCCGACGCGCAGGGCCCGCCCGGGCGGGCGTCCGGCGCCGAGGACCGCGCCGAGCGCCGCCGCCTCGATAGGATCGCCGACGGGCGTACCGGTGCCGTGCAGTTCGACGTACTGGACCGCCGCCGGGTCGACACCGGCCTTCTCGTACGCCTCGCGCAGCACCCGCTCCTGGGACGCGCGGCCGGGGACGGTCAGACCGGGGGTGGCACCGTCGTTGTTGACCGCGCTGCCGCGGATCACTCCGTAGATGTGGTCGCCGTCCGCGAGCGCGCGGGCGAGCGGCTTGAGGATGACGGCGCCGCCGCCCTCGCCGCGGACGAATCCGTTGGCGCGGGCGTCGAAGGTGTAGGAGGTCCCGTCCGGCGACAGACCGCCGAACCGCTCCCCGGTGACCGCGCCCTCGGCCAGGATGTTGAGATTGACCCCGGCCACGACGGCCGCCTCGGACTCGCCCGAACGCAGTGACTCGCAGGCGAGATGCACGGCGACGAGCGAGGAGGACTGGGCCGAGTCGACGGTGAGGCTCGGGCCGCGCAGACCCAGGTGGTACGACACCCGGTTCGCGATGACGCCCCGGTTGACACCGGCCATGGTGTGCTGGGTGATCGCCTGGGCGCCGTGCTGGTAGAGCAGGGCGGCGTAGTCGTCACGCAGCGTACCGACGAAGACGGCGGTACGGCTGTCGCGCAGCGTGGCCGGCACGATGCCGGCGTCCTCCAGGGCCTCCCAGGCCAGTTCCAGTACCAGCCTCTGCTGCGGGTCCATGGTGACGGCCTCGCGGGGCGAGATGCCGAAGAAGGCGGCGTCGAAGGTGTCCACCCGGTCCAGGAACCCGCCCCGGCGCATCCCGGATCCGGCCTCCTCGGGCGCCGGGTGTCCCGTCGCGGTCAGCCAACGGCCCTCGGGGACACCGGTGACGGCGCTCGTTCCGGTACGGAGCAGTTCCCAGAAGTCCGAGGGACTCGGCGCGCCCGGCAGCCGACAGGAGAGCCCGACGACCGCGACGGCCTCGTTGTTCCCTCCACGCGCCACGGGTGTCTCAAGGTGGTGCTGGTTCGTCATCGCGCTCGACTACCCTTCCGGCTGAATTGACCGACAACCCAAAGCATTGAGGCAATCCTGTGACCCGATCGTAGGGAGTCGCCCTCTCCGGAAACTCAACGTGCGGCCTTGATCGGGTAATTCGGCGCCGAAGCGGAGGGAGAGCACCGTATTACCCGGCGATGCCCGGGATGTTGCGCGGGATGGAATAGCGTCCTGGCACGTGGAACTCAGCCACCTCACCCACAGAAGGGCAGGCCGACTCTCCCATGTCGCAACTCACCGATAACTTGGAAAAGCGCACAGAACTTTACGTGGATGCCTTCAACTCCGGGGACTTCGACGCCGTCGACAGCTTCTACACCGAAGAGGCCGTCGCGGTTTGGGAGCCGGGCAAGCCGCTGACCGGCCAGGCCCGCAGGGACTACCAGCGTGAGTTCCTGGCCCGGAAGCCGAAGATGACCGCCGTTCCGCGGCAGTCCTTCGTCACCGGCGACACCGCGCTGCTGATCGTCGACTGGGTGATCGAGACCGTCGACGAGGCGGGCGTGGCCGAGCGGCTGACGGGCGTCGGCGTGGACGTACTGCGCCTGGGCGAGGACTCCGTCTGGCGCTACGCCGTCGACGACCCGTTCGGCCAGGACTGACCCGCACCAGCCGGTCCCGGGCCCACAGGCCGGATCCGGATCTCGTCCGTACACACTCCGACCCGTGGCGCGGCGGCGCCTCGGGCCGGTCAGCACGAGCACCAGTCGGCACGGCACATCAGAGCCATTCGGTCATCACAGAGAGGCGGGCCGGTTCACCATGGCCTTCACCATCGATTTCGATCCCGAGAACCCTGACCTCACCAGCGACACCGACACCCAGAACGAGATCTTCATCCAGGTCTTCAACTCCGGTGACGGCGAGCTGTTCAACCGTCTGTACCTCGACGACTCCATCTCGAACTTCTCCGGTGAGCCCCTCACCGGCGCGGCACGTCTGGCCTTCTTCAAGGAGTTCCTGGTCTCGAAGCCGAGCCTGAAGGCCAGGGTGACCCACTCGTACATCGCCGGCGACGTGGCGCTGATCGGCGTCGACTACAGCATCGAGACCACCGGTCCCGACGGTGCGCCGCTCCTCCTGGAGGGCAATTGCACGGACGTCCTGCGGCGTCAGGACGACGGCCGCTGGCTGATGGCCATCGACCGTCCGGTGGCCGCCACGGGCCTGGTGGCCGAGTAGCAGGCGGCGCCCGGCACAGCGGTACGGCACAGCAGAGAACCCCCCGGGATTCGTTCCCGGGGGGTTCTCCGTCGTCGGGGGGTCCGTCCTGGCGTCATGGCCGGGTAATTCCCCGGTCAACGGCCGCCTGCCACGACGGAAGAGACCGGGGCGGCCCGCTTACCGCCGTGTTACTTTCCTGCCACCAGGTTGCTTTCGCCGCCTGTCACGCTCAGGACGATTGCAGCTCCGGGCGGCCGAAGGCGCCATTGACGAAAAGCAGACCGGGACCGTCACCGCCGCGGCCGGCCTCCAGCACCGTCCCGATGAAAATGGTGTGGTCGCCGAACGAATGCGCCGCGGTCAGCTCGCACTCCACCCAGGCCAGTGAACCGGCCAGCAGCGGCGCCCCCGTGTGCTCACCGGGCCGCCACTCCACACCGTCGAACTGCGCGGCCCCCAGGGTCCGGTTCTTGTCGGCGAAGTGCCGTGCGAGAGGCTCCTGTTCGGCTTCGAGGATATTCACGGCGAACCGCCCTGCGGAGGTCAGCGCCTGATGCATCACCGCGCCGTGCCCCACACTGCACAGCACCGAGGGCGGTTCGAGCGACAGAGAGCTGAAGGCATTCGCCGTCATGGCGTGCAGATGCTCCCGGCCCACGGTGATCACCGTGACGCCGGTCGCGAAACGGGACATCACTTCCCTCAGCCGGCCGGGGCCCACCCAGCGCGGCTCGGAGTGGGAAGCCGAGGAGTCGAGTTCAGCGGACGCGGAATTCATGCCACCTTCTCCGAATTCGTTGGGGCACGCTCGACCCGTTACGATTCGAAACACGGGCCGGCGGTTCATCAACGTACCGGCGGCTCATCGACGCGCCTCCACCGTCGGGTAACCGTGGTCCCTTCCGGCTCCCCCGCCCGCGAAGTGACTCCGCGATGACTGCCGGTTTACCTCACGGGCGCACTCTGTGCCCATGGATCACACAGACTCCGTATCACCCGAGCCCGCGTCCGCCGAACCGGAGTTCACCGAGCCGGAACTCGCCGAGCCCTATCTGCGCGCGGTGCTGGGCACCGCCGGACTCGCCGTGGAATATGTCCGCGCCGAGGACAACACGCTCTTCCGGCTCGGTGAGGACGGCGCCGAGATACCGGTGGTGGACTTCGCCGGCGGTTACGGTTCCGTCCTTCTCGGCCACAACCACCCGGAAATCGTCCGATGTGCGACGGAACTGCTGGCGGCGGGAACTCCCGTACACGCGCAGTTCTCCCGGCATCCCTACGCCAACCGTCTCGCGGGCGAACTCAACCGGATCATCCACCGGGAACTCGAGACCGACGAGCCGTATTTCGCCATCTTCGCCAACACCGGGGCGGAGGCCGTCGAGGCCGCGGTCAAACACGCCGAGCTGGACCGGGTGATGCGGCTGGCGGCGCTCCAGGAGGAGCTCACCGCGCACACCGAGAGCGCCCGCGCGGCGGTGGCGGCCGGTACGGCGACGGTCACGGCGCCGGCGTACGCCCGTCTCGGGATCACCGCTCCCGCGCCCGGCGGGGACTTCGAGGCGCTCGCCGCGGAGCTGACGCGCCGGAACGCCGAACAGCTCTCGCGGCCACCGCTGTTCCTCTCGCTGGAGGGCGGTTTCCACGGAAAGCTGGCGGCGAGTGTGCAGTTGACGCACAACGAGGCATATCGCACCCCCTTCAAGTCGCTCGCGGCGCAGGCCAGGTTCGTACCCCGGGACCGGCCCGACGCGCTCAAGGAGATCCACGCCGAGGAACGCCGTACGGTCTGGGACGTGACCGTCTCCGACGGCCGGGTGGAGCTGACGGAACGCGAGATCCCCGCGTTCTGCGCCTTCCTGGTCGAGCCGATCCAGGGCGAGGGCGGGATCCAGGTCCTGTCGGCCGAATTCGCCGCGGAGATCCAGCGGTTCTGCGCGTCGATCGACTGCCCGGTGGTGATCGACGAGATCCAGAGCGGGATGGGCCGGACCGGCACGCTCCTCGCCAGTTCACAGATCGGTCTGCGCGGCGACTACTACACACTGGCCAAGACGCTGGGCGGCGGGATCGCCAAGACGTCGGTGATGCTGGTGCGCGAGGCCCGGTACCGCAAGGAGTTCGAGATCGTCCACAGTTCGACCTTCGCCAAGGACAGCTTCTCCTGCCACATCGCGCTGAAGGTCCTCGAACTGCTGGAGGCCGACGGCGGCGCGGCCTACCGGCGGGCCGTGGAGCGGGGCGAGGCGCTGCGGGCCGCGCTGACATCGGTGCGCGAGGACTTTCCCGAGGTGGTCAAGGACATCCGGGGCAAGGGCCTCATGCTCGGCATGGAGTTCCACGACCAGTCCGGCTCCTCCTCGCGGATCCTGCGGGACGCGGCGACCGGCGGCCTCTTCGGCTATGTGCTCGCCGGGCATCTGCTGCACCAGCACGACATCCGTACCTTCCCGACCGCGAGCGCCCTCAACACCCTTCGTTTCGAGCCGTCCCTCCAGCTTTCCGACACGCAGATAGCGCAACTCGAAAGCGGGCTCCGGGACATCTGCGGAATCATGAGGGACCATGCCGGTGAACGTCTCACGGGCGCCCCCGCCCGCTGAGTGGGCGCCGCGTGGCTCGCCCCCCGCACGCCGACGCCCATACGTCCGGGAATGGCCGGTTCGACCAATCTTTGACACAGGTGATCAAGGGTTTGTAGCGTGCGGGGTTTCAAGCGGGGAGATCCATGCAATTTCGGCTCTTAGGCCCATTGGAAGTCCAGACCGACTCCGGGCCGGTGGAACTCGGCGGGACCAGACAGCGGGCGGCGCTCGGCTTTCTGCTGCTGCACGCCAACCGGGTCGTGCCCACCAGTCAGTTGCTCGATGCTCTGTGGCCCACCGACCGTGCGCCCATGACCGCGCGGAAGATCCTGCAGAACGCGGTCTGGCGGCTGCGCCGCGCACTCGCCCACGCCGCGGGCTCCGAGGACGCGCCGGAGCTGGTGACGCGTTCGCCCGGCTACATGCTCCGCGTCAGACCCGGCCAGATCGATCTGCTCGTCTTCCAGCAGCGGGTGGCCGAAGGGCGTGCGGCGCTGGCGGCCGGTGATCCGCGCACGGCGAGCCGGGTCCTGCGCGACGCCCTGTCCCTGTGGCAGGGCGTCGCCCTCGCCGATCTGGTGGAGGACGGTACGGCCTGGCCGCAGCTCACCGCCGTGCAGGAGAAGCGTCTCGATGTCATGGAGGACCGTTTCGAGGCGGAGCTGGCGTGCGGCGGGCACCATGCCGTACTGCGGGAGCTGGAGGCGTTCGTCGAGGCCGAACCGCTGCGGGAGCGGGCCTCGCAGCAGCTCATGATCGCGTTGTACCGGTGCGGCAGACAGGCCGAGGCGCTGGGCGTCTACAACCGGGTGCGCGCGGCACTCGTCGGAGGGCTCGGTCTGGAACCGGGCCGTCAGATGCAGCGGCTCCAGCAGTCGGTCCTCACTCAGGACCCGTCGCTCGATCTGCCGGCCGAGGTGACGGCGCGCCGTGAACACGCGTTCGCGGTCACCGCTCCGCTCCCGCCCGCCGAGGCCGGCCAGGCGCCGGAGGAGGACGACGGAGCACACGCGGCCGAGGACGTCACGGGGCCGGACCTCGCCCCGGCGGAGGCCTCCGGGGACACCGATGCGGGAGATGCGCGGAATACCGGGATTACCGGAACCACCAGGAATACCGGAGAGACGAGGAATCCGGGGACCGCGGGCAGCACGGGCGACACCGGGAACGCCGGGATTCCGGAGAATACGGAGGAACCGCTGAATTCCCGTCAGCCGGCCACCATCCTGATGCTCCGCTTCCAGCTCGGCACGGAGTTCGACCACCTTCCGCCCAAGGACGTCGACCGGGTTCTCGACGCGGTCTCCCAGCTCGCCCGCGAGAAGATCGAGGAGTTCGGCGGACTGGCGGCGGCGTCGATCGGCTCCGTCCAGCTCGGTTACTTCGCGCACTCCCCGGAGCAGGCGTGCGGCGCGGACCGGGCGGTGCGTGTCGGCATCGCCGTCCGGGACTGTCTCAGCGTTCCGTCGGGCCCGCTCGCGCCGCCCGCTCCCATGGTGCGCGGCCTCGATGTGCACGCGGCGGTCACCACCGGCGAGGCCGTGGTGACCCGCTGGCCCGTGGCCGGCGCCGTCCGGCCGTGGATCGGCGGCGATCTGGTCGACTCGTGCCAGGACATGCTGGACCGGACACCGGCCGGTGAGGTCCGGGTGTGCGACGAGACGCGCCGGCTGACCGAACCGCTCGTCACCTACCACCATGTGCGGAAGTCTCCCTCGAACTGGCAGGTCCGGGCGGTCGGCGGGGTCACGGACGGCACCGATGAGCTCTGTGTGGCGCACCCGGGCGAGCGTGAGTGTGAACTGGACCTGATGCACGGTCTGCTGCGGCGCACCCAGCACCGGTCGCTGCCGCATCTGATCACCGTGCTGGGCGAGTCCGGATTCGGCAAGACACGGCTGCTGATGGAGTTCCAGCGCCGTCTCGCGGCCGAACGGGACGACGTACGGGTGCTGGCGGGTACGGTCCCGCGTCCGGGCACGGGCAGTCCGCTGGCCGTTCCCTCGGAGATGTTCGCCATGTACTGCGGGATAACCGACCAGGACCCGGAGGGCGCGGCGCTCCACAAGGCCGAGGCCGCGCTGCTGCGGCTCACCGGCCGCGCGGACGACGCGCGGGTGCTGCTCTCCCTGCTGCACCCTCTGATCGCGGCGGTCCCCCACTCGCACCGCGCGCCCTTCACCGACGAGGTGCTGGCGGCCTGGCGGGACTTCCTCGTCAAGGCGGCGCGCGAACAGCTGCTGGTGCTCATCTGGGACGACCTGCACCACGCCGACGACATCCTGCTGGAGACGGTCGAGCATCTGACCGAACGCTGTGCCGACGCGCCGCTGCTCAATGTCGTCGGCGCCCGCGCCCTTCTGCTCGAACGCCGTCCCGACTGGGCGGGCGGCCGTCAGCACACCATGACCATCAGTCTCGCCCCCGTCGACGGCGACGCGCTGGACCGGCTGCTGAAGTCACTGCTCGTCCCGGACGGCAGCGCGGACGTCGCGTAGGGTCCGGGCCCCGGCGGCCGAGGCGGTACCGGGCCGCCCGGACGCCCCGCGAGGGCCGGCGCGTACCGGTCCCGCCGCGCGAACGGTGGGTCCGCCGTCCGCGTGCGGATGTCCGGCCTCTTCGGCGGTCCCGCCAGCGGTCACGACCGCCGGGCGGGGACCGGCGCAGGAGTGGCACGGGCCGCCGCGGGGGCGGTGCGTACGGTATCGGTGCGTACGGTACGGATCGCCCGGGCCAGCGCGCCGATCGCCTCCGTACCCGCCGGGTCCCCGGCCGGCAGCGTCATCGCCGCGCACTCCAGCAGCAGGGCCGCCGCGATCACCTGCTGTTCCGCGGTGGGCGGCGGCGTCCTGACATCGGCGGGCCCGTCGAGGCCCATGGCGCCGCGCAGCACCCCCCGGGCCCAGACGGTGAGCGAGAGCCGTGACACACGGCGCGGCACAGTCCCCGGGACCACGACCATCGGGAGCGCGGTCTCGAAGCGCCGGAGGATCGCGGCGGCGTGCATGCCGAGCAGCGCCATGACCAGGTCGGCGCGAGGGCCCTGGTCGGCCCGCGAGGCCATCTCCGTCCGGGGGGCCAGGTCCGTCCGGGAAACCGGGTCCGCGCGGGGAGCCCGGTCCGGCTGCCGGTGCGGGACGGCGGTCTCGGACGCGGCCGGGGACGGGGGCGCGGGCCGCGAGCGGCGCCGGTCGGCGGCCCGCGCCCGGCGCAGCCCCGCGTCGAGCGCTTCGACGAACTCCCTTCCCACGAGCGAGGCCAGGGACAGATCCGCGCTCCTCACGGGCCGGTGGGCGGGGGACGGTGGGAGATTGGTGTCATCCATGCTTTCAGGGAAGCAAGTCCCGTGCTCAGACGCTCCATTCGGCGGTCATCGCTCCGCGTGCCTGGCCACGAACGGTTCATGACCGGTCAGTGCCCGGCCCCGGCGCACCGCCGGACGTCCGGAACCGGCCGCGTACACCGCCCCCTCGGCCGTTCCCGGCCGGCCGACGAAGCGCGAGAGAAGGTCGCCGCGCCGTTCCGGCAGCCGGTCGAGGGTCAGAGTGCCGGCGTGGCGCTGTCCGCTGCCCCAGAACGGCCGGCGCTCCAGCAGCTCCGGCCGGGCGGAGGCGACCACGAACAGCGGTGCGGGACGGGCCGTGGCGACGAGCCTCTCGACGCAGTCGAGCACCGAGTCCTCGGACCGGTGGATGTCGTCGAAGCAGAGGACCAGCGGCCGCTCGCGCGCCGAGAGTCTCACCAGCTCGGTCCAGCTCTGGTGGACCTCCTCGTGGCTCGCGCCCTTCGCGGCCGGGCCCATCAGCGGAAGCAGGCTGTGCAGCAGTCGTTCGGCGACCGGCCCGTGCCCGGCCAGTCTGCGCACGGCCTCGGCGAAGCGGCTGTCCGCGCCCGCCCCCGGCGGCAGTCCGCAGCACGCGGCGAGGATGTCGCGGGCCAGCCGGGGCCCGTTGTCGGCGCTTTCCTCCGCGCCCACCCGGACCACGCGCACCTGCGCCGAACGCAGCGAGACCCGGCGTTCGAACTCCTCCAGGAACCAGGTCTTCCCGACGCCCTGTTCACCGAGGATCGTCACCAGATGCGGCGCCTCATGACTGCGGGAGCGGTCCAGCAGATTGGAGACGATGGCGAGTTCGTGCTCGCGGTCGGCCGACTCCTCGTGCGTGCCCGGCGGTATGTCGTAGCCCTCCGCCCGTATGCGCTGCCGTGGCACCTGGGCGTCCGCCTCCAGATGCACCACCGGCCGGTGCCGCATCCGTACCTCGCTGACGCGCGCGGTGTCGCCGCTGACGTAGACCTCGCCGGGCGGTACGGCGGTCAGCAGGGTCTGGGCGTCGTCGAGCAGCCGGCCGACCACCGTGACGGGCGCGGCCGGATCGTGCGGATCGTGGCGGACGAGCGCGGAGCCGGCGATCACGACCGCGTGGAACGTGGGCCCGGGCATCCGGTTGAGCCGGTCGCGTACGGCGAGGGCCGCCGCCACCGCGTCCAGCGACGCCGTCGTCCGGTCCTCCCGGAGCCCGAACAGGGCGACGGACACATAGCCGAGGGAGCCGACGACGGTACCGCCGAACTCCTCGACGCCCTCCGAGAACGCGCTGACCGCGTCGTGCAGCGACAGGGCGATCCGGTCGGCGCCGAGCGCGGCGGCCTCGCCGGTGAATCCGGTGCGCACCAGCACCACGCTGACCTGCCGCCGTTCGGCCACCGGCCCCGCCGCGGTTGCGTGCGCGTCGGACCTGTCCGGCACCCGTCGGTCCGGCCCGCGCCCGCCCGGCACGGATCTGCGCCCGTCGGGTCTGCCGACGGTGGCCGACGGCATGAGCGGCCGTTGTCCCTGTCCCGGCCGCTGGTCCGGTCCCGGGCGCGGCTCCGGTCCCGGCTGCCGCTCCACTCGCGGCCGTTGCTCCTGCGCCGGCGGCGGGTACTGGCCGTCCCTGCGGTGCTCCGGCCCGCCGGGACCGCGTTCGTCCTCCGGCCGGTGCTCGTCGCCGGTGCGGACATCCTGCCGTACCGCTTCGGCTGCTCTCGGTGACGGACCGCCGCGCAGCGGCCGTACGTCCGCGAGCACGAGCCGTTCGGCCCCGGCGTCCACGGGCGCGACCAGGGTCGGATCGTGGGTGAGGATGCTCTGCTGGAGGAGCTGGAGATCGCGCGAGGGCTCCAGACCGTACTCCTCGACCAGCGCACGCCGTACCCGGGTGAACACGCTGAGGGCCTCGGCCTGCCGGCCGCAGCGGTAGAGGGCGAGCATCAGCTGTCTGCACAGCCGCTCCCGCAGTGGTTCCGCGGCGACGAGTGAGACCAGCTCACCCAGCACACCCTGATGGCGCCCGCACAAAAGTTCGGCCTCGAAGCGGTCCTCCATGACATCCAGCCGGAGCTGGCTGAGCGCGGTCAACTCCGGCCAGGCCACACCGTGTTCGGCGAGATCGGCCAGGGCGGGCCCGCGCCACTCGGCGAGGGCCTCACGCAGCAGCCGCGCCGCCTGCTCCGCGTCGCCCGCGAGCAGCCGCGCCCGGCCCTCGGCGACCTGCCGGTCGAAACGGTTCACATCGAGCCGCTCGGGATCGACACGCAGGATGTATCCGGGTGCCTGGGTGAGCAGTTCGGGTCGGTAGCCGTGCTCGGGACCGTGGTGGCGCGGCGGTTCGGAGAGTACGGCCCGCAGGCCCCATACGGCGTTCTGCACGATCTTCCTGGCGGTCGCCGGCAGTTCCTCCTCCGGCCACAGCGCGGCCAGCATCTCGCTGGTGGCCACCACGCGGTTCGCCCGGAGCAGCAACAGCCCCAGCGCCGCGCGCTGTTTGAATCCCCCGAGCGGTACGGCCTCGTTCTGCGACGACACCTCTAACGGACCCAGAATCCTGAACTCCACGCTTGTCCCCTCATGGGTAAAGTGTGCGCTGATTCGACGAGTACGGAGGCCGTACTGCCACGGCCCGGTCTGTAGTGGTCGGATGGTGGGTGTCGACGACCGTGCCGCCCCCCGGACGTACAGGACCGTGTGCGGCGGGTCCTGGTTGACCGGCCCGGATTCGGCCGGGCCGGGCCTGTCCCGCACGGAGCGCTCCGAAACACTTCCAGGTCCGGCTTTCTTTACACCGTTGTAAATTTTGCCGGTCACTGCATCCGGACGCCCCGGAGGACGTCCTGGGTCCCGCCCGCGCGCCCGAGGGCGCCGGGGCGTCGGCGGGCACTTCGCCCCCTGTCCCGCATGTCGCGCCCGGCACGCGGCGCCTCGCACCCGCGCCCGCCGCGTTGCCGCGGCCGTCCACGGACGGCCGGTGAACGGACGGCGCCGGTCCCGCACTTGCGATCGTAAGCACAGCGGTGGCATCGGCCGCTCCACGGCGCGCGCACCGACCCGGTCGGATCCGAACGGAAGACCCTAGGTCCGCCACGTGTCCCGTCCGGCGGGCCGGACCGCCGTCCGGTCCACGATCGCCTCGGCCACCTTGTCGAGCTGTCCGCCCAGATAGAAATGACCGCCGGGGAAGACGAGTGTCTCACTGTCCAGCGCGGTGCGCTCGGACCACGCCCGCGCGGCTTCGACCGGAACCACCGGATCGTCGGCCCCGACGAAGACGCTGACCGGTGTCTGCAGTACGGGATCGGGGGCCCAGCGGTAGGAGGCCAGGGCGCCGTAGTCGGCCCGCAGCGCGGGAAGCGCCATGGCGACCAGTTCCGGATCGTCCAGCACTCCGGCGTCGGTGCCGCCCAGATTCCGCACGGCGGCCAGGATCGCGGCGTCGCTGTCGAGCTGGTCGTGCGGACCGACCGTCGTGCCCGGGACACCGCGGCCCGAGACGAAGAGGCGGACCGGGGCGGGCGCGCCGCACTGCTGGAGGGCGCGGGCGGTCTCGTAGGCGACGAGCGCGCCCATGCTGTGCCCGAAGAGGGCGTAGGGCCCGGCGGTCCCTTCGAGCAGCCGCTGGGCGACACGCCCGGCGAGCGAGGCGATGCCGCGCTCCGGTGTCTCGTGTCTGCGGTCCTGCCGGCCCGGGTACTGCACGGCGAACACATCGAGGTACGGGGACAGCTGGCGCGACAGACCGGCATAGGCACTGGCCGCGCCGCCCGCGTGCGGGAAACAGATCAGCCGGGGACGGCCGAGGTCAACGGCGTCCGTCCGGTCGTACCGTCTGAACCACTTGGTGTCCATGACGCTTCTCCCTCCGCTCTGCACGGTCACTCTCCTGGGCAAAGGTCCGTTTCGAGTTCGTACGGTTCGACCGCGCGCGCCTGGCGCAGCGCGCGGGCCCACCAGCCGAGCCGGTCGAGCATGGCGCGTGCGGCCTCGTGACCGGCCTCGATGTCGAAGGGCCGGCCGTGTGCGTCGAAGCGGTCCTGGTAGTCGTGGAAGCTGACGGTCTCGCGGACCGTGACCGCGTGGGCCTCGGCGAAGACCTGCCGGAGCTGGGCGACCGCGCACAGCCCGCTCGACGCCCCGCCGTAGGAGAGGAATCCGACCGGCTTGGCGTGCCACTCCCTGTCGTACCAGTCGATGGCGCTCTTCAGGGACGCGGGGAAGCTCTGCTTGTACTCGGGGGTGACCACGACGAACGCGTCGGCCGCGGCCAGCCACGGCGCCAGGTCCTGGACCGCCTGAGGTTTACGGGCCGAGAGTTCGGTGGACATCACATCCGGCAGCCAGGCCGTGGCGAGATCGATGACATCGATGTCGAAATCGTCGCGCAGCCGGGCCCTCGACGCGAGCCACTCCGCGGCGACGGGGCCGAACCGGCCCTGCCTGACGCTCCCGATGATGATCACCAGCCGCAGTCGGTCCGTGTCCCCCATCAGGGTCCCAACTCCCTTCGCCGTACGCACGTCCTGCCGGAAGTCACTGTGCGGCATATGCCTTCGGATTTCCTTCGGGTCCGCTTCGGGCGCCGAGAGCAACCCCTTGCTGGACCGTGACCTGCGATAATTCCCATCCCTGTGAATGAGCTGGGTTAGGCTGGGGTTCATGCAATTCGGGGTGCTGGGACCGCTGGAGGTGTGGGCGACCAACGAGAGGTTGGTACGTGTACCCGAGGTGAAGGTCCGAGCCCTGCTCGCCGATCTGCTCGCCCACAACGGGCGGGTGGTGTCCGCCGACAGACTCGTCGAGGATCTGTGGGGCGGCTCGACACTTCCCGCCAACCCGCTCGGTGCGCTCCAGGCGAAGGTCTCGCAGTTGCGGCGCGCGCTGGAGGAGGCCGAGCCCGGCAGCCGGGAGCTGGTCGTGCACAGGGCTCCCGGGTACGCGCTCAGGGCACCGGACACATCGGTGGACGCCGACCGTTTCCGTTCGCTGCTGGTGCGCGCCCGGACGACCGAGGATCCGCGGGCGAAGGCCGCCGTGCTGACGGACGCCCTGTCGCTCTGGCGGGGGCCCGCGTTCGCCGACTTCGCGGACGAGCCCTTCGTACGGGTCGCGGTCGCCGGCCTCGAGGAGGAGCGCCTCACCGCCGTCGAGGAGCACGCCGAGGCCCGTCTCGAACTCGGTGAGCACAGCACGCTGATCGGTGAACTCACCACCCTGGTGGCCGCCCATCCGCTGCGGGAGCGGCTCCGCGCGGTGCAGATGCGGTCCCTGTACCGGGTCGGACGTTCCTCGGAGGCCCTCGACAGCTACGCGGAGCTGCGGCGGCGGCTCGACCAGGAGCTGGGGCTCTCTCCCGGTCCCGCCATCGAATCGCTCCGCCAGGCCATACTCCGCCAGGACCCCGGACTCCAGGGCACCACGGGCTCCTCGAACGCCATCCCGGGCACCCGCTCCCGCACCAATCTGCCCGCCGGGGTGAACTCCCTGGTGGGCCGGGACGAGGCGCTCGTCGAGCTCCAGCAGCTCGTACGGGACCGCCGGCTGGTCACCCTCACCGGTCCGGGCGGGGTGGGCAAGACCCGGCTCGCCACGGCCACGGCCCGCGAGCTGGACGGTGAGTTCCCGGACGGTGTCTGGCTCGTGGAGCTCGCGGGACTCGGCGGCGCGGAGCGGCCCGCAGGGCCGGGAGTGGTCGCCGAACACGTGATGGCGGTGATGGGCATCCGCGAGGACTCCGGCGCCGCGGCCTTCGCGGCCGAGTCCGCGGGCGGTTCCGTGTCACGGCTGGTCAGGACGCTGGCCTCGCGCCGGCTGCTGCTGGTCCTGGACAACTGTGAGCATGTGGTCGACGCGGTGGCCGAGCTGGTGATCTCCCTGCTCGAAACCGCGCCCCACCTCAAGCTGATGACGACGAGTCAGGAGAGGCTCCGGATACCCGGCGAGACGATCTGGCCGGTGCCGCCGCTCAGTCTGCCGCTGCCGGACAGCGACACGGCCGCGCTCCAACGCTCCAGCGCCGTCCAGTTGTTCGCGGCGCGGGCCAGGTCCGTGGATCCGGGCTTCGTCCTCGACGCCGTCACCACTCCCAAGGTGACGGACATCTGCCGCCGGCTGGACGGGCTGCCGCTGGCGCTGGAGCTGGCGGCCACCCGGGTACGGACCCTCGGCGTCCAGGAACTGCTGAACCGGCTGGACGACCGTTTCCGGATACTGAACAGCGGATACCGGGGCGCCCCGCAGCGTCAGCAGACGCTCCAGGCGACCATCGACTGGAGCTGGAGCTTACTGAGCGCGCAGGAGCAGACGCTTCTGCGCGGACTCGCCGTGCACGCCGAGGGCTGCACCCTGGAGGCCGTCGAGGAACTGTGCGCGGGCACCGGGATACGCGGCGACGAGGTGCTGGACATCCTGGCCCGGCTGGTGGACCGCTCACTGGTGATCAGGGTGGAATGCCCCTCCCTGCCGCGCTACCGGCTGCTGGAATCCGTCGCGGCCTACGCCCAGCGCAAGACACACGAGCTGGGCGAGACCGCGGAACTGGCCCGTCGCCATCTGCGGTACTACGCCGAACTGGCCGAGCGGGCCCGGCCGCATCTGCACGGCCGCGACCAGCGCCGCTGGCTGCAACTCCTGGACGCCGAGTCCGCCAACTTCCAGCGGTCCCTGGACGAGGCGCGCCGTACCGGATCGGCGCAGTGGGCGCTGCGGCTGGCCAACGCCCTGACCTGGTACTGGTTCCTGCGCGGCCGGCTCGGTGAGGGCTGCCGGGCGCTGGCGACCGCGCTCGCCACCGAGGGAGAGGCGCCCGCGGCCGAACGGGCCGAGGCGAGGACCTGGCACACCGGGCTCGGCATGCTGCTGGGCGAGAGCGGCGCGGACGCCGGGGCCGAACAGGACGGCGAGCGGCCCGAGCGAACGGTGGGCCGGGCCAGGGCGGAGTGGTTCCTCGGGTTCGCGGAGTGGAGTCTGGGCGCGCTGACGGCCGGCGAGCAGCGGATGAACGGCGCCCTGACCGACTTCCGGGCCCTGCGCGACGCCTGGGGTGTGGCGGCGGCGCTGAGCACCCGGGCCGCCCTCGCGATGGCCCGGGGCAATCTTGAGGCGATGCGCGGCAACGCCCTTGAGGCCCGCGGTCACTTCATCGACCTGGGAGACGCGTGGGGGCAGCTCAAGGCGACGGAGGTACTGAGCGTCCTCGCGGAGATCAACGCCGACTACGAGCTGGCGGCCGGGCTGCACCGGGAGGGACTGCGTATCGCCGAATCCCTGGAGCTGTGGTCCGAGGTGTCCCGCAAGCTCTCGGGGCTGGGCCGGATCGCCCTGCTGGCGGAACGGCTGACGGAGGCCGACGAGCTCCATGAGCGGGCGCTGCGGCTGGCGGTCGACCAGGGCAACCGGCCGGTGGAGCAGTTCGCCGAGCTGGGACTCGCGCTGGCCGCCCGGCGGCAGGGCCGGCTGGACACCGCGGAGGAGCATCTGCGGCCGTGGCGCGAGTGGAACCGCAGCCGGGGTGCCTTCACCGGACTCGCCCTGGTCCTGGCCGAGTTGGGATTCGTCGCCGAGCAGCGCGGCGACGCCGCCGCCGCACTCGCCCTGCACCAGGACTGCCTGGCCACAGCACGGGTGACGGGTGACTCGCGGGCCGTGGCACTGGCGCTGGAAGGGCTCGCCGGGGCGCACTCGCTCGCGGGTCGGCACACCCGGGCCGCACGGCTGCTGGGGACCGCGGCGCAGACCAGGACGCTGTCGGGCGCGCCGCTCCCGCCGGCGGAGCGCGGTGATGTGGAGCGCATCTCCGCGCGGATCCGCGAGAGCCTCGGCGAGGACGCCTTCCTGGCCGGGCTGGAGGCCGGAGCGGCGAGGGACCACGAGACCGCTGCGGACGAGGAGCAGAAGTTCCTGACGGACCACCGGCACACGCCCTGAGGAGCGGGCGCCGGTCCAATATCCGGACGGCGCCGTTCCATTGTCCGGACGATCCCGTTCCGCCTCGGCCGTCCGTCGGCTTCGGACAACTCGCCCTTCGGGCACGGTCGTTCATGGTCTACTCGTCGGCATGGAACGCGGCAGCGGACACGGTCCCCTCCTGGTCATCGGCAGCACCGGCAAGACCGGCCGGCATGTGGTGGCCCGGCTGCGGGAGCTCGGTGAGGACGTCAGGGCCGTGGCCCGCGCGACGCCCCTCCGCTTCGACTGGTTCGACGAGTCCACCTGGGAGCCCGCGGTGTCCGGAGCGCGGGCCGCCTATCTGGTGGACGCGCAGAACGAACACGCCGCCGAGCGGATGCGGGCCTTCGCCCGGTTCGCCGTCGAGCGCGGCGTCGAGCGGCTGGTCCTGCTCTCCGCGCGCGGCTGGTCCGACTCCGGCGAGCCGGAACTGCTGGCGACGGAGGACGCGTTGAGGGAATCGGGCGCCGCCTGGACGATCCTGCGGCCGACCTGGTTCATGCAGGGCTTCACCGAGGACGCGGCACTGCGCGGGCCGCTGCGGTCCGGGGAGGTGCGGCTGCCGTCCGGGGACGGTCCGGAGCCGTTCGTCGACACCGAGGACATCGCCGAGGTCGCGGCGGCGGTCCTCACCCGGGACGGTCACGAGGGCGGCGTCTACGCCCTCTCCGGGCCGCGCGCCCTGAGCATGGGCGAGGCCGTGGACACGATCGCCAAGGCGACCGGCCGCGCCATCCGCTATGTGCCGGTCCCCGAGGAGGAGTACGTGGCCGGGCTCGTCGCGCGGGGCATGCCGCCCGGTCAGGCCGCCTTCATGGCCAAGCTGTACCGCTGGATACGGGACGGCGAGGACGCCCATCTCTCCGACGGCGTCCAGCGCGTGCTGGGCCGGCCCCCTCGGGACTTCACCGCGTTCGCCGACAGGGCCGCGGCGGCCGGCGCCTGGGACGACTGACCGTACGGACGGCGGATGAGCCGCCCGGACCGCACGGACCGGCCCGCGCCGCGCGCACCGGCAGCGCCCCGACGCTCAGACGCGGCCCGCCCGGTGCAGGATCTCCGCGGCGATCGTCTCCGGGACCTGCTGCGGCTGCCAGTGCGAGACACCCTGGAGACGGACGAAGCGGTAGTCGCCCGTCATGTGGTCCGCGGTGTGCTCGGCGGCGAAGACGCTGACCGACGGATCGTGTTCGCTCCAGATGTGGGTGGTCGGCACGGCGACGGGCCCGAGCGGACCGTTGTCGTCCCGCAGCGTCCCCGCCCGGTACCACTTGAGCGCGGCCCGCAGTGTGCCGGGGCGGGTGTGGAAACGGACGTACCGCTGGATCTGCTCCTCGCTCAGCACGCCCTCGCCCGCCTGCCGGAACCATCCGTCGAGCCCGGCCGCGCCGTCGGCGAGGAAGGAGTCCGCCGCGTCCTCGGCGCTGAGCGTCTCGATGTAGCCCGAGTTGTCCCGCTGCTCGGGGTCCACCCGCAGCGCGTGCTGGTAGGCGTCCAGGTGCGGGAACGCCGACGCCGTCAGGCTCCGTACCCGCCCCGGGAACCGCGCCGCCAGATACCAGCCGACGACCGCGCCCCAGTCATGGCCCGCGACATGCGCCGAGGCGATGCCGAGGGCGTCCAGAATGCCCAGGGCGTCGCCCGCCAGCTCCGCGAGCGCGTACGCGGCCGTCGGTTCGGGACGGGCACCGGGTGAGTAGCCGCGCTGGTCGGGAGCGACCGTACGCAGCCCGGCCCGGTGCAGGACCGGCGCGATGTCGCTCCAGGACTGCCGGCTGTGCGGAAAGCCGTGGAGCAGAAGTACCGGGTCACCGTCCCCGGGACCCGCCACGTCGACGTCGAAGACCAGTTCGTTCAGGGAGATCTGCATCAGGGCTGCCTGTCCGTGAGCGGAGTGGGCCGGGCGGATCGACGGAGGTCAGTCCGCTTTGAGCGCCTCGCGCACTCTCGGGGAGCGCAGCGCCTCGGGCGGGTCCACCAGACCGATCACCCGCGCGTAGGCCGCCGCGACCTCGCCGTCCCGCTGCGCCGCCTCCAGGACCAGGCCGATGTACTCCTGGTCGGCGAGGATCTCCGGTGTCCTGTCTCCCTCGACCCCGGGAAAGCCCAGATCGTTGCTGAGCGCCTGCCGCCATGCCTCGTCCACCGCGTCACGGGCGAGATCGCGGAAGTAGGCCACCGGATCGGGCGGGCCGTCGCCCCGCGCGTGCGCGCGCAGTACGACGGAGCCGAGGGCCGCGACCGTCATCCCCTGCCCGTACGTCGGGTTGAAGCTGCACACCGCGTCTCCCATGGCCAGCAGCCCGGTCGGGAAACGGTCCATCCGCTCGTAGCGGCGGCGCAGACTCGCCGGGAACCGGTAGGACACCGGGGTGTCGAGCGGCTCCTTGCCGACCGCGAGCGCCTCGTAGATCTCCGGTGAGGAGAGCGACTTGAGGAAGTCGAGAAAGCCCTCCGGATCGGTGGGCGGTACGTCGCCGAGGATTCCGTACGCGGTCACGATCTGACGCTCCCCGTCGATGCGCGCGCAGATCGCGCCGCGGGGGTTGTCCGGTGTGGCGACGATGTCGACGGAGATGTCCCCGGGCGACGGCTCGGGCCCCGCCCGGTAGTGCCGGGTGGTGTAGGTGAGACCGACCTGGGTGCGGTCCTCGGGAACGGCCGGCCATCCGTGGTCCTTCAGCCAGCGCGGGACCTGTGAGCCGCGCCCCATGGTGTCGACCACGAGCTCGGCGTCGATGACGGAGGTGCTGCCCGCATCCTGGCGGTCGACCGTCCGTACACCCGTCACATGGTGCGCGACCGGGGCGAACCGCAGTCCGACGACCTCTTTGCGGTCCAGGATCTCGACATTGGCCAGCTCCCGCACCCGGCGGCGGACGTGCGCCTCCAGGGTGGGACGGGCGACGGACACCGCGAGGAGCCCGGAGTCGGCCTGGCTCATCGGAATGCCGTCCATGATCCAGCGGACATTCCCTGCCACGTCGCCCGTGACGGCGCCGGCCGCCTCCAGCTTCTCGGTGATACCGGGGAAATACTCTTCGATGATCTGCTGGCCCCGGGCGAGTATCCCGTGCACATGGCGTCCCTGAGGCACTCCGCGCCGGTTCTCCGGGAGATCGGTCAGCTCGTCCCGATCCACGACGACGACCTCGTCGTACGCCTCCGACAGTGCCCGCGCCGCGAGCAGACCCGCGATGCTCCCGCCCAACACCACGGCTCGTCGCAACTTCTTACCCGTCATGGCGGGGTGCCTCCTCAATGTCTGTCACCGCTCGTATCCGCCACCCCTGCCGTCCGCCACTGGTGGACGCCGCGTCCCTCAGGACTCAGGGACGCTAACTCCGCCCGGTAACCGGTGGACCATCGCCCGGTAATCCCCCTGCCGGGGGTGCGTTGACAACGGGGGCAAACCGCGCTTAGGGCGTGTTTCGAAGGCCCCGCCTCCCGGTGGGGCCCGGCGGGACAGCCCGGACGACCGGACGGTCCCGGCACGGCACGGCGCGGCACCGCACGGCACGAGCTCGTGACAGGAGAAGCCGTACCGCCATGACGGTCCGTGATCCGCCGGAGTTACGCCGAATCGGTGCCCCGTCGAAACCGCGTCACCCACCGCGCGCCCATGCCGGGATCCATGACATAAGGGTGCATTACGCTCTGGCCTTCCGCCGAAAGCGTCGGGGCCCGCCGGTCCGCGGCCGTCCGAACCCGAAGGAAGATCCGATGAAGGCATTCCAGGCTGTCACCGACGCGATCGCCGCCGAAGGGCTCGACCACTTGTTCGCCGTGATGGGGGACGCGAATCAGGACATGATCGTGGACCTGGGCGAACGGCACGGCGCGACATTCGTCCACGCCCACCATGAGGCCGGCGCCGTCGGCATGGCCGACGGTTACGCCCGCTTCAGCGGCAGACCCGGTCTCGCGTCGGTCACTCAAGGGCCTGGTTACACCAATGCCACGACCTCGCTGGTGGCGGCGCGGCTCCACCGGACGCCTCTGATGGTGATCGCCGGACACGCCTCTCTGCGTGACCCGTACAACCCGCAGGCGATGGTGGACCAGCCGGCGCTCGCGAGACTCACCACCGGGGCCACCGTCCGCATGGAATCGGTGCACAACGTGGACTACTGCCTCGGCGAGGCGTTCCGTCAGATCAAGGTGCGCAAAGGGCCGTTCGTCCTGAATCTTCCGCAGGACGTCCAGCAGGCGGAGATCCCGGATCCCGGATGGACGTACCGGCCCATGTACATGCCCAACACCCTCCAGCCGCCGCGTACTCAGGATGTCGAGGAAGCGGTCGGGCTGCTGGCGTCGGCCCGGCGCCCGACGATTCTCTGCGGACTCGGCGCGAGGAACTCCGCGGCGGAATCCGCGGTACGCGCCCTGGCCGAGCGCCTCGGCGCGCCCATCGGGGTATCCAACCTCGCCGCCGGATTCTGCGCGGATCATCCGCTGTATCTGGGAATCAGCGGCGGACTGGGCTCGCCCCTGACGGTGGAAACACTCGCCGAGAGTGATGTGATGGTGGTGGTCGGCGCCAGCCTGAACGAATGGACGACCGACTTCGGCAAGCTCGTCGCGAACGAGAAGAAGATCATCCAGATCGATGACCGGCCGGACGCCTTCGGCTGGTTCGCCCGGGTGGCCGTCGGCATGACGGCCGACGCCGCGACGGCCGTGTCGGCGCTGACGGACCGGCTCGCCGAGACGGTGGACGCGCGCCGGCCCGATCCCGGACTCCTGCGGCGGCTCCAGGACGACCGGAAGCCGGCGGCCGTGCGGTACGACGACGCGGACGCGACGGATCCGCGGCGCGCGGTACGGCACCTCGAGGACGCGCTGCCCAAGGACGACCGTGTGCTGGTGCTCGACGGCGGCCACGCGGCCATGGTCTGCGCGAAGATCCTCACCGTGCCACGCGCGGAGAACTGGGCGATCGGCTGGGACTTCGGCGCCGTCGGCCAGGGCCTCGCCCTCGCGATCGGCGCCTGCTTCGCACGTCCCGGACAGCGCGTCACTCATACGACCGGGGATGCCTCGTTCATGATGAACGTCGCCGACTTCCATACGGCCGTGCGCCACAGGCTGCCGCTCACGGTGATCGTCTTCAACGACAACGCGGTGGGCCAGGAGAAGCACGACCTGGTCCACAAGAAGCTGAACCCGTCCTACGCCGACCTGCCCGAGCCCGATTTCGCGAAACTGGCGGCGGGCTTCGGCGCCAAGGGCTTCACCGTACGCACCCCCGACGACCTCGGCGAGATCGACCGGGCGCTGTCCGTCGAGAACGGCCCGGTCCTGGTCGACGTACGGATCAACGGCGATGTCGAACTGGCGGCAAGCTGGGAAATCGCCAAGCATCTGAGCTGACGCAGGCATCCGAGCCGGTGGCCGATCGTCTCGGCTCCAGCGCCCCCGGACGCCGG
>NZ_MAUD01000105.1:56215-57084 GCF_001700515.1 Streptomyces lushanensis
GGACGCCGGAGCGGATCAGAGGGTCACACTAAGGTCATGCTGATCTGCTCGCCCTGCACGGTCCAGTGCTGGCGGGGTCCCGAGGGGTTGCACGGCTCCACATTGACGATCCGCGTTCTCGGGTAGTCACTGGTCAGGCACATACCGGGGTTCGCGGTCGCGTAGATCGACTCACCGCTGACGGTCCAGTGCTGGCGGGGCCCGGAGGAGTTGCAGGGCTCCACGTTGACGATCCGCGTTCTCGGGTAGTCGTTGGCCAGACACATGCCGGGATAGGCGGACTCGAAGATCGACTCACCACTGACGGTCCAGCGCTGGTTGGCGCTGGAGGAGTTGCAGGAGTCCACATTGACTATGCGCGTTCTCGGATAGTCGCTGGACAGGCACATGGTGCCGACGAGCGGGACCGCGTCCACGGGTGCGGCGGCCGCAACGGTGGTGGGCGGCAGCGCGAAGGACGTCAGTGCGAAGAGGGCGGGTACGAGGAGCTTACGGAACACTTTGGCCACGGGAGGGAACCCTTCATGGTCGGCGGACCACGTCGGCCGGAACACATCCGCTGTCCTGGCCAACGGGTCTGGGTGGTTACAAGCCCTGAGAGGTTCCCCTCATTCATGAAGCCATATGCGTCACACGCGTCACAGACGGCGCTCAGGCGGTCACTCGCCGCCGGAGCGTTGGAGGATCCATACAAAAATCCTTCGGAAACGGTGGGCGAGCCCGGTCCGGCCGTAGTCCGTTCACGGCTGCCCGCCGAAGAGCTGCGCGATCTTCTCGTACTACTCTTCCTGGACGGTCCGCCGTTGAATCCGGCCCTGGACGCGGCCGTGGACCGGGGGCGCCGCCGCGCCACGATCGTGGCCGCCGCC
>NZ_MAUD01000106.1 GCF_001700515.1 Streptomyces lushanensis
GCACCGCGGGGCTGAAGCCCCGCGGTGCGCCTCCCGGCGGGCCGCCGCGCGGTCGCGCGGCGGTGCGCCCGGCTGCACGGGGGCCGGTGGTGGGTGGTGCCGGGGTCCCGGTGCCGGGCCGCTCACCGGGCCCGTCGGCGACGAGGACGGAACGGGTCAGGTCTCGGTCACCCGGCCCCTCGCCACGTCCAGGCGGCGGGTGGTGCGGATCGCGTTCAGCATGCGGCGGTCGTGGGTGACCAGGAGCAGGGTGCCGTCGTAGGAGTCCAGCGCGGATTCGAGTTGTTCGATCGCCGGCAGGTCGAGATGGTTCGTCGGCTCGTCCAGGACGAGCAGGTTGACGCCCCGGCCCTGGAGGAGGGCGAGTGCGGCGCGGGTCCGTTCACCCGGTGAGAGGGTGGTCGCGGGGCGCAGGAGATGGTCCGACTTCAGGCCGAACTTGGCGAGCAGGGTGCGGATCTCGGCCGGTTCGGTGTCGGGGACGGCCTGGCGGAACGCGTCCAGCAGGGTCTCCGGGCCGTGGAAGAGGGCGCGTGCCTGGTCGACCTCGCCCACGACCACACCCGAGCCGAGTGACGCGTGGCCCGCGTCCAGCGGAAGGCGGCCCAGCAGCGCGGCCAGCAGGGTGGATTTGCCGGAGCCGTTGGGTCCGGTGATGGCGATACGGTCGGCCCGGTCGATCTGGAGCGTGACCGGGCCGAACTGGAAGCCGCCCCGCTTGACCTCGGCCGCGCGCAGCACCGCGACGACCGCGCCGGAGCGTTCGGCGGAGGCGATCTCCATCCGCAGCTCCCACTCCTTGCGCGGCTCCTCGACCGCGTCGAGGCGTTCGATCAGCCGCTGGGTCTGGCGTACCTTCGCCGCCTGCTGCTCACTCGACTCGGCGCGGAGCTTGCGGCCGATCTTGTCGTTGTCGGTCGCCTTGCGCCGGGCGTTCCTGACGCCCTTCTCCATCCAGCCACGCTGGGTCTGCGCCCGGGTCTCCAGGGACGCCTTCTTGTCCGCGTACTCCTCGAACTCCTCCCGGGCATGGCGCCGCGCGGTCTCCCGCTCCTCCAGATACGCCTCGTAGCCGCCGCCGAAGAGTGTGATCCTCTGCTGGGCCAGGTCGAGTTCCAGGACCTTGGTCACGGTGCGTACGAGGAACTCGCGGTCGTGGCTGACGACGACCGTGCCGGCGCGCAGCCCGGTCACGAATCTCTCCAGCCGTTCGAGACCGTCGAGATCGAGGTCGTTGGTCGGCTCGTCCAGCAGGAAGACGTCGTAGCGCGAGAGCAGCAGCGAGGCGAGGCTCGCGCGGGCCGCCTGTCCGCCGGAGAGCGTGGTCATCGGCTGGTCGAGTCCGACGGTGAGGCCGAGCGAGGCGGCTGTCTCCTCGGCCCGCTCGTCCAGGTCCGCGCCGCCGAGGCTCAGCCAGCGCTCCAGCCCGAGGGCATAGGCGTCGTCGGCGCCGGGAGCGCCGTCGACGAGTGCCTGGGTGGCCTCGTCCAGCGCGGTCTGCGCGGCGGTGACTCCCGTACGGCGGCCCAGGAAGTCCCGTACGGTCTCGCCCTCGCGCCGCTCCGGCTCCTGGGGAAGGTGACCGACGGCCGCCGTGGGCGGAGACAGTCCGATCGCGCCGTTCTCGGGCGTGTCGAGTCCGGCGAGCAGCCGGAGCAGAGTGGATTTTCCGGCACCGTTGGCACCCACGAGTCCGATCACGTCGCCGGGAGCGACCACGAGGTCGAGCCCGGAGAAGAGCGAGCGGTCGCCGTGTCCCGCGGCGAGGTCCTTGGCTACGAGCGTGGCAGTCATCAGACCGTCGATCCTAACGAGGTGCGAGGCCTCTCCGTCCACCGGAATATGGGCCTGTACGACGGATTCCGCTACGGTCCGGACATGAACGGCGGCAGAAGCGATGTGATAGTGGTCGGCGGCGGGGTCATCGGGCTGACGACGGCGGTGGTACTCGCGGAGGGCGGTCACCGGGTCGCGGTGTGGACCCGCGACCCGCTGGGGCGCACCACGTCGGCGGTGGCGGGCGCGCTGTTCTGGCCCTATCGCGTCGAGCCCGAGGCCGAGGTCGGCGCCTGGCTGGAGCGGTCGCTGAGCCAGTACGAACAGCTCGCGCCGCGGTCGGACGAGACCGGCGTGCGTATCGTGCCGGGCCTGATGGCGAACACCTCGATGGAGGCCCTGGGAAGCTGGGCCGCCCGGATTCCCGGACTGCGTGAGGCCCGTGCGGACGAGGTGCCGGCCGGCTTCGGCCGGGGGCTGCGGGCCGCCGTCCCGCTGATCGACATGCCCGTCCATCTGCGGTATCTGAAGGAGCGGCTGTGGGCGGCGGGCGGCACGGTGGAACGGCGCTCGGTGACGGGCTTCGAGGAGCCGGCGGAGCTGGCGCCCGTGGTGGTGGACTGCACGGGGATCGGTGCCCGGGCGCTGATGGCGGACGCGTCGCTGTATCCGGTGCGCGGGCAGGTGGTGGTCGTGGAGAACCCGGGGATCGACGAGTGGTTCGTGGCGTCCGTCCCCGGGTCCGCCGATATGACCTATGTGATGCCCCAGCCGTACGGAGTGCTGCTCGGCGGCACGGCGACGGAGCACTCCTGGGATCTGCGCCCCGACCCGGCCGAGGCCGAGGCGATCGTGGCGCGCTGTGCCCGGATCCATCCCGCGCTGGCCGGGGCGCGGGTGCTGGAGCACCGGGTGGGGCTGCGGCCCGCGCGCCCCCGGGTCCGGCTGGAGGCCGTGACACTGCCCGGGGGCGCGCGGCTGGTGCACAACTACGGACACGGCGGCGCGGGAGTCACCGTGGCCTGGGGCTGCGCGCGGGACGCCGCCCGGCTGGCGCTGGGCTGAAAGGCGATCAGCAGTCGGCGGGCGTCGCGGCGGTCAGGTGGTAGGTGGCCCGCTCGTCCAGGAGCAGCGGGACCAGATTCCGCTGCGACTGACGCAGTGGTAC
>NZ_MAUD01000107.1 GCF_001700515.1 Streptomyces lushanensis
CGCCCGACGTCGACATGGCGGAGATCACCTTCCGCATGATGCAGCTCGTCGGCCAGCTCGGTAAGTCCCTGACCAGTCCCCCTCGCGAGATTGCGGACACCAAGGCATGACGACTCCGGACGAACCCGAGCTGGCCGACGAGCTGCATCATGCGGAAGGTGATCTCCGCCATGTCGACGTCGGGCGATGCCGAGACGGCGAGATAGGCCCCTTCGCCGGCGGAGATGAGGAAGACCCAGCCGTGGTCGAACTCCACCAGCGTCTGACGCCACTGGGGCCGCTCGCTGGGAGGTCCGCCGCAGAAGTCGGCGACCGTGCGGCTCAGCGACTGCATCCCGCTCATCGCGGCGGCGACGGTGTCGGCGTGGTCCTTGCCGACATCGTTCGAACGGGCCATGAGCAGGCCGTCCGCGGAGACCAGGATCGCGTGGCGCGCCTCGGGCACTTCCAGAGCACTGTCAAGCATCCATGACAGATCGTAATTCACTGAGACTCATGCCCTTCGCTGCTTGCGTTGGTGGAACGACGGCCCGACTGCGTTCCCCGCTGGAACGCGCCCATGACGGAGGCGGCCTGCTCGCTGGAACGAGCGGGGGTCTCCGTGCTCTCGGCCGCCGGAACGATGGATATCGCGCCTCGCCGGCGCCGCTTCGGCAGTCCGCCGAACGTGGTGCCGCGCGTCGCCGGGGTCTCTTCCGGAGGCATCGGGGAGGACGCGGCCATGGCGGGATTCTCCTCGGGCTCGGGCGTGGGCGCGGGCATGGACGTGAGGAGCTCCTCGGGAAGAAGCACGACCGCGCGCACACCACCGTACGGAGAGGTCGAGTCCACGGAGACCGTGAAGCCGTAGCGGGCCGCGAGCACACCGATCACGGTGAATCCGAACTGCGGCGGGTTGCCGAGACCGGAGACACCGGGGGAGCGTTCGCTCGAAAGGAGCTTGGCGGCCCTGCTCTTCTCTTCCTCGTTCATGCCGACACCGGCGTCGTCGACGATGATGCAGACGCCCTTGGGCACGGGCCGGATATTGATCTCGATCATCGTCTCGGGCGCCGAGTAACTGGTGGCGTTGTCCAGCAGTTCGGCGAGCGTGAGCGCGACCGGTTCGACGGCGCGGCTGACGATGGCGAAATTGCTCTGGGCGCGGATCTCGACGCGCGTGAAGTGGCGGATACGGCCCTTCGCGCTGCGGACCACGTCGTACAGGGAGGCCGAGGCGCGCTGGCGGCCGAGCCATCCGTCGCAGAGAACGGCGATGGACTGCGCACGCCGGGCGAACTGCGAGTTCATGTGGTCGATGTCGAGGAGGTCCTGGAGAATCTGGAGTTCTCCGTACTTGTCCTGGAGCTTCGTGATGGCGAGCTGCTGCTCGCTGGCGAGACCCTGGAGCGTCCGCATCGCGGATTTCAGAGCGGTCTTGGTCGCCTCTTCTGCTCGGTCCTTGGCCTCTTCGACCGCCTCCGAGTAGTGATTCTCCAGATTGGCGTAATGTGCCCTGAGTTCCTGTTTTTCCTTCTTGAGTTCGGCTATCGACTTTCTACCGCGAATGATCGCGGTCGCGGCGACAGGAGTACCAGCGGCTATCAGACCCCAAAGCGCTGGATCCTGGAAGTATTGCGTCATAAGGCTCTCTTCGGGCGACTGGGGCACCGGACACTGAATGTCTGGACGCTGCGTTCGAGTGCGCTCACAGTCTCAGACATACGGGATCGGCCGCGCATACTCGCCCGCCGGACTGCCTTGAAAGGCCCGGCTGATGGCATAGCTCTCCCCGGGGTGGCGGATTTCTGGGCCGATGCGCTGACTTTCCCTTTATGCCATAGCGGGATTACCACCGCTTGGCAAGCTTGGCGATCTTATCATCACACCAAGGCTCGACGTCCATGTCCTTCGGTTCCGTATCCGGCATCTGACGGAAATTCAGCAGGGCTCCGCGTACGGGGTCTTCGGTGCCTGGAACCCCTGGTCGGAGGTGCTGTCTGACGGTACGTCGGGACGGGACGGGCAGGGCTGTGCGGGTGCCTCCGGATCGTGGGCGCGGGCATGGGTGACTACTGCAGCGATCCGGGGGACGCCGGATTGCCGTAGTGCCGGAGGGTACCCGTGACGGTTGACGGCGAGTCAGCGGGGTCGGGTTGCCATCGGGTTGCGATCGGACGGCGACGCGGAGGTCGCGTCCACGTCACCGACCGCGCCCGGGGGCGCGCACACGCCCGGCCCGGCGGGCGCGTGCGCGTACCGGCCGTCGCGTTCGGGCGCCGACCGGGTGCGTACGGATCGGATCAGGCGTCGGCGGCCCGTGGTGCGACGACCGGGGCCCGGGGCGCGAGCTGCTCCGCCAGCCAGGTCGGCACACCGCCCAGCAGCCGGAAGAGACGGCCCGCCTCCTCGCGCAGGCGCGTGGCCTCGGGCTCGGGCTCGGCATCGGCCAGGGCGGCCAGCGCCGGCGCCGTACCGACCAGGTAGCCCAGCTCCTCGCGGATACGGAGGGACTCGCTGAAGCCGTGTCTCGCCTCGGCCAGTTCGCCCTCCCGCAGGGCGAGCCCGGCGAGATGGCGCCAGGTGAAGGAGAGCAGCAGGGTCTCGCCGTGCGCGGTGGCGGCGGCGTGGGCACGGCGGTAGGCGGCACGGGCGGACTGCGGGGAGTCCGAGAGGTGCTCGGCGATCAGCCCGCGCCGGAAGTCGAGCAGCGCGCGGCCGGGGGCCGTCGGGTCGAGCAGGGCCGCCGCCCTGCCGAGCGCCGCGCGCGCCTCGTCCGCGCGGTCGCGTACGCCGAGGACGGTCGAGGCGTACGCGAGATGGCCGCGCTCGCAGGCGGCGGCGCCGCGTTCGTGGTCCTCGCGGGCCGTGGCCTCCGCCGAACGGAGCGCGTCCTCGGCCTCCGGCCAGCCGGTCCCCGTGAACAGACAGCGCTCGACGAGCAGCGAGGCCCGCTGGAGCGCCGGCGCGGGAGCGGCGGTGTGCGGTGCGAGCAGGGCCGCTGCGTCGGTCCAACAGCCGCGTGAGCGCAGCCGCCATACCGCGGTCTGGAGTGGGTCGTCACCGGCAGTGGTTCCGGAACCAGACATGGCGGTATGCGCCACATTGCCCTCCCCGAGCGCGCCATTGTGCTGTTGAGTGTGGACGCATCTCAGCACGGATGGGCATGCCGGGCCAATAGGTCAGGTGAAAAATTTCACAATCCCGTGGTCGCCGGAGCCGCTCCGTACGGGCGGTTGACGGCGGTCCCCGAGGGGGCCGTCGAAGGGGCGCGAAGGTCTCGCAGGGGCTGTCACCTGCGGCGACGGCGGCGGTACGGTCGGTGGCCGGGTCGCTGGCGAGCCCTCCAGCCGACGGGGTCGGATTTTTCCGTGCCCGTATCGGGTGATGGCGTCAACCGGCGTGGACATGGCACGGCAGGGCGTCCGGCTACGACCGGTCGGCCCGGCGTCGGACCGGCCGCGGTTCAGGACGGCGCAGGGATCAGGACCGTCCGCGGGTCGGCTCACGCGCGGGCTCGGGACCGTCCGCGGGTCAGCTCATGCGCAGGGCCAGGAAGAAGTCCAGCTTGTCCTCCAGCCGCGACAGGTCGCGCCCCGTGAGCTGTTCGATCCGGCCCACCCGGTACCGCAGCGTGTTCACATGCAGATGCAGCCGGGCCGCGCACCGCGTCCAGGAGCCGTCGCAGTCGAGGAACGCCTCCAGCGTGGGGATCAGCTCCGCACGGTGACGGCGGTCGTAGTCGCGCAGAGGGTCCAGCAGCCGCGCGGTGAAGGCACGGCGGACGTCGTCGGGGACGAACGGGAGGAGCAGCACGTGTGACGCCAGTTCATGGTGGCCCGCCGCGCAGACACGGCCGGGCCGGGCCGCCGCCACCCGGCGGGCGTGGCGGGCCTCCTCCAGCGCGCCGTGGAGCCCTTCCGCCGAGCCGACGGCGGCGCTGACACCCAGGGTCAGCCGTCCGTCGTCCGCCAGACCTGCCGTCAGAGGGCCCCGTACGGACGCCAGGAGCGCGTCCGCGTGCAGACCCGGACCGTCGGCCGGGTCCGCCGTCCCGCCCGCCGCCTGCCCCGCCGCGTGGCCGGGCGCCGGACCGTGTCCGTGTCCGTCGATCGGATCGGGCGTACGGGGTGTCCCGGGCGTACGGGAGGGTGACGTGGGCAGTGGCACCAGCGCGATCGCCTCGTCCTCCGTCCGCGCGACCGCGATCCGGTCGGCGGAGTCGGCCCCCGTGCCCGCTGTCCCGGCCGTCGCGGGCTCGATCAGGATCTCCTCCAGCAGCGCCTGGGCCACCGGACCGCCCGCCACCGCCTTCCTCGCACCGTCCGCGTCCGGACCTTCCGTACCGTCCCTGGCGTCCCTGGCGTCCCTGGCGTCCACGGCGTTCGTGCCGTCCGTGCCGTCCGTGGCGCTCCGGCCGCCCTGTCCCCACTCCACCCTGGCCACCACGACCTGCCACCGCGGCGCGGTGCCCAGTCCCGGCAGCAGCACCGGCGCGGCCACCCGCAGCCGCGCGGCGATCTCCGCGGGAGCCGCGCCCTCCTGGACCAGTTCCAGCACCTCCTGGGCGAGCCGGCGCCGTACCGTACGGGCCGCGTCCCGCCGGTCACGTTCCACCGCGATCAGCTGTGTGACGCCCTGGAGCAGATCGAGCCGGGCGGCGGGCCAGTCGCCCGCGTCCGCCTCCACCACCAGCAGCCAGTCGGAGAGCACGGTCTCGCGTACATCCCGTACGCCGCGCGGGTCGCGCACCTCGCGGGAGCCGGCGACGACCGGCCCGTGCCCCGGGCCGCTCACGGGGAAGAGGGAGTACGTCGTCCCGTCGACGCCCACGCGGTAGGGGCCGCGGCGTCCCGCGCGGACCGCGGCGAGATGCTCACCGGCGAGCGCGGCGGCCCGCGCCGGCGGCAGCGGCTCACTCGCGCCCGCGATCCGCCGGCCGGTGGGCGAGAGCACCCAGGCCCGCAGATCGAGATCGGAGCCCAGCAGATCGAGGACCACGTCCGGGCCGCCGCCCGCCGGACCCGCGGTCATCAGCCGGCGGTGGCGGTCCACGACCGCGGCCAGATCGCCCGCCCGCTCGCCGGACACCTGGCGGACCACGTACTCGGTGACGGCCGCGAACGCCACGTCCTCGCTCACCGCGAAGAGCGGCAGCCGATGGTGCTCGCACGCCGTGATCAGATCGCCGGGCACATCGCCCAGCTCCGCCTCGCCCGCGGCCAGCGCGGCGACCCCGGCGGCGGCCAGGATACGGACGAACGGTTCCGAGTCCTCGGCGCGCCGCCGCCAGGCGAGACCGGTGAGCACCAGCTCACCACCGGAGAGATAGCGGCTCGGGTCGCGCAGATCGGTGGTCATCACTCCGCGGACGGTCCGGTCCAGCTCGTCCTCGCCGCCCAGCAGCCGCAGACCCAGCGCATCGGTTCCCAGCAGTGCGCGCAGCCGCATCTCGTCGTCGCCGCCGATCTTTCTCGTGGTCGCCCACCCGTCGGTGCCGAGTGGCTCGCAGCCGTGAAGCTCATGGGTCCCGTGGGGCCCGAAGCCATGGGCGTGCGCGGACAGCCCGCGTACGCATGTTTCAGGAGGAAGACCTCACGGTTACCGGGTCCAGTCTTTCGTTCGAATCTACAAGACCCGGAAGGCGACCAGCCAACTCCTTCATGGTTTTGGTGACTGCACCTGGCGGGCCCCTGCTTGTGTACTTGTGCCACACAGCGTGAAGAGCTCATGGACAGACCCCGATCGCGACCGGTCAGGAATCGCCACCGATCCAGAAGCCACCGATCAAGAAGAGAGCCACTCATGGACTTCCTTCGCCCAGCAACCTGGGAGGAGGCGCTCGCCGCCAAGGCGGAGCACCCCACCGCTGTGCCCATCGCGGGTGGCACGGACGTCATGGTCGAGATCAACTTCGACCACCGGCGGCCCGAGTACCTGCTCGATCTCAACCGCATCGGCGAGCTGAGCGCGTGGACGGTCGGCGAGGAGACCGTCGAACTGGGCGCCTCCGTGCCGTACACCCGCATCATGGAGCACCTCAGGGCCGAGCTGCCGGGCCTCGCGATCGCCTCGCACACCGTCGCCTCGCCGCAGATCCGCAACCGCGGCGGCGTCGGCGGCAATCTCGGCACCGCCTCCCCGGCCGGCGACGCGCACCCCGCGCTGCTCGCTGCGGGCGCCGAGGTCGAGGCCGAGTCGGTACGGGGCAGCCGCCGCATCCCGATCGACGCGTTCTACACCGGGGTGAAGCGCAACGCGCTCGCCGCCGACGAACTCATCAGATCGGTGCACATCAAGAAGGCGGACGGCCCGCAGCAGTTCTCGAAGGTCGGCACGCGCAACGCGATGGTCATCGCCGTCTGCGCCTTCGGGCTCGCGCTGCATCCCGCGACCAGGACCGTCAGGACCGGTATCGGCTCCGCCGCGCCCACTCCCGTACGCGCCCGAGTGGCGGAGGAGTTCCTGAACGCGGCGCTCGAAGAGGGCGGTTTCTGGGAGAGCGGCCGGATCATCACACCGTCGATCGCCCGGGAGTTCGCCACGCTCGCCGCGGGCGCCTGCAATCCCATCGACGATGTGCGCGGCACCGCGCGCTATCGCCGTCACGCGGTCGCCGTCATGGCCCGCCGCCAGCTCGGCTGGACCTGGGAGCAGTACCGCGGCACCGGCCGCGCCATGGAAGGAGCCGCATAGCCATGCGCGTCAATTTCACGGTCAACGGACGTGAGCAGCGGGCCGACGACGTCTGGGAGGGCGAGAGCCTGCTCTACGTCCTTCGGGAGCGGCTGGGCCTGCCGGGCTCCAAGAACGCCTGTGAGCAGGGCGAGTGCGGCTCCTGCACGGTACGGCTCGACGGTGTGCCGGTCTGCTCCTGCCTGGTGGCGGCCGGTCAGGTCGAGGGCCGCGAGGTCCTCACCGTCGAGGGCCTCGCGGAGTACGCCGGAAACCGCGCCGCGGGCGGCGGCGCGTCCGTCCCCGGCGCCGCGACCGGCGAGGCGGGCGCCGGCGCCGCCCGCCCGGGCACCGCGCCCCACCCCGGCGGGAGCGGCGAGCTGTCCCCGGTCCAGCAGGCGTTCATCGACGCGGGCGCCGTGCAGTGCGGCTTCTGCACGCCCGGACTGCTGGTCGCCGCCGACGAGCTGCTGGAGCGCGTGCCCTCCCCGAGCGACGCGGACATCCGGGAGGCGCTCTCGGGTAACCTCTGCCGCTGCACGGGCTACGAGAAGATCCTCGACGCGGTCCGGCTCGCGGCCGCCCGGCAGGAAGAGACGGTCTGACGGCCATGCCCACCACCGGAACCCCCACCAGCCTCAGCCAGGGCTCCCGCACCAGAGGCGGCATCGGCGAGTCGACACTCCGTCCCGACGGCACGCTCAAGGTCACCGGAGAGTTCGCGTACTCCTCCGACATGTGGCACGAAGACATGTTGTGGGGCCACACATTGCGTTCCACCGTGGCGCATGCCGAGATCAGATCGATCGACATCGCCGAGGCCCTCGCCACCCCGGGGGTCCACGCCGTACTGACCTACGACGATCTCCCCGCCCCGGTGAAGAACTACGGGCTGGAGATCCAGGACACCCCCGTCCTCGCCCACGGCAAGGTCCGCCATCACGGGGAACCGGTGGCGCTCGTCGCCGCCGACCATCCCGAGACCGCCCGCCGCGCCGCCGCGAAGATCCGTGTCGACTACGCCGAACTGCCCGTCGTCACCGACGAGGCCTCCGCCACCGCGCCCGGCGCGCCGCTGGTCCACGAGGGCCGCGGCGACCACCACAGCGGCCATGTCCCGCACCCGAACATCGTGCACCGCCAGCCGATCGTCCGCGGTGACGCCGGCGAGGCCGCCGCGCGCGCCGATGTGATCGTCTCGGGCGACTATGTCTTCGGCATGCAGGACCAGGCCTTCCTCGGACCGGAGTCCGGGCTCGCGGTGCCCGCCGAGGACGGCGGGGTCGACCTCTATGTCGCCACCCAGTGGCTCCACTCCGACCTCCGCCAGATCGCCCCGGTCCTCGGACTGCCCGAGGAGAAGATCCGGATGACGCTCTCCGGGGTCGGCGGCGCCTTCGGCGGCCGGGAGGACCTGTCGATGCAGATCCACGGCTGTCTGCTGGCGCTGCGCACCGGCAAACCGGTCAAGATGGTCTACAACCGGTTCGAGTCGTTCTTCGGCCATGTCCACCGCCACCCGGCGAAGCTCTGGTACGAGCACGGCGCCACACGCGACGGCCGGATCACCCATATGAGGTGCCGGATCGTGCTGGACGGCGGCGCGTACGCCTCCTCCTCCCCGGCCGTCGTCGGCAACGCCGCCTCCCTCTCCGCCGGGCCGTACGCCATCGACCATGTCGACATCGAGGCGCTCGCGCTCTACACCAACAACCCGCCCTGCGGTGCGATGCGCGGCTTCGGCGCCGTCCAGGCGTGCTTCGCTTACGAGGCGCAGATGGACCGGCTGGCGGCGGCGCTCGACATGGACCCGGTGGAGTTCCGGCAGCTCAACGCCATGGAGCAGGGCACGCTGATGCCCACGGGACAGCCCGTCGACTCCCCGGCGCCCGTCGCCGAACTGCTGCGCCGCGTCAAGGCCCGGCCGCTGCCGCCCGAGCAGCAGTGGCTCGTGGCCGGCGAGGAGGCCGACGTACGCGCCCTGCCCGGCGGGCTCTCCAACACCACCCACGGCGAAGGCGTCGTGCGAGGCGTCGGCTACGCGGTCGGCATCAAGAACGTCGGTTTCTCCGAGGGCTTCGACGACTACTCCACCGCGCGTGTACGGCTGGAAGTGATCGCCGGGGAGCCGGTCGCCGTCGTCCACACCGCCATGGCCGAGGTCGGCCAGGGCGGTGTCACGGTCCACGCGCAGATCGCCCGGACCGAACTCGGTGTCGCCCAGGTCACCATCCAGCCCGCGGACACCCGGGTCGGCTCGGCGGGATCCACCTCGGCCTCGCGCCAGACCTATGTCACGGGCGGTGCGGTCAAGCACGCCTGCGAGGCCGTCCGGGAGAAGGTCCTGGAGCGCGGCCGGCGCTTGTTCGGCACGTATCACCCCGCGTGGGCCACCGCCGAGCTGCTGCTCGAAGGCGGCAAGGTCGTCACCGACGCCGGTGAGGTCCTCGCCGATCTCGCGGACGTGCTGGGGGACGAGGCGGTGGAGCTGGAGCTGGAGTGGCGCCACCGGCCGACCGAGGCCTTCGACCTGCGTACGGGACAGGGCCACGGCCATGTCCAGTACTCGTTCGCCGCGCACCGCGCGGTCGTCGAGGTGGACACGGAGCTCGGGCTGGTCAAGGTGATCGAACTGGCCGTCGCCCAGGACGTCGGCAAGGCGCTCAACCCGCTCTCCGTCGAGGGCCAGATCCAGGGCGGCACCACCCAGGGCCTGGGCATCGCGGTCATGGAGGAGATCCTGATCGACCCCGTGACCGCGAAGGTGCGCAATCCGTCCTTCACGGACTATCTGATCCCCACCATCCTGGACACGCCGACCATTCCCATCGACGTACTCGAACTGGCCGACGACCACGCGCCGTACGGACTGCGCGGTATCGGTGAGGCCCCGACCCTCTCGTCAACTCCCGCGGTGCTCGCGGCGATCAGGAACGCGACGGGGCTGGAGCTGAACCGGACGCCGGTACGCCCGGAACATCTCACGGGCACCTGAGGCCGTACGGGCGACCGCACCTGACACACCGTCAGGCAAGGCGCCGGGCGGAGCGGCCCCTCTCCTGTACGGCGGGGCCGCGCCGCGGGGCCTCCCCGTGATCTTCGTGGTCCTCTCCGCCGCTCCCTCCGGTCGAGTCCTGGCCCGGCGCCCGCCGGCCGCCCGCTTCCCGCACCCGAAAGGCAGGACCGTGATGCTGGACATCGCCGAGGAGCTGCACCGGTGGGTCGGGCAGGGACGTGACTTCGCCGTCGCCACGGTGGTCGCGGTCGGCGGCAGCGCGCCGCGCGGGCCGGGCGCCGCGCTCGCCGTCGACAGCGGGGGCACGGCGATCGGCTCGGTCTCCGGCGGCTGTGTGGAGGGCGCGGTGTACGAGCTGTGCCGGCAGGCGCTGGAGGACGGCACCACCCTGCTCCAGCAGTTCGGCTACAGCGACGACGACGCCTTCGCCGTAGGGCTGACCTGTGGTGGAGTCATCGACATCCTGGTGACGCCGGTACGGGCGGAGGCGGCCGGAGGGCCCGGCGGCGCGGTGGTCGCCGCCGCCCTGACCGCCGCCGCGCGCGGAGAGGCGGCGGCGCTCGCGCGGATCGCCGAGGGACCGGAGGAACTGCGGGGCCGCGCCCTGCTCGTACGGCCCGGCGGATCGTACGAGGGCGGCCTCGGCGGACATCCCGAGCTCGACCGTACGGCGGCGGCGGAGGCCCACGCCATGCTGGACGCGGGCCGAACGGGCACGGTCCTCATCGGTGAGCGGGGATCGCGCTGCGGACAGCCGCTGACGCTGCTCGTCGAGTCGAGCGTGCCGCCCCCTCGCATGATCGTCTTCGGCGCGATCGACTTCGCCTCGGCGCTCGTGAGCGTCGGCAAGTTCCTCGGCTACCACGTGACGGTGTGCGACGCGCGGCCCGTCTTCGCCACCCGGGCCCGCTTCCCGGACGCCGACGAGATCGTCGTGGACTGGCCGCACCGCTATCTGGCCTCGACCGGGACCGACGCCCGCACGGTGCTCTGCGTACTGACCCATGACGCCAAGTTCGACGTGCCGCTGCTGGAGTCGGCCCTGCGGCTGCCGGTGGCCTTCGTCGGCGCGATGGGGTCGCGGCGCACGCACGAGGACCGCAACCGGCGGCTGCGCGAGGCCGGTGTCACCGAACGGGAACTGGCCCGGCTGCACTCACCGATCGGACTCGACCTCGGTGCGCGCACGCCCGAGGAGACCGCGCTCTCGATCGCCGCGGAGATCGTCGCGGTGCGCAGGGGCGGCACCGGCGTCCCGCTGAAGGGCGCGCACACACCGATCCACCGGCCGATCCACCGGATCGACTCCGTGGCCTGAGCCGGGACGCGACGGTCGCCGAGCCCCTGGGCTGTCCGGATACCGACGGGAGGGTTCCCGGGGGGTCACCCCGAGGCCCGGCGCACCAGTTCCGTCCGCAGGACCACGTGCTGCCAGGCCGAGGAGGCATCGCTGATCGACTCCAGCAGCACCCGCGCCATGGTCCGTCCCATCTCCTCCACGGGCTGGCGCACCGAGGTGAGCTGAGGATCCGTGTGGCGTGCGATGGGGGAGTCGTCGAAGCCCACCACGGCCACGTCCTCGGGAATCCGGCGGCCCGCCGCCCGCAAGGTGTGCAGGGCGCCCACCGCCATCACGTCGGAGGCGGCGAACACCGCGTCGAGCCCGGGATGGAGCGCCAGCAGCTCCGCCATCGCCCGGCGCCCGCTCTCCTCCGTGAAGTCACCATGGGCGATCCAGGAGGGCCGGGGGCCGCCGGGAGTGTTCCGTACGGCCTCCTCGTAGCCGCGCAGCCGGCACTGCGCCACATACATGTCCAGCGGCCCTGTGATGGTGGCGATACCGCGCCGCCCCGACGCCGACAGATGACGTACGGCCGCACGTGCGCCGCCCACATTGTCGGAGTCGACATAGGACACGGACTCGTCGCCGGATCTACGGCCGCTGAGGACCGTGGGCATGTCCATCCCGGCGAGCAGGTCGGGCAGCGTGTCGCTGTCGTGGAGGGAGACGAGCAGGACCCCGTCGATCCGGCGGGCGCGCGCGTACTGGAGGAAGCGCTGCCGTTCCTTCTCCGTACGGACCAGGGTGAGCAGGAGCTGCAGATCGGTGTCGGCGAGACCGTCGCCCACCCCGTGCACGATGTCGGAGAAGTACGGCTCGGCGAAGAAGCGCTTCTCGGTCTCGGGTATCACCAGCGCCACGGCGTCCGTGCGGCTTCCCGCGAGGGCGCGGGCCGCCCGGTTGGGTATGTAGCCGAGCTGGGCGATCGCCTGCTCGACAAGGTGCCTGGTGGTGTCCTTCACCCGCGGGGAGTTGTTGATGACGCGGGACACCGTGCCCCGTCCGACGCCCGCGAGCGCGGCGACCTCCTCCAGCGTGGGCTGGCCCGTACGTCCCTTCGCCGCCATCGTGCGACCTCCTGTCGCGAGTGTGCCCGGGGCCCGGTCCAGGAGCGGGGAACGGGCTGCTCGCCATCAAATCACTGGGAGCGCTCCCATGCGCGAAAACGGCGAAGCGGCTTGGAACGGACGGGGAACGCGCCGGCTCGGGGGAGGTCCAGGTCCATGGGGCGAAGCCATATGGTGCTGAGCGCCATGGTGGGAACGCCCATGGAGCGAGTGCCTGTGCCCGGCACGCCTGTGGCGGGAACGCCCGTAGGGCGAGCGCCTGTGGCCGCGACACCTACAGCGGCAGCGCGCAGACCGCTCCCGGGGCGGTGAAGGGCTCGCCCGCCGGGCGCAGTCCACCGTTGTCCCGGTCGACATGGAAGACCGTCACCGAGTTCGACCGCTGATGGGCGGCGAACAGCAGATCTCCGGCGGGCGAGAGGGCGAGCTGCCTGGGGAAGTCGCCACCGGACGGCACGGTGTCCAGCAGGCGGAGTGCCGCGCCGTCCGCCTCGACGGCGTATCGCGTCAGCGTGTTCGGGCCGCGATTGGCGAGATAGGCGAAGGCGCCGTCGCCGGTGACCACGAGCTGGGCCGGGAAGCCGCCGTTCGGGCCGGGCGTGCCGGTGGACTGCGGCTCGCCGGGCGTCAGCAGGCCGCTCCCCGGCTCGTACGCGCAGACGACGACGGTGTTGTCCAGCTCGTCGGCGAGATAGGCGTACAGGCCCGACGGATGGAAGGTCAGATGGCGGGGGCCCGCGCCGGGGCGCAGCCGCGCGTACGAGACCTGGGCGAGCGTCCCGGCCGATGGGTCCGGACGGTAGGTGTAGACGGTGTCATTGCCCAGGTCGACGGCGAGGACATGGCCGCCGTCCGGCGATGTGACGATCTGGTGCGCGTGCGGGCCGTCCTGGCCGGGGCCGGGCGGCGGAGCGGAGTGCTCCACCAGGTCCGTCCGCTCGCCCAGCGCGCCCGACGCGTCGATGGGATGCACGGCCACACTGCCGGAGGTGTAGTTCGCGCTCAGCAGCCACCGCCCGTCCGGACGCACCGACAGATGGGTGGGCCCGGCTCCGCCGGTGCTCCGGGTGCCCAGGATCCGGTGGTGTCCGTCCTCGGCCAGGGCGATCGCCGTGACCGTGCCGTTCTGCCGCTCATTGACGGTGTACAGCGTGCCGCCGTCGGGATGTACGGCGAGATACGACGGGTCGTCGACGCCCGTGATCGTGCCGGTACCGGAGATCGCGCCCGTCACGGGGTCGTACGTGGCGAGTCCCACACCGCTGCCGCCGCCCGCGACCGAGGTGTACGTACCGAGGAAGAGGGGCCGGACGGCGGCGGCGCGCCGCCGGGAGGGGGCGGCCGGACCGTCGACCGCCGCGGCGGCGGGTCCGGACCGGGACCGGGGCACCCCGGGAGCGGGCGCCGCGAGGACCGAGGTGGCGGCGACCGCTCCCATGCCGATGAATCGGCGTCTGTTCACTCCGCTCATGCCTCAACCTCCTCCGTACATCACGTACTTGACGCCTTCCGAGGCCCCGCCTGCTCGCGTTTGGTTCCCTGGTGCCAGTCTCATATCATCCGGCGATGATCATAAGTAGACGGTCGGCAGCCGCCGTGTGCGGTCTGGTGGCCACTGTGGCCCTAGGGCTCTTCCCTCCCGCTGCCGCCGCCGATGAACCTACCGGGAAACCGGCACCGAAGGTCGACCTCGTCCTCGATGTGAGCGGCTCGATGCGGGCCCGTGACATCGACGGCCAGTCCCGGATGGCCGCGGCGAAGCAGGCGTTCAACGAGGTGCTGGACGCGGTGCCGCAGGAGGTGGAGCTGGGTATCCGCACCCTCGGGGCCAACTATCCGGGCAAGGACACCGCGGTCGGCTGCAAGGACACCCGGCAGCTCTACCCCGTGGGACCACTGGACCGTACGGAGGCGAAGACCGCGGTCGCCACCCTCGTCCCCACCGGCTGGACACCCATCGGCCCCGCCCTTCTCGGCGCGGCCGAGGACCTCGACGGCGGTGACGCCACCCGCCGTATCGTCCTCATCACCGACGGCGAGGACACCTGCGCGCCGCTCGATCCCTGCGAGGTCGCGCGTGAGATCGCGGCCCGGGGCATCCATCTCACCATCGACACCCTGGGGCTCGTGCCCGACGCCAAGACCCGGCGCCAGCTGACCTGTATCGCCGAGGCCACCGGCGGCACCTACACCTCCGTGCGGCACACCGACGAGCTCTCCGGCCGGGTCAAACAGCTGGTCGACCGGGCCGCCGATCCCGTCGTCACACCGGTCGCGACCGAGGGCGCCGCGCGCTGCGCCGACGCCCCGCAGATCAAGCCGGGCCTCTACAGCGACCGGGAGAAGTTCTCCGAGCACCGCTGGTACCGCGTGGACGTCCTTCCCGGCCAGGAGCTGCGCGCCTCGGTGAGTGTCGCCGCGGACCGCGCCGTCGACCGGGACTACGCGGTGCTGCTGCGCGCCGTGACCATGCGCGGCAGAGAGATCGTCCGCGGCTCGGAGGCGGGCGACGGACGCACCGATGTGATCTCGGCGGGACTGCGCTACCCGAAACCGCCGGCCGATGACGTGGACGGTGTGAAGCCGGCCGCGGAGACGGTCTGCCTCCAGGTCGGCAACGCCTTCTCCGCGCCGGACTCCGTGCAGACCACCCCGGGTCTGCCCGTCGAGCTGACCGTCGATCTGGTGGACTCGCCGGACATGGCGTCCGACGTCGCCGCGTTCGGTCTCGGCCGCGGCTGGTGGCTGCTCGTCACCCTGGTGCTGACCGGCCTGGTCGCCGGACTGCTCTGGGGCTGGATCTCCCGCCTGCGTGTCGTCCGGAGGACCAACTGATGCGTATCACCGCCCTGCTCACGGGCTCCCTGCTGGCCGGAGCACTGCTGCTCGGCACGGCGGGCG
>NZ_MAUD01000108.1 GCF_001700515.1 Streptomyces lushanensis
TCGCCATGCTGCGCGCCGCCGCCGAGGGCATCAAGGTACGAGGCCGGTCCGATCTCGGCGACAAGACGCTCCTGGACGCGTTGATCCCGATGACCGACGCGCTGGAGAAGGAGCTGCGGAGCGGACAGGGCGCGGCGGCGGGGCCGGCGGCCGGGCCCGGCGCCGCGCGGGTCGCGGCGACGGCGGCCCGTACCGCCGCCGACGCGACCACGCCGATGCTGGCCAGACGCGGCAGGCCGAGCTACACGGGCGAGCGCAGCATCGGCTCGCCCGACGCGGGAGCCGTGGCCGTCGCGGTCATCGCGGAACGCGTCGCCGACGAATGGGCCCGGCGCGTCTGACCTCCGGGCCGCCGGCCGCGACCGATCCGGACCCACCGGCCCGGCCCAGTCCCAGCCCACTCCCAGCCCTGTCCCTGTCCTTGTCCCTGCCTCAGTGTCGAGATCCAGGAGCGACCCACCCATGAAGAAGTTCGTCAACGACCCGAAGAACTATGTGCCCGAGATGCTGCAAGGGCTGGCCCTGGCCAACCCGGACAGCCTCCGTTACGTCCCCGAGTTCAACCTGATCATGCGTGCCGACGCGCCGCGCCAGGACAAGGTCTCCATCGTCCAGGGATCGGGGTCGGGACATGAACCGGCCCATGCCATGACCGTGGGCAGGGGGATGCTGGACGCCGCGTGTCCCGGCGATGTCTTCTCCGCGCCGCCCGCCGACTACGTGTACGAGACGGTCAAGCTCGTCGCGTCCGCGAAAGGCGTGCTGCTGCTGGTCAACAACTACACCGGCGACCGTATGGCCTTCGAGATGGCCGAAGAGCTCTCCGAGGCCGACGGTGTCACCGTCCGCACGCTGTACATCGATGACGATGTGTCCGTGCAGGACTCCACCTACACGGTCGGCCGCCGTGGGGTGGCGGGCAACTTCTTCGTGATGAAGGCCGTCGGCGCGGCGGCGGAGCGAGGAGCCGATCTCGACGAGGTGCACCGGATCGGCGCGAAGGTCAACTCCGTCACCCGGACCATGGGGATGGCCCTGACCGCGTGCACTCCGCCGGCCAAGGGATCCCCGCTGTTCGATCTGCCCGGGGACGAGGTCGAGATGGGCGTGGGCATCCACGGCGAGCCCGGGCGGCGGCGGGAGAAGCTCCGGCCCGCCGACGCGATGGTGCGGGAGCTGGTCACCGCTGTCGTCGACGATCTCCCCTACACCTCCGGTGACGGTGTCGCGCTGATGGTCAACGGCCTGGGCGGCACACCCATCGGCGAGCTCTACCTGGTGTACGGGCTGGCGCACAGGCAGCTCACGGAACGCGGCATCCAGATCCGCCGCAGCTATGTGGGCGAATACTGCACCTCGCTCGACATGGCGGGCGCCTCCATCACCCTGGTCCGGCTGGACGACGAGATCTCTGATCTGCTCGCGGCCCCGGCCGAGATCCCGGTCCGCTTCTTCTGAGGGCGGGACCGGGGCAAGGCTTTTGACGAACACCGTCGGCAACGGTGTGAACACCGTCCGCCGAGGATTTGTTGTCCAAGCCTTGACGCTGCCGGGCTTGGCAATCGTGTCCACTCCGTAGCAGTGTGTGACGCGACTGGTCGGCCGGTGGAGATCACCCCATGTCAGGCTTGTGTGCTGCTTGCTGACGGCCGCTCAGTTCGCCGTGCCGCCGGCCGACTCGCGGCGCGGTGCGCCGCACCGTGGGAAGAGACCGACGTGGAACGAGTCAGCGGGGGACACCCCCCGGACATCACTTTGGAGTTACTGCCGGCCGAGCCTCTGCTCGGGCGTGAGTACCAGGACAACCCGGAGGCTGTGCACGAGCGTCTTCGCCGGCGGCACGGCGCCGTCGCCCCGGTGGATCTGCTGGGGGTGCCCGTGTGGCTGGTGCTGGGCTATCCGGAAGCCCTGCACGTACTCCAGAACGACGCGATGTGGCCCAAGGGCATGCAGTACTGGCGCGCCCGCAACGAGGGCCGCGTCCCGTACGACTGGCCGGTCGCCCCCGCGCTGACCGCCGAGAACATGATGGCGCGCGGCGGTCCCGGCCACGCGGCCTACCGGGCCGCTTGGGACGCGGCGCTGAAGCCCTTCCAGGACCCGGGCCATCCGCAGACCCGCAGGCTCAGGGAGAACATCCGCCGGACGGCGAAGGACCTCATCGGACTTCTCGCGCAGGGCGGCAGATCGGGGATCGCGGATCTGGCCGCGCAGTTCTCCCGGCCGCTGCCGCTGATGGTCGCGGGCGAACTGCTGGGCGCCTCCGGCTCCCTCGATGACGAGGCCCTCATGGACATCTGGCGGATCCTGGACGCGGGACCGGCCTCGGCGCGGGCCTCCGAGCGGGTCCTCGCCGCCATGGGCAGGCTCGGCGAGGAGAAACGGAGGCGGCCTGGCGAGGACTTCCCTTCCTACCTGCTGGCCGCGCGGCCGACTCTGACGGCCTCGGAACTGGCCCATGAACTCACCATGCTCATGGGCATGATCGCCGACCACGGCGGCATCCTCATCGCGAACTCCGTCGTCGAGATCATCACCGGCGACGGCCGCGCACGCGCGAGTCTGTCGGCGGGCATGATCCGTGAGGCCGTCAACCATGTCGTCCTCCGCAAGCCGCCGTTGGCCAACTTCACACCGCGGTTCCCGGTGACCGACCAGCGGCTGGGCGAGTACATCATCCGGGCGGGCGAACCGGTGTGGATCGCCACGGCCGCCACACACACCGACGTACGCTTCGCGGCCGGCGCGTCGGCCCACCGGGCGACCAGCACCCGTGCCCATCTCTCCTGGGGCGCGGGCCCACGGCAGTGCCCGGCGCGGGAACTGGCGACCACCATCACCACACTGGCCCTTGAATCCCTGTTCGAGCAGTTCGAGCATCTCGAACTGGCGGTACCGACGGACCGGCTCCCGTGGCGTTCCTCGCCCTTCGTACGCGGTCTGCGCGCGCTGCCGATCAGATACCGGCTCAGGCCAGGCTTCGAGATACCCGCCGTTCCCGTCACCGCCCGGCGGGCGGCGGGCGAGGAGCGACCCGTACAGCCCGCGACGCTGCGTCAGTTCCTCACCGGCCTGGTCACCGGAACGATAGATCCGAACTCGTTCTGACGGCCCTCCCGGGACCGCCGCTCACGCGCGCGGGCGACGGCCCCGGCCGGCTCGGCCGGGGCCACACGGATACCGGCGCCGTCGCGGCGCTCTGCTCAAGACCGAAGCCGCGATCCGGCGCCGGGTGGCAGAATTGGGGTATGTCCGATTCGTGGTTGTCCAGGGTGCTCGACGCCGTACGCCGGCCCGCCGCCCTCCCCGCTCCGGAGCCGTCCCCGCCGCACGAGGCCGCCCTGGAGTACGCCGCCACGCTGCTCGCCGAAGCACGCTCCGAGGTCGACCGGGCCGACAACAAGGCCCAGATCCTCCTGGCCGGCGCCGGGATCGGAGGCGGGGCACTGGCCGGCGGGCTGCTGGCCAGGTCCTGGTCGCCGCTGGAACTGGCCGCGTCCGTGCAGTGGTTGTGGTGGATCGGGCTGGCCGCGGGAGTGGGCGGGATCGGTCTTCTCGGCAGTGTGGTCTACCCGCGCAGCTCGCGGCGCGGCGGTGCCACCGGCGCCTCGACGGTGGAGTACTTCGGCGACGCCGCCGGATACGGCACCGACGCGGAACTGGGCGCCGCGATAGGCCGGTCGGCCGCCACGCGGCTCGACCTGACGGTCAGTCAGCTGCGCCAGGTCAGTCTGATCGTGTCCGTGAAGTACCGGGCCGTCGCGGGCTCGATGTGGCTGCTCGTCGCGGCTCTCGTGTGCTGCGGCGGCGCGGTCGTGCTGGACCGGCTGGGCCGCTGAGAAGTTCGCCCGATGGCATCTTCTGATGTGGTGATGCCGTCCACCGGTGCCTACGGTCCACTCCTCGGAACTGAGACTGAGGAGCACGGACATGTACGGACCGGAGAACATGGCCGGAACCGCCGACACCACCGAACTGCTCAACCGTGGCGCGCAGGGCGCCCGCGCGGCCTTCACCGAACTGGCCGGCCGTCACCGGGCCCGGCTCCTGGGCCTGTGCCGGCTCATCACCTGTGACGAGGAAGCCGCCCGGGCCGCCGCCACGGCGGCGCTGCGGGACGTCTGGAGGAGGCTCGCCGACGGCGGCGGGACGGATGGGAGGGCCCTTCCCGCGGCGCACGCCCTCTTCGACCGCCGCGCTGTTATCCACTCGCTGACCCTGGCCCCCGCCCCCGCCTCGCGCACCGCCGACCCGGACGCCGCGGACCCGGGCGCCGGTGCCTTCGAGTCGGGTTTACGTCGGCTCCCGCCCAGACAGCGGGCCATGCTGGCGCTGAGCGACTTCGCCGGACTCTCCTACGACGAGATCGCGGACCTGATGGACGAACCACCTGGCCGGGTGCGGCAGGAGGTCGGGAAGGCGCGGAGGGATCTGCTCAGGCCGGTCCCGGCCATGCGGTGAGAGTACGTACCGTCCCAGGCCGGGACGGTACGTACTCCCTTCCGCCGCCAGGGGACCCCCGGCCCCTGGCCTCCGGGCCCGGCTCCCCGGCGTGCCGGCTCCCCGCCTTTCCGTCCGGCTCAAGCCCCGGGCCCCCGACGTGTGTCAGGGCTCGTCCGGCGACTCGTCGTCGAACTCCTCCTCGCCCCCGTCCCCGTCCCCGTACTCCTCCGTCTCCGCCGGAGCACCGGCGCCCGTCCCGGTCCCCGAATGGTCCGGGCCG
>NZ_MAUD01000109.1 GCF_001700515.1 Streptomyces lushanensis
GATCGCGGCCGTGGCCACCGACGCCTTCCTCAGCGCCACCGGGGCGGCGCCCACGACATCGAGCCGTACGGCGAAGTAGCCGGAGCCTTGGTACGCCTGCCCTGTCGGGTACGTGACGGTCAGCGGCGCCGGGGCTCCGGGGGACGCGGACCCGGTCGGTTCCAGGACGTCCGGCGCGCTTTCCCCGGCGCCCGCCGTCACCGTGGCGCTGCCGCGCCAGCGCACCTCGTCCGGCACGGGAACGGGCACGGCCGCGGGTGCGGGTTCGGGTGCGGACATGGCTCCGGTCCCGGTCCCGGGTGCCGGGCTCGCGTCGTCCCCGGCCGCCGTGGCGAGCAGCCGCTCGACGGTCAGCCGGTGCTGCTCGGATGCCTGGTCCGGGGCGGCCCCGCCGAGCCGCAGTCCCGTCACGCGCAGCGGCCCGGCGGGAGAGCTGCGGGTGCGGGAGGCGCTCGGGCCGAGATCGACGGTCGCCCGGTGGAGCCGCCCGTCGACGGGCACTTGTCCGGCGCTGAGCCGGTACGGGATGCCGTAGCGGTCCTCCACCACCACCAGGAGCGCGGCGACACGTCCGGACGGCGACGCGCCCGCCCTGTCCGGCCCGCCGCCCGAGGCGCCCTTCCCTGCCGTGATCCGTACGTCGAGGCCGAGCCGGCGGATGCCGTCGGGCAGCGTGATCCCGGCGCCGCCGCTCCGGCGCTGGGGTGACGCGTCCTCCCGTACGGGCGCCTCCGGCGGCCCGTCCGCCAGTCCCTCCGACGGTTCGTGCGCCGGTCTCTTTGCCGGTCCGTCCCTCAGTCCGTCCAGCAGGCTCTCCGCGGGCTCGTCGGCGAGATCGGCGCGCAGCAGCATCCGCTCCTCCGCGTGTGCCGTGTCCAGCGCGAGTACGGTCGCCGACAGGCCGCCGGAGAGGCTCGCGTCCGTACGGTGGGCGGGGGCGGCGCCGCGTACCCCCGGCAGCGAGGCGTAGAGACCGGCCTGACCCGGGTCGGCGGGCCTGCCGTCCAGGACGCGTACGGAGGCGCCGGTGGCGAAGTCCGCCTGGTCGCGCTGCGACCGGTCCCAGGACGCGCTCTGGCCGAGGGCGAGCAGGCCCGTCGCCACGGCCAGCACCAGCAGCAGGGCGGGCCCGGCGCCGCGCAGCGACCGGCGGCCGAGGCGGTGGGCCGCCAGCGCGCCGGGCAGTCCACGGCCGCGCGCGGCACGGCGCTCGGCGAGCCGCCCCAGGGGAGGCAGCAGGCGCAACGTGAGCACCGTACCGGCGAGCAGCGCCAGCGCGGGCGCCGCGACGAGCAGCGGATCGATACCGAGACGGCCCGCGCGGTCACTGCCGAGGGCTCCCGCCCCCGCGCCCTCGCCCGTCTGCCGGTCCAACTGCCAGTAGGCCAGGGCCGCGACGAGCAGCAGCCCGACGTCGGCGCCCGCGCGTACGGCCGCGGGCAGGGCGGCGGCCCGGCCACGCGCCCCGGACGACTCGCCCGCCGCGGCGGTCCCGGCGAGGGCGGGCAGGACGACCACCGCCGCGCAGCACAGCGCGACGGCGGCCGAGACCAGCCACACCGGCCAGGCCGGGAGGTCACCGAGCCGGGTCCCGCTGCCGGAACCGTCGTCGCCGAGCGCGGACGGCCGGGCGAACAGCCCGGTGACCGGGGCCGCCAGCAGCGGGGCGCAGAGGGCCGCGGGAAGCGCCAGCAGCAGCGCCTCCGTGGCGGCGAGCGCGGCCAGCCGGGCGCGCGAGGCGCCGCGCGCCCGCAACAGGCCGGTCTCGCCCGCCCGTTCCGTACCGAGCGACCGGGCCACCAGCAGCAGCGTGTACCCGGCGAGCAGCAGCAGTTGCAGCGCGACGGTCACCAGCGTGGAGCGGGAGACGAGCAGCTCCCGCTCGGTCCGGTCGAGCAGGGACGGCAGCGCGGTGGTCACCGTCGCGCGGCCTCCGAGGGCCGGATCCTCGCGCAGCCGCTCGGGGACCCGGGTGGACGCGGTGCGCAGGGCGTCGATCCGGTCGGTGGTGACCGCCCGGAAGTCGGCGGCGGCCAGCCAGCCGGTGGCGGAGCGGGAGACCCGCCCGGTGGCGAGGACGGACGCGTCGGCGAGGAGCGGGCCGTAGGTGGTGAAGTCGACCTCGCGGACACCGCGACCGCCGAGCGCGTCCAGTCGCCAGTACGGGTCGGCGGGGTCGGTGGCCTTGTACACGCCGGTGATCCGTACGGTCAGCCGCCGGTCGTCGGCCAGCCGGTCGGTGAGCGTGAGGCGCGCGCCCGGAGCCAACTCCAGCCGCCGGGCGGCCTCTTCGGGCAGGGCCACGGGGATGCTTCCGGCCGGGCCCGCGCCCGTATCATCCGCTTCCGTGCCGGTATCGGCACCGACGTCCGCACCCACACCCGCCCCCGTACCGGCACCTGCGCCCGGGGCCGC
>NZ_MAUD01000011.1 GCF_001700515.1 Streptomyces lushanensis
ACGGCCAGTCAGCCCGCGCGGGGCGGACCGGCTCCGGCGCGGGTTCCGGCTGCGGCCGTGGCCGCCGCGCGGGCTGACTGGCCGTCAGAACATGCTCAGGAGCTGCTCGACGGTCGGTTCCGCCGTCGAGTCGCCGTCGGGCAGGGCGAGTTCGAACCAGACCGTCTTTCCGCGCGGAGTCCGGCGCGAGCCCCAGGCGGCGCTCAGCAGGCCGACCAGTTGCAGTCCCCGGCCGCCCTCGTCGGTGTCACGGGCCCGTCGCCGCCGGGGCTGGACCAGCCCGGCGTCCCACACCTCGCAGACGAGCGTACGGTCGCGGAGCAGCCGCAGCCTGATCTCGCCCTCGCCGTAGCGCATGGCGTTGGTGACCAGTTCGCTGACGAGCAGTTCGACGGTGTCCACGAGCGGTTCGAGGTCCCAGGCCAGCAGCTGCGCGCGGGCCAGCTCCCGGGCCCGGCCGACGGAGCGCGGCTCGCGCGGCAGCCGCCAGTCACCGACCGCGTCGGCGGGCAGCCCCTGGATACGGGCCATCAGCAGCGCGATGTCGTCCTCGCCGTGCCGGGTGTCGAGCGTACCGAGAACGTGGTCGCAGACGTCCTCCAGCGGGCGGCCCGGGTTGGTGAGAGCGGCGCGGAAGGCGCTCAGCCCCTCGTCCAGCGGCTGGTCCCTGGACTCGACGAGGCCGTCCGTGTACAGCGCCAGCAGCGCGCCCTCCTCCAGGTCGACCTCGACCTGCTCGAAGGGTTCGCCGCCCACGCCGAGCGGCATCCCGGGCGGCACGTCGAGCATCAGCGCCGCCTCGCCCGGCTCGACCAGCACGGGCGGGAGATGGCCCGCGTTGGCGAAGGTGCAGCGCCGGGTGACCGGGTCGTAGACCGCGTACACACAGGTGGCGAGATAGACCTCGGAGAGATCGGCGTCCCGTGTCTTGTGGGCGACCCGCGAGGCCTGCTGGGCACCGCTGGGGGTGCCGAGGCCGCGGGCGATCTCGTCGAGCGCCGAGAGCACTTCCGCGGGCTCCAGGTCGAGCAGGGCCAGCGTGCGTACGGCGGTACGCAGTTCCCCCATGGCCACGGCGGCCCGCAGACCGCGTCCCATGACATCGCCCACGACCAACGCGGTGCGGTGGCCGGGCAGTTCGATGACGTCGAACCAGTCGCCGCCCACCTCGGTGGCGGTGTTGCCCGGCAGATAGCGGCAGGCGATGTCCAGCCCGGCGGCCTCCGGGTCGCCCGGCGGGAGCAGACTGCGCTGGAGTATCAGCGCGCGCTCGTGCTCCCGGCGGTAGAGGCGGGCGTTGTCGATACAGACCGCGGCGCGCGCGGCGAGTTCGACGGCGAGCGCCCGGTCCCGTTCGCCGAACGGTTCGCTGCCCTTGGTCCGGGAGAACTGGGCGAGTCCGATGACCGTGTCATGGGCGACCATCGGGACGGCCAGCGTGGACTGGACCAGACTGCCCGTGTCGCCGGGGATGGACTGCACCCGGGCGGTCCGCAGGGCGTTCGCGCTGAGCGAGCTGAACGGGAACCGGTGTACGGCGCCCACCTGCGGCGGCACATAGCCCTCCTCGCCCGCGCCGCCGGGGCCGGTCAGCGGCGCGTCGGAGACGGCGCTCGCGAAGGCGACCCGGCGCAGCCGGGCGCTGCCGCCACCGGAGTCGTTGCCGGAGGAGCCCCACCGTCCCGGCGGTGCCTCCTCGCCGGTGAGCAGGCTCTGGTAGAGATCGACGGCGGCCTGGTCGCAGAAGCCGGGGACGGCGACATCGAGCAGTTCGCGGGCGGTGGTCTCCAGATCGAGGGAGTTGCCTATCCGGGCGCTGGCCTCGTTGAGCAGGGCGAGATTGCGTCGCGCGCTGGCGGCCTCGCGGGCGGCGATATGACGCCGGGTGACGTCGGTGCCCACTCCGGCGACACCGACGGGGCGGCCCGATCCGCTGTGCACACGGTAGAGGTTGACCGACCAGTGCCGGCGCTCCTTGCCGCCGGGCTGGGTGCCGACGATCTGAAGATCGGTGACGGACTCCCCGGTCTTCAGGACCCGTTGAAGGGCGGCGGTCATCCGCTCCGCCTCGGGACGGGAGAGATAGTCGTGCACGGTGCGCCCGCGGTGGTCGCCCGCCTTGCCGCCGAAGACGGTGGCGAACCGCTCGTTGGCGCGCTGCACCTTGAGATCGGTGCCGAACAGCAGGAAGCCGAAGGGAGATTGGCCGAAAATAGCCTGCGAGGAGGCGAGATCGGTTTCGATCCGGCGTAGCGCCCGGACATCGACGACTATACAGAGAGCGCCGCGTTCGCCACTCTCCGTCTCGCTCGGCATCACATAGATCTCGGCGAGCCCGTGCTCCCCGTGGCCGCCGTGCTCACCGTCGGTCCTGAACGGGACCAGGCCGGTCCACTCCTTGCCGTCGAGGATCTCCCTGACCCGGCGATGGCCGCGGTGGCGCAGGTCGGCGGGCATGAAGACCTCGACCGGGTCCTTGCCCCTGACCTGGTGCGCACCGACACCGAACAGCTCGGCGGCACGCTCGCTCCACTGGTCGACCAGCCCGTCCGGGCCGATCGAGAAGGAAGCGACTCTGATGTAGTCGTATATCGAGCCGGGCGGACTGCTCTGCCATACGACGTCGCCCGTCGTCCCAGATATCTCGCTCACGCGACCGTCCCCTCCAGCTCACGCACCGGACCGGCCATGCCCGCAGTATTCAGCACTACGGCCCCGGCCGACACGCCGTTCACGATCACAGCACGGTCTCGTTCTTTTTGAGCCGCGTCGAGGTGATCGTTGTTCCTTCACACTCCTAACCAGGCAGAGGCAGCTCGAACCACACGGTCTTGCCCGTCTTCCCCCGTCGGGTGCCCCAGCGCCCGGCGGAACAGGCCACGAGCTGTATTCCGCGGCCTCCCTCGTCGTCGGGGCCGGCGGGCCGCTCGGTCGGAGGGTCCGGGAGGGGATCGGAGACCTCCACCAGGAGCGCGGCCCGCTCCCGGGCCGCGGACGCCCCGGCGCGAAGGGCGAGACGTACCCCGATCGGTCCGGAGGCATAGCGCAGGGAGTTGGTCACCAGCTCGCTGACCAGCAGAATCGCCACATCACAGACAGCGGGGAGCACCTTCCAGGTGCGGAGCGTGTCGCGTACGGCATGGCGGGCGGCATGGACGGAATCGGGCTCGGCGGGGAAGGTCCACTCGGCCTCCGCGCCGTCCTCCGTGTCGATCAAGCCGATCACTTCCCAAGACCGACGACAGGGGCCGTGTCCCTTGCGGAGGGATCAATCAGCTCATACCCGATATCCGGAACGGCTATCGCCCCGCCGGATCCACGGTGGGACAAACGGAGTAGACGCCCCCGGTCCTAGGGTCCGTCCTCGTGGAAAGGAGGCTCGGCCACGGCGTCGGAGGCGTCGGACGAGGCGGCGCGGAGGCGGCGGGCGGCCTCGGTCACGGCCGGACGGTCCTGGTCGAGCCAGTCCACCGTATGGATCTCGTCAGGGCCGAGCCAGCGCAGCTCGTCGTGGTCCTCCAGGGGACGCGGCTCACCGGAGAGCAGCCGAGCCGTCCACACCTGGAGCACATGGCCGGGCTTCAGCGTCCACTCACCGGGGATGCGCTCCATCGGCCGCGTCTCCACGCCGAGTTCTTCGCGCAGCTCGCGCACGAGCGCCTGCTCGGGCCCTTCGCCCGGCTCCAGCTTGCCGCCGGGCAGCTCCCAGCGTCCGGCCAGCTCGGGCGGCGCGCTGCGGCGGGCGGCCAGCAGCCGGCCCCGATGGCACACGGCACCCGCCACCACGACACGATCACTCATGCGCCGGAGCGTAACGCGAACACCGACGAGCGGGGACAGGATCTAGTGAGCGGTCTGGCCGACGCGCTCGACCCAGTAGAGCTGCTTGTGCCCCGAGCCGTCGAGAGTGTCCGCCACCTTCTTCGCTTCGTCCTCGGTGGCGTACCTGCCGACGCGATAGCGGTTGCCGTTGCCGTCCTCCCGTATCACCAGCCACGGGAGCGCGACCACGCCGTCGTTCATCGAGCTCCTCCTGCCACCGGCCTGCATGTCTCTGAAAACTCCCAGGAAACCGCACTCCGCATATGCCTGAGCCTACGCCTGACCTTCACTCAGCGGATACGCGATTTCACAAAGAGATACGCATCCGGCCAACAAAGCGCTGAAAAGCAGGGCACGCTCCGGCGTACGCCGTTGCCCGGACCCGGCGCACACGCTACGGCACTTCGGTATGCAGTAGACACATCAGGGCCCAACAGAAGGGAAGTTGACTCTCCGTCACGACCATCCGACAGGCGCGTCGGGACGAACCCGGGCCCGACAACAGCGGTCGGTGACCGCCTACTTGACGGAGAGGTGGTACGCGATGCGGAAGCGGTCGGCGGGGACGACCACATCCGCCGTCTCCACCGCACGCCCCGACGCGTAGTAGGTCCGCTCCAGCACCATCACCACATGGCCGGGCACACCGCCGAGCGCCAGCAGCTCCTCCGCGAGCCCCGGCCGTGCGCCGATCTGCTCCAGCACGTTGTCCACGACGAGGTCGATGGCCGCCATCCGCTCGACCACCCCGCGCCCGCCCAGCGGTCCCTCCTCGGGCAGCATCACCGGCGTACGCCCCGTGAGCGACAGCGGCTCCCACGAGGTGGAGAGCATCATCGGCTCGCCGCCGTCCCGGAAGACATAGCGCGTACGCATCACCGGCTCGCCCGGCTGGATGCCGAGACGGAGCGCGATCTCGACCCCGGCCTGCTCCTGCTCGCTCCTGGACTCCCAGGTGCCCCGCGCGCCGGTCTCCGCCTGCTCCTGGCGGAACGGACTGGAGCCGGACGGCGGGCGGTGCCCGGAGCGGGAGATCCGGCGCGGGACGGGCCGCTCCCGTACATATGTGCCCGACCCGGAGCGCCCCTCGACCAGCCCTTCCGCCATCAGCACCTTGCGCGCCTCCAGCGCGACCGTGTCCGAGACGCCGTACTCCTCGCGGATACGGGCCTGCGAGGGCAATCGGGTGTGCGGCGGCAGCACGCCATTGACGATCTTCTTACGGAGATCGCTCGCAACGCGCAGATAGGCGGGCTGCTCACCGAAGGCCACGGGCACTCCCATCAGGTTGACAGACAGCAACAGCCTGGCAACCGTCGGTTGTTGGCCGCAAGCATGGGCCAGAGTTTCACCCGAAGTGATGACTTGAGGTTTGCCGAAGGCCGGCCACCGGGCCCGGCCCGGGCGACTGCGATGCTGAGGGACATGACGACGACCCACCCGACGTACCTCTGCCCGGTCGACGGCACGCGCTCGCCCGTCGATTCGCTCACCTGGTGCTGTCCGGTCTGCCGGGGGCCGTGGGATCTCGCCGTCGACACCTCGCCGGTGGCTCTGGGTTCCCTGCCCCGGCGCGTCAATTCGCTCTGGCGCTACGAGGAGGCGCTGCCGCTCTCCGCGCCCGTCACCAGCCTCGGCGAGGGCCGTACCCCGCTCGTGGCGCTGACTCCGTCCGTCTCCGCCAAGCTCGACTTCCTGATGCCCACGCTCTCCTTCAAGGACCGTGGCGCGGTGATGCTCGCCGAGCTGGCACGGCGGCTCGGTCCCGAGCGTGTCGTCGCGGACAGCAGCGGCAACGCGGGCACGGCCGTCGCGGCGTACTGCGCGCGTGCCGGACTGCCCTGCACGGTGTATGTGCCGGAGGGGACCTCGCCGAAGAAGACCGAGCAGATCCGGGCGCACGGCGCGCGTCTGGTCCGCGTCCCAGGCGACCGCGAGGCCACCGCACTGGCCGCCCGCGCCGCCGCCGACGAACCGGGCACGTTCTACGCGAGCCATGTCCACAACCCGTACTTCCTGCACGGGACGAAGACCTATGTCTACGAGCTGTGGGAGGACCTCGGAGGACGCCTTCCCGAGGCGGTCGTCGTACCGGTCGGCAACGGGACCCTGCTGCTCGGCGCCGCGCTCGCCGTCGCGGAGCTGTACGGGCACGGACTCATCGACGAACGGCCCGCGCTGATCGCCGTCCAGGCCGAGGCGGTCTCACCGCTGGCGGCGGCCTTCCACGCGGGCGCCGACGATCTGCCGGGCGCGCCGGTGACCGGCCCCGGCCCGGGCGGCGAAAACGCTCCCGGTGCCGGGACCGCGACGGCCGGGCCCGGTCACGCGACGGCCGGGGCGGCTCCCGTGATGGCCGGGGCGGCTCCCGCGCCCACCACTCTCGCCGAGGGCATCGCCATCCCCCGTCCGCCGCGCGCCCGCCAGATCCTGCGCGCCGTGAGGGAGTCCGGCGGCACCTTCCTCACCGTGACGGAGGACCAGCTCCGCGCCGCGCAGCTCGATCTGGCCGCCCGGGGCCTCTTCGTGGAGTCGACGGGCGTCGCCTGCTGGGCGGCGGTGGGCGGCTGGACCGGCCGTTCCGCCGTCGTACCGCTCTGCGGCGCGGGCGCGAAGACCGGGCCGGCGCCCGCGGCCTGACCAGGCGCTCGGTCCGTCCGTACGGCGCCCGTACGGCGCCCGCACGGCATCAGCGGCGGACCTGGATCAGCGCGTGGGTGCCGCCGGTACGCCATCGCCGGTCGTGCGCGGCGACGAGCGCGGCCTCCGTCCGCTCGTCCAGTCCGACGATCACCTCGGACTTCAGTGTGCGCAGAGCCGCCACAGGGCCCGGGAAGTACGCCGTGCGCTCGGCGAACGGTGTGGTGGCGGGCCAGAGGCGATCGCCCACCAGACGCCGGTAGTTCAGGTCGCCCTTCATGATGGTCACGGTGGCCTCCGCGAAGTCCTGCCGCAGATCGTCGGGCATGTCCGCGTACGGCAGGGGCGCGCAGGAGAAGGCGTGCGCCCGTACGACGAGCCGACCGCGTCCCGTCGCCTCCCAGAGCCGGCCGCCGGCCGCTCCGGCAACGCCGTCGGCCCGCCTCATATGGCGCAGGCAGTCGATCACATCGGCGGTGGTGGCGTCGGAGACGAAGTACGGGTGGGGCTTGACGTGCAGGACGACGTGTTCGGCGTGCCCGTACCGCAGCAGGTGGTCGATCAGGAGCAGATCGGGGACGAGTTCGCGTCCGGCGTTGTCCGCGACGACACATACCGTGTTCGGGCCTCCGGCGGGCAGCAGCGACCACAGCGTCTCGGAGTCGTCGGCGACAAGAGGACCACCGGCACCGGCGCCGCCGCCCGCCGCCCCACCGCCGGCGAGCAGATGAAACCCGAGGTCCGCGCGATTGCCCCACAGGGAGCCCTGGAGCAGCGCGCGGCCCTGCTCGTCGACGGGCCGCGTGGCGAGCAGGTCCAGCGCCGCCAGCTCGGCTTCCGCCTCTCCGGTACGCAGTTCGGCCAGCTTGAACGGACGGAACGGATCGATGCCCTGCCACGGGCCGGGCCCGAAGTACCCGACGGCGTCGAGGAGCCTGCGGTAGAAGTAGCTCTCCGCCCACAGGAACGGCGCGTCGAACCACGACCCGCCGACATGCCCCCGGTCCCATCGGGCCCACAGCTCCCGGTCGCGCGCCCCGGACCCCAGCGGCTCGATCACGCCCTCCGCGCACTCGCCGAGCAGAACATCGAGCGCCCGGTGCTGCCCGGGACCGTACGGAAAGGCCTCCCGCACTCTCCTGATGAGCGCCGGATGCCGCTCGCTCAGCACACCCCACGAGAAGGATCCGGGCTCGTTACTCAGAATGACTGGCGCGTCAACGATTTCGGGCATGCCCCGATGATCCCCGCAAGAGCACGCCACCACCACGAAACTCCCCACCCGGCATCCCATGCGCTTTCCCGGCCCAGTCGGTGGTGCCGGGCTGCACGACCCACTCGGCTCGCAGCCCGCTCACCGAGGCAATCATGTCGAAGTCGCCGTCGCAGTGCAGGACTGTGGCCCGATGGCGCCCGGCGGTGCCGCGATGAGGGCGCCGTGACGCCTCCTCGGCAAGGTCGAAGAGCGCGTCGGCATCGGGGGCACCTACAACGAGGACGTCCGCATCAGCAGGCGGCAGCCCCGGCTCACCGTTGGACCGGGTGGCCCACGAGCCCTAGATGTAGGCCCGCTCCACGCCTTCGAGTCCAGCCAGCGCATCAGTGAGCACGGGCACGGGGCCGAAGGAGACGGACATGAGCTCGCTCAGCGGACGGTAGAGCGGAGTGTCGGTACGGGCCTTGACAAGGCGACTGCGCCCCACTCGCCAATCAGTCAGGATTGCCACCACCAGCCAACCGGTCAACCTCCCGCAGGACAGCGGTGGGGGTCACGCCGACCTCGGCCGCGAGCTCGGTGACCAGTGAAAGTAACATTCCGCATTCACACGCTTACCCGAGCGACTGGAGCGACCACTGCGAGGCGCCCAAAAGTCAGCACCGATCCAGCACGGCGCACGTTCGTCCAGCACATCCAGCACGCGCGACCGCGAGAAGACCCGTCCGCCCACCACGGCGACGCGTTGTGTACACATGGGACACTCGGTACTCTTGAGCGCATGACACAGCCGCTGCCCATAGAGTCCATCCGCGACGTGCGCGCGCACTTGGCGGAGGTCGTGGAGCGCGCCGACCGCGACGACGTACCCACCGTGATTACGCGCCGCGGCAAGGAAGTCGCCGCCGTCGTTTCCATCGAGGTGCTGCGCAAGTACCAGGAGTGGGAAGAACGCGAGATCAACCGGATCATCGACGAGCGCATGGCCAATCCCGCACCCGGCATCCCGATCGAGGACATCATGAGGGAGACGCTGGCACGCGGTGAGTGAGTACCGAACCGTCTTCCGCCCCGAGGCACAGGCCGAACTTCGGAAGATCCCGCGCGAGACGGCGCTGCGCATCCTGGCCAAGCTGACCGAGCTGGAGGGCGATCCACTCGGCTTCAACAGCACCGCACTCGTGTCCCAGCCGGAACGCCGTCGCCTGCGAGTCGGCGACTACCGGGTCGTCTACACGATCGACAACGGAGAGCTCGTGGTGTGGGTCGTCCACGTCGGGCATCGCTCCACCGTTTACGACACCTGATCCCGACTGCTCCGGCGCCAACCTCGCCCACTCCGCGTAACACGCGTCTGATCCTGTCCAGCCACGTCCGATGTTGTCCAGCGGTGTCCAGAACTGTCGAACCCCCCGCACAGCGGGTCACTCTCGATGAGTCAACATCGAGCGAGAAGAAGCGACATGGCTCTGCAGCGACTGCTCATCGAGGGCCTGCTCACTCAGCTACCTGCAACCCTGATCGCTGTCGGCTTGACAGCTGCGGCCAGTTGGGCAGTACGCCGCCGGAGGCCAGGAGAGCAGACAACGATCAGGTCACACCGATCCCACCGGTAGGGTTGAGCGAGGGTGACTGAGCGTCAGAAAATCCAGCACCGAGCCGGCACGGGATGGACGAAGGGGCCGACCCCCGAAGGAGTCGACCCCATCTGACCTGGATGTCTGCCACGTCGGCGACGTGGTGTCATCTCATCCGCTCAGACGTTGAAGCGGAACTCGACCACGTCGCCGTCCTGCATCACGTAGTCCTTGCCCTCCATGCGGGCCTTGCCGGCGGAGCGGGCTTCGGCCACCGAGCCGGTGGTCACCAGGTCGGCGAAGGAGATCACCTCGGCCTTGATGAAGCCCTTCTGGAAGTCGGTGTGGATCACGCCGGCCGCTTCCGGGGCCGTGGCGCCCTTCTTGATCGTCCAGGCGCGGGACTCCTTGGGGCCTGCCGTGAGGTAGGTCTGGAGGCCCAGGGTGCGGAAGCCGACGTGGGCCAGGGTGGCGAGGCCCGGTTCCTGCTGGCCCACGGACTGGAGGAGTTCGAGGGCCTCCGCGTCGTCCAGTTCCGCGAGGTCGGACTCCAGCTTGGCGTTGAGGAAGATCGCCTCCGCCGGGGCGACCAGGGCGCGCTGATCGTCCTGGAAGGAGTCGTCCGTCAGCTCCTCCTCGTCGACGTTGAAGACGTAGAGGAAGGGCTTGGTGGTGAGCAGATGCAGTTCGCGCAGCGGCTCCGCCTTCTCCGTGCCCTGGACGATGCCCGCGGAGAAGAGGGTCTCACCGGTCTCCAGGATGGCCTGGGCCTCCTCGATCGCCTTGACCTGGCCCAGCACCTCCTTCTTGATCCGCGACTCGCGCTGGAGGCGCGGGAGGACCTTCTCGATCGTCTGGAGGTCGGCGAGGATCAGCTCGGTGTTGATCGTCTCGATGTCGTCCTTGGGCGAGACCTTGCCGTCGACATGGACGACGTTCTCGTCCTTGAAGGCCCGGATCACCTGGCAGATGGCGTCCGACTCACGGATGTTCGCCAGGAACTTGTTGCCCAGGCCCTCGCCCTCGGAGGCGCCGCGCACGATACCGGCGATGTCGACGAAGTCGACCGTGGCGGGAAGGATCCGCTGGGAACCGAAGATCTCCGCGAGCTGGTTCAGCCGCGGGTCCGGCACGCCGACCACGCCGACGTTGGGCTCGATGGTGGCGAACGGGTAGTTGGCCGCCAGCACGTCGTTCTTGGTCAGGGCGTTGAACAGGGTCGACTTGCCGACATTCGGCAGGCCGACGATTCCGATCGTGAGCGACACGTTGGCGACTTCCTGGAGTGAGGACTGGCTGAGGGAGGACCGGCCGGGGCCGGGATCCGCTTGATGGCCTGCTTACGGTCCGGGGACCGATCCCCCAGTTTACGGGCGGGCCGCGGCGGTCGATGACGGGTTCGGGGCGCCACCCGACGCGCCCCGTGATCTCGAACTCAACGCCAAGGTCACCCAAAGGGCGTGTCCATCGCCTGATTCCTCACCGTGTGCCACCTACGTTGTAGCGGTGGAGCAGCACAGGACACGTCAGGCCCGGCGCCGGCAACGGCCGCAGAACCCGCCCTCCCCGCAGGGTGCCGTAACGGGATCCGCGAGCGTGTACCGGCTGCCCGGGTCGACGACCCGCCGCCGGATGTCACCGTCCGCCGCGCTGCGCCCACGGAAGTCCGACAAGCAGGGCGGACCGAGCAGAGCGGGCAGGCCCTCCGCCGAGGCGGGGAGGCCCGGCACGCTGAAGAGGCCCGGCACGCTGGAGCGGCTCGGCAGGCTGCGGAAACCGCGCAGACTGCCCAATCCCCGGTTCACCGGGCTCGGCGCCGGACTCTTCGCCTCCGCCGCGATGCTGTGTGTGGCCTTTCTGGACCGGCTGCTCCTCGACAGCGCGCCTCTGGTGTACGGCGTGCTGTTCCTGCCGGTCAGCGCGGTGACCGCGCTCTGGGTCCGCACCGCCGACCTGGTGACGGCTCCCATCAGCGTGCCGATCGCCTTCGCGGTCGGCAGCGTTCCCATCGCCGGCGGCTCCGGCGGTCTCGGCGGCCACACCTTGGCGCTGATCACGGCGCTGGCCGTACACGCGGGATGGCTGTACGGCGGCACGCTCGTCGCCGGGCTCATCGCGTCCGTGCGGAAGGTGCGGCAGATGGGACGGCGGCAGCGCGCCCGGGACGCCGCCGCCCTCCGGGCCGGGTCCAAGGTCAGACCGGCCCGGACCACACCGCCCAACGGCGCCACCGCCTACCGGGCCGTACGGCGCGGTTAGCTCCTGTCCGCCGCCACCATCGCCGCGCCCACGATCCCCGCGTTGTTCTGGAGCTCCGCCGGAATGATCTCGGCCCTGATCCCCTCGATCAGCGGCAGGAACTTCTCGGACTTACGGCTCACCCCGCCGCCGATGATGAACAGCTCCGGCGAGAACAGCATCTCCAGATGCTCCAGATACTTCTGCACCCGGTGCGCCCAGTGGTGCCAGCTCAGCTCCGCGTCCTCCTTGGCCTTCGACGACGCGCGCTTCTCCGCCTCATGGCCGTGCAGCTCCAGATGGCCCAGCTCGGTGTTGGGCACCAGCTTGCCGTCGATGAACAGCGCGCTGCCGATGCCCGTGCCGAAGGTCAGCAGAAAGACCACGCCCTTACGGCCGCGCCCCGCGCCGAAGGACATCTCCGCGACGCCCGCCGCGTCCGCGTCGTTCAGAACGGTGGTCCGCAGATTCAGCTTGTCGCCGAGGAGCTGTCCGGCGTCCGTATCGATCCATGATTTGTCGACATTGGCGGCGGTGCGGATCACGGAGCCCGTGACCACACCGGGAAAGGTGATACCGACCGGGCCCGACCAGCCGAAATGCCGCACGACCTCCACCACGCCGTCGGCGACGCTCTCCGGTGTCGCCGGGTGCGGGGTCAGTACTTTGTGCCGCGGCTCGGCGAGATCGCCGCGATCCAGGTCCACGGGCGCACCCTTGATGCCCGAGCCACCGATGTCCACTCCGAAGACGTTCATGGACACAACGTTACGGCCAGACGCTGACAGCGACTTCCGGGAGTACGGCCCGCGAGCGCCTGCTGACGAACCCCGCCACGTTCCCGCGACACTCCCGCCGGCGTGCTCACTCCCCGGCGTTCCGGCTCCCCCGGCGTGCTCGTCCCTCCGTCGTGCTCACTCCCCCCGCCGTGCTCTCACTTCTCCACGAGGGCCGCGGCCTCCGCGCGCAGATCACGGCGGAGCTCCTTGGGCAGCGAGAACGTGATCGACTCCTCCGCCGCCTTGACGATCTCGACATCCTCGAAGCCGCGCTGCGAGAGCCACTCCAGAACGCCCTCGACCAGGACCTCCGGTACGGACGCGCCCGAGGTGAGACCGACCGTGGAGACGCCCTCCAGCCATGCCTCGTCGATCTCGTCGGCGCCGTCCACCAGATGGGAGGCGCCCGCGCCCGCGCCGAGGGCGACCTCGACCAGCCGTACCGAGTTGGAGGAGTTCTTGGAGCCGACGACGATGACCAGATCCGCGTCGGCGCCCATCTGCTTGACCGCGATCTGACGGTTCTGCGTGGCATAGCAGATGTCGTCGCTCGGCGGTGAGACGAGCAGCGGGAACTTCTGCTTCAGCGCGTCGACCGTCTCCATCGTCTCGTCCACCGAGAGCGTGGTCTGGGAGAGCCAGACGACCTTCGACTCGTCGCGCACCTCGACGTTCGCGACATCGCCGGGACCGTCCACCAGCGTGATGTGGTCCGGCGCCTCGCCCGAGGTACCGATGACCTCTTCATGGCCGTCGTGACCGATCAGCAGGATGTCGTAGTCCTCGCTCGCGAACCGGACGGCCTCCTTGTGCACCTTGGTCACCAGGGGGCAGGTCGCGTCGATGGTGGCGAGCCGGCGCTCGGCCGCCTCCTCGTGGACGACGGGCGCGACACCGTGCGCCGAGAACATGACGATCGATCCCTCGGGAACCTCCGCCGTCTCGTCGACGAAGATCGCGCCCTTCTTCTCCAGGGTCTTGACGACGTACTTGTTGTGGACGATCTCGTGACGGACGTAGATCGGCGCCCCGTACTGTTCGAGCGCCTTCTCCACGGCGATCACGGCGCGGTCGACACCCGCGCAGTAGCCGCGGGGAGCGGCGAGCAGGACGCGTTTGCCGGCGCGGCGCACGGCGTCTCCACTGGGGGCGGCGGCGGGCGACGGGCGGGACGTGGCAGTCATGCCTCCCATCGTAAGGCCGTGCGGAAGGCACGGAGGGTCGCCCGTCCGGCTGACGCCGGGCGTACGTGACCGGGATCCGCGGACGGAGCCGGAGTTGGAGTCGGAGTCGGGTGAGGTGTCGGCGTCAGCGTCGGCATCGGTGTACGTGACCGGGCACAAACCTGCGGCGGACGGGCGGGTGACGGTCCAGCGGCCGGCGGCGGACGATCGAGCGGCGGGGGGACGGAAGACCGGCCCGGCGGCGCGTGAGCCCGAGCGGTGGGCCGTTTCGGGAGTGATGTCGTAGGCGGCGGATACGCTCCTCGGTATGGCTCTGCATACGTCCGCGGACGCTCCGCTGCCGGTCAGCGAGGTGTCCCGGCTCATCGGCGGGTGGATCGACCGGCTCGGCGCGGTCTGGGTCGAGGGACAGATCACCCAGCTCTCGCGCCGGCCCGGTGCGGGCGTCGTCTTTCTGACGCTGCGCGACCCGTCGTACGACATCTCGGTGAGCGTCACCTGCTACCGGCAGGTGTTCGACGCGATCGCGGACGTGGTCTCCGAGGGCGCGCGGGTCGTGGTGCAGGCGAAGCCGGAGTGGTACGCGCCGCGTGGCCAGCTCTCGCTGCGGGCCACGGAGATACGCCCGGTCGGGATCGGTGAACTGCTCGTGCGGCTGGAGCAGTTGAGGAAGTCCCTGGCCGCGGAAGGGCTGTTCGCCGCGGACCGCAAGAAACCGCTGCCTTTCCTCCCGCAGTTGATCGGGCTGGTCTGCGGGCGGGCGTCGGCGGCCGAGCGGGACGTCCTGGAGAACGCGCGGCGGCGGTGGCCGGCGGTCCGTTTCGAGGTGCGCAACACGGCGGTGCAGGGCGTCAACGCGGTGGCGCAGGTCATCCAGGCGGTGAAGGAGCTGGACGCGCTGCCCGAGGTGGATGTGATCGTCGTGGCGCGCGGCGGCGGCAGCGTCGAGGATCTGCTGCCCTTCTCGGACGAGCAGTTGGTACGGGCGGTGGCCGCGTGCCGGACGCCCGTGGTCTCCGCGATCGGGCACGAGCCGGACGCGCCGCTGCTGGATCTGGTGGCGGATCTCCGGGCCTCGACGCCGACGGACGCGGCGAAGAAGATCGTGCCGGACGTCGGGGAGGAGCTGGACCGGGTGCAGGCGCTGCGGGACCGGGCGCTGCGGACGGTCCGGGGGCTGCTGGACCGCGAGGAGCGCGGGCTCGCCCACGCGCTGGCCCGGCCGGTGATGGAGCGGCCCCACCGGATGGTGGACGAGCGCGCGGCCGAGGTGGCCGCGCTGGCCGACCGGAGCAGACGGGTGCTGCGGCATCTGCTGGACCGCGCGGACTCGGAGCTGTCGCACACCCTGGCACGGGTGGTCGCGCTGTCGCCCGCGGCGACGCTGGAGCGCGGATACGCGGTGCTGCAACGCCCCGACGGAACGGTCGTACGGTCCCCGCGCGAGGTCACGGAGGCCGAGGAGCTGAGGGCCCGGGTGGCGGAGGGCGAATTCACGGTACGGGTCGCGGAGTGAGCCGCGCCGGGTTGTCGGATCGCGCGCAGGCGCGCGTACAGAGGGTGGCAGAGGGTGGATGACATGGCCAGGACGGACGAAGCCGCCGTGCTCGGATACGAGCAGGCACGGGACGAGCTGATCGAGGTCGTACGCCGGCTGGAGGCGGGCGGTACGTCCCTGGAGGACTCGCTGGCCCTGTGGGAGCGCGGCGAGGAACTGGCGAAGGTCTGCCGCCGCTGGCTGGAGGGCGCGCGGGCGCGGCTGGACGCGTCCTTGGCCGAGGAGAGGGCCGGGACGGCGGAGGAGACACGGGACGGGGAGTAGCCGCGGCACGGGCGGCTGTGAAGAGGGTCGCCGCGAGGCTCGGTTCAAAGTTCGGGCGTCTGACACCCGCACAAGGCCGCCGCCCGCGGAGGGCGGCGGCCTTCGCCGTACGGATCAGACAGACCCGGCACACGGATCAGGCGGACCGGACGTACGGCCTACGGCTCAGGGGGACCGGGCCTACGGCCACGGCTCAGAAAGGCCGGGCGTACGGCCACGGCTCAGCCGGGCGTACGACCGGAGCGGGCGCGTAGCGGGCGCGTCAGGACTGGCGCGCCCCGGGCTTCAGCGCGGCGGCCATCTCCGCCAGCCGCTCGTACGAGGCCGTGCCCGTCACCACCGTCGTCGCGTTCCCCTCGGTGCGGACCAGGGCGTCGTACTTGGGCCCTTCCCAGCGCTGCCACGCCTCGCCCGCCACCTGCTCCGTCCTGCCGGTGTCGGCCGCCTCCTGGCTCACCTCGGGCACATAGTTCCGCGCGGGCGCCGTGGACTGCTCGACGGCGACATACTCGCCGTCCGGCGCCAGATAGCCGAGATGCCACGCGTCGCCGTCCTCGGCCCGGTACGAGACCGATGTCGGCTTCCACCGCCCGGTGAGACCCGTCGGCGCCAGGACCGGATAGGGCGCGGCCCGGCGCGCGGTCAGCAGTTCGACGCGGTAGTCGACCGCCTTGACCGGGACCGGTGTGTCGTCGTGCGGAATGAACACGTAGATCCCCGCGACGACGACCCCGATGACCGCCATCGACAGGAACATGTCCCGCACCGTCTGTCTGCCTCGCATACCTGCCACCGCACCATCGTCGCATCAGGGCTTCCCGCTCATCCGTGGGCCCCTCTGCTCATTCTGTCGGCCTACGGATAGAGTCGTATCACCCTCTTTTCCGGCCGTCGCCGTACAGAAAGGTGCGTTCCGATGACCGAGCATCACCTTCCGCCCCCTCTTGAGGTGGCTCCCGAAGCACCCGACCGCAACCTCGCCCTGGAACTGGTCCGGGTCACGGAGGCCGCCGCCATGGCGGCCGGCCGCTGGGTCGGGCGTGGCGACAAGAACGGCGCCGACGGCGCCGCGGTGAACGCCATGCGCACGCTCGTCTCCACGGTGTCGATGAACGGCGTGGTCGTCATCGGCGAGGGCGAGAAGGACGAAGCCCCGATGCTCTACAACGGCGAGCACGTCGGTGACGGCACCGGCGCCGAGGTCGACATCGCGGTGGATCCCATCGACGGCACCACCCTCAACGCCAAGGGCATGCCCAACGCCATCGCCGTGCTGGCCGCCGCCGACCGCGGCGCCATGTTCGACCCGTCCGCGGTCTTCTACATGGACAAACTGGTGACGGGGCCCGAGGCCGCCGACTTCGTGGACATCGACGCGCCCGTCGCCGTCAACATCCGCCGGGTCGCCAAGGCCAAGCGCTCCTCGCCCGAGGACGTCACGGTCGTGATCCTCGACCGTCCCCGTCATGAGGGGATCGTCAAGGAGATCCGGGAGACGGGCGCCCGGATCAAGTTCATCTCGGACGGCGACGTCGCCGGTTCGATCATGGCCGCGCGCGAGGGCACCGGCGTCGATCTGCTGATGGGCGTGGGCGGCACGCCCGAGGGCATCATCTCGGCCTGCGCCATAAAGTGCCTCGGCGGCATCATCCAGGGCAAGCTCTGGCCCAAGGACGAGGCGGAGCGGCGGCGCGCGGTCGACGCCGGGCACGATCTCGATCGCGTCCTGTCCACCGACGATCTGGTCAGCGGCGACAACGTGTTCTTCGTCGCCACCGGTATCACCGACGGCGAGCTGCTGCGCGGAGTGCGCTACCGCTCGGAGACCGCGACGACGCAGTCACTGGTCATGCGCTCCAAGTCCGGCACGATCCGGCAGATCGACTCCACCCACCGGCTGTCGAAGCTCCGGGCCTACAGCACGATCGACTTCGACCGCGCCCGATAGGACGCCGTCCGGTGCGGACGAGCCGGACGTCATGGACAGGACGACACGGACAGGGAGAGGGCGCCCCGTTGTGCGGCGGGGCGCCCTTTCCGTATCCATGATCCGCCCGTCTCCACGATCCGTGTGCGAACCGACGGGGCGGCGGCCGAAGCCCGGCGGCCGACCGGGCGGCGCGAGCGGCGGCAGCCGGCCGGTCAGCCCGCGGCGGCGATCCGCTCGCCCGCCGCGGCGGCCTTTCTCAGCTCCACCTCGCGGCGCCTGCGGCGCGCCAGCACCACCCGGCGCTCGGCCGCCGTCAGCCCGCCCCATACTCCGTACGGCTCGGGCTGGAGCAGCGCGTGCTCCCGGCAGTCCACCATGACCGGACAGCGGGCGCAGACCCGCTTCGCGGCCTCCTCCCGCGCCAGCCTCGCGGCTGTCGGCTCCTTCGACGGCGCGAAGAACAATGCGGCTTCGTCACGGCGGCACACCGCCTCCGAATGCCAGGGGCCGGCCTGATCCTCCCGAGCGGGACTCCGCTGGGAGGGCACGGCGGCGACCTGCAGGGGCTGATGTGGCAGTTGCAGCACGGTCTACTCCTGACGACGGCTTCGCGAGCGAGAGACGATGCAGCTTTCCCTACCCGCTGTGCGCGCTCCTAAGCACTGCGTGGCACCGGGTTCGGAGTCCGTGAAGGCCGTACGGAATTGCGGACACTCCATCACCACCGCACGGCTTTGGCCGGAAAGAACCGGAAAGGAACACTCACCGGAACCACGCGGGAGCGCTGAACCGGGTTCAGTGACCCAGGTGCTTGCGGAACCGGTCGCGGAGGTCCGCGACCCTCTTGCCGCGCTTGGGCTTGGCCTCGACATTGCCGAACACCGAGTATCCGTTCACGACGACGGCCGGCGCGTCCGCGTCGGTGGCCTCCAGTGTGAGGACTTCGAAATTGCCGAAGACGCCCGTGCCGCCGCCACGCAGCGAGATGTTCTCGGGGACGCGGATCTCGACATTGCCGAAAATGGACGTCGCGTTGATCACCGTGACGCGCTGCCCGAAGAGCGCCTCGGTCAGATCGATCTCGACATTGCCGAAGAGCGCGAAGGCATTGGTCCTGCGGCCGATGCGCCAGCGGCCCTTACGGGTCGAACTGCTGAAGACCGCGATCAGATTCTCGGCCGGGGCCGAGGGGTCCTCGGGGCCGTATCCGTAACCGGTCGACGAGGGCGTGGCGGCGGCGGCCGGCCTGCCGTCGGCGCCGACGGCGGG